>DWVR01000067.1 GCA_019120125.1 Candidatus Phocaeicola excrementigallinarum | reverse complement strand
GGCGGGGGACTTTGCTTTTTATGCACATCAGGATCCTGTTATCATCTCCGCTTTACAAATCGGTGGTTGGCAGCGTCTTTTCGATGTCCCCTGGATTTTTGTGTTTTTTAAGTAATGTCTTATGTGTAATGGGGTTGTGTGGTCCTTTATAAGGGCGGACTTTCGTCGTCATATTTTAGTTTTCTATTTATTTCTTGCTCAGATTCAATGTTTTTTGTAACTTTGCGCGGAATAAAATTATTGTATGATGAAACAGCTTTTGAAACCTGATTACATTTTTGAATCGAGTTGGGAAGTATGTAACAAAGTAGGTGGTATCTACACAGTCTTGTCTACACGGGCTAAGACCATGCAGGAAGCTTTTCCGGATAAGGTTTTTTTTATAGGCCCTGATTTTTGGAAGGATAAGACGAATCCTTTGTTTACGCCAGATGATGACACGTTGAAGGCATGGAAAGAACATGCGGAAAAAAGAGATGGCTTGAAAATTCGGATTGGACGATGGAATATACCGGGGCATCCAATCGCAATTTTAGTGGATTTTTCTCAATACTATGAACAGAAGAATGATATCTACACACAGGTATGGTTGGATTTTCAAGTAGATTCATTGCATGCTTACGGAGATTATGACGAAGCGTCTATGTTTTCTTATGCTGCAGGGAAAGTGGTGGAAAGTTTCTATCGCTTTAATCTGAAAAAAACGGATAAGGTGATTTATCAGGCTCATGAATGGATGACAGGATTGGGCGCGTTATATATAAAAAAAAATGTGCCTGAAATCGCGACTATCTTTACAACACACGCTACTTCTATCGGCCGTTCTATCGCAGGCAACGGCAAACCCCTATACGATTATCTTTTTGCTTATAATGGCGACCAGATGGCCCGTGAGCTGAATATGGAGTCAAAACATTCCATTGAAAAGCAGACAGCCCATAATGTGGATTGCTTTACGACAGTGAGTGATATCACGAATAATGAGTGTAAGGAACTGCTTGACAAGCCGGCTGATGTTATTCTGAAAAACGGGTTTGAGGATGATTTTGTACCCAAAGGAGATGACTTTGCGGTAAAAAGAAAGGAAGCGCGTGCGGCTATGTTGAATCTGGCCAATAAGTTGTTGGGGACAGATTTAGATGACGATACTTTGATTGTGGGTACCAGCGGCCGTTATGAGTTTAAGAATAAAGGTATCAATGTATATTTGGAGGCATTGAATCGTCTTACGCGTGACAAGAATCTGAAAAAGGAAGTGCTTGCTTTTATTAATGTACCGGGATGGGTAGGTGAAGCACGGGAGGATTTAAAGGAACGCATGCAGAGCAATGAGAAATTCGATACTCCGTTGCATGTACCGTTCGTTACGCATTGGCTGCATAATATGAGTCATGACCAAGTATTAGATATGTTGAAATATCTGAATATGTCAAATTCAGTGGATACTAAGGTGAAAGTGATTTTTGTGCCTTGCTATCTGGATGGAAATGATGGCTTGTTTAACATGCCGTATTATGACCTGATGATTGGGAATGACTTGACTGTCTATGCTTCTTATTATGAGCCTTGGGGATATACTCCACTTGAAAGTGTGGCTTTTCATGTACCGACCATTACGACGGACCTTGCCGGTTTCGGATTATGGGTAAACAGTGAACTGGGGCATTATGGAAATCTGGCGGATGGAGTGAAAGTGATTCATCGTACGGATTATAACTATTCTGAGGTTGCGGACACTATTAAAGATACTATTTCTGAATTCTCGGATCTGGATGTAAAAGAAATCGAAGCTATCCGTAAGAAGGCGTCGAATATTGCGGAGAAAGCATTGTGGAAACATTTCATCCGCTATTATTATGAGGCTTATGATGTGGCTTTGCGGAATAAGGAAAAGCGTATTTCCGCTGATAAATAAATTAAGAGTATTATTTTAAAGTTTTTGAGATATGAGAATTAAAACAAATTGTGCGAATGCTCCTGTCTGGAAAGAGGTTACTGTAAAATCTCGTATTCCTGACTCATTGAAAATGCTGGAAGAAATGGCCCGCAATATTTGGTGGTCATGGAACGATGATGCAATTGAAATGTTTAAAGAACTCGATCCGGAACTGTGGAGTGTGGTAGGACAGAATCCTGTTGCTTTGTTGGAACGTCTGAGTTATGAGAAGTTGGAGGCTCTGTCTGTAGACAAGGAGATCTTGGGGAAAATTCAGGGCATATATGCCAAGTTCAAGGCGTATATGAATGAAAAAGCGGATTCTTCCCGTCCGTCTGTCGCTTATTTCTGCATGGAGTATGGTATGACCCATGTTTTGAAGATATATTCTGGAGGTTTGGGTATCCTGGCCGGTGATTATCTGAAGGAAGCTTCTGATTGTAATGTAGATATGTGTGGTATCGGTTTCTTGTACCGTTACGGATATTTCACTCAGAGTCTTTCGATGGATGGCCAGCAGATCGCCAATTACGAGGCTCAGAATTTTGGCAGTTTGCCCATTGAGCGTGTGAACGATGAAAACGGCCAGCCGTTGGTTTTGGACGTGCCGTATCTGAATTATTATGTGCACGCTTTTGTATGGAGAGTGAACGTGGGCCGTGTACCTCTGTATTTGCTTGATACGGATAATGAGTTGAATAGCCAGTATGACCGTCCTATCACTCATCAGCTTTATGGAGGTGATTGGGAAAACCGTCTGAAACAGGAGATACTGTTGGGTATCGGTGGTGTCCTCTTGTTGAAGAGACTGGGTATCAAGAAGGATATTTACCATTGCAATGAAGGTCATGCCGCATTGTGTAACGTCCAGCGTCTGTGTGACTATGTGGAAAGCGGATTGTCGTTTGATGAAGCTTTGGAAGTGGTACGTTCTTCTTCTTTATATACTGTTCATACTCCGGTTCCGGCTGGTCATGATTATTTTGATGAAGGTCTGTTCGGTAAATATATGGGTGGCTATCCTCAGCGTATGGGCATCAGCTGGCAGGATCTGATGGATTTGGGCCGTACAAATCCGGGTGATTCCAGCGAACGTTTCTGTATGTCTACTTTCGCTTGTAACACTTGCCAGGAAGTGAACGGTGTGAGCTGGTTGCATGGAAAGGTTTCCCAGTCTATGTTCTCCGGTATTTGGAAAGGTTACTTCCCGGAAGAGAATCACGTGGGCTATGTGACAAATGGTGTACATTTCCCGACATGGTGTGCTTCTGAGTGGAAAGCTCTTTACGGCAAATATTTTGACAAGAATTTCATGTTCGACCAGTCTAATCCTAAGATCTGGGAACGTATTTATAATGTACCCGATGAGGAAATCTGGAATACGCGTGTAGCTTTGAAGAATAAGCTGATCAATTATATCCGTAACGAGTTCCGTAATTCCTGGTTGAAAAATCAGGGTGATCCTTCACGTGTAGTGGCTTTGATGGATAAGATTAACCCGAACGCTTTGTTGATTGGTTTTGCCCGTCGTTTCGCTACATATAAGCGTGCTCATCTGTTGTTTACAGATCTTGACCGTTTGGCTAAGATTGTGAACAATCCTGATTATCCGGTGCAGTTCCTGTTTGCTGGAAAAGCTCACCCGCATGATGGCGCAGGTCAGGGATTGATCAAGAAGATTGTTGAAATCTCCAAGCGTCCGGAATTCTTGGGTAAGATTATTTTCCTTGAGAACTATGACATGAAACTGGCACGCCGCTTGGTTTCAGGTGTGGATATTTGGATGAATACTCCGACCCGTCCGCTCGAAGCGTCAGGTACATCAGGCGAAAAGGCATTGATGAACGGCGTCATCAACTTCTCTGTACTCGACGGCTGGTGGCTGGAAGGCTATCGTGAAGGTGCTGGATGGGCGTTGACGGAAAAGCGTACTTACCAGAATCAGGAACATCAGGATCAGCTGGATGCCGCAACTATCTACAGCATTCTGGAAACAGAAATCCTGCCGTTGTATTATGCGCGTAACAAGAAAGGGTATTCAGAAGGATGGATCAGAACAATCAAGAACTCCATCGCTCAGATTGCTCCTCATTATACAATGAAGCGTCAGCTTGATGACTACTTCTCTAAGTTCTACAACAAAGAGGCCGTACGTTATCACAAACTGATTGCCAACGACTATGCGAAGGCGAAGGAATTGGCTGCATGGAAGGAAGAAGTGGTTTCCAAATGGGATTCCATTCAGATTGTTTCCTTGAATAAGGATCTGGAATTGCGCCAAGGCAATGTGGAAAGTGGTAAGGATTACACGATTACTTGTGTGGTTGACGAAAAGGGATTGAATGATGCTGTCGGCATTGAAATGGTTGTTACTTATACCAATGCGGAAGGTAAGGAATATATTTACTCTGTCACTCCGATGAAAGTGGTGAAGAGAGAAGGCAACTTGTTTACATTCCAGTTGGAGACAAGCTTGTCGAATGCGGGCAGCTTCAAGGTTTCTTACCGTATGTTCCCGAAGAATGCGGAATTGCCACATCGTCAGGACTTCTGCTATGTGCGTTGGTTCAATGAATAATTCCATCGTTTCCGCGTGACGATATCTGATAAGCCTCCCGGATAAGCTTTTGCTTTTCCGGGAGTTTTTTGTGTCTGTATTCTTTCTTATCCAGAGTGTTTTTTCATTGACTTGAAAAGATTATATTTGTGGAGTCTAAAAACAATGATGTTATGAAAATCCTGTTGGTGGAAGATGATGCGGACTTGCGTGAAATCACTACACGCTCGCTCGAGAAAGAACGTTATGTGGTATCACAAGCACCGGACTATATGACGGCCTTGCGTAAGATTGAGGATTATGATTATGATTGTATTCTGCTCGATATCATGCTCCCTGACGGTTCAGGCCTGGACCTCCTGAATGAACTTCAGGCGATGGGAAAACGCACCAATGTGATTATCCTCTCGGCAAAGGATTCGTTGGAGGACAAGGTGAAGGGACTTGACTTGGGGGCTGATGATTATTTGCCAAAGCCTTATCATCTGGCAGAACTTCATGCCCGGTTGAAAAGTCTTTTCCGCCGGAATATGAGGGAAGGGGAAAGGAAGATCCGCTATGGGAACATCGAGATTGTTCCTGAGCTGTTCAAGGTGTTGATCGGGGGAAAAGAAGTGGATTTGAGCCGGAAGGAATATGATATTCTTTTCTATTTCATGTCGCGTCCCGGCAGACTTGTCAACAAAAACACATTGGCGGAGTCTGTATGGGGGGACCACATTGACCAGGTGGATAACTTCGACTTCATCTATGCGCAGATCAAGAATCTTCGTAAGCATCTCAAGGAACATGGAGCTACTCCTGAGCTGAAAGCGGTGTATGGAATCGGGTATAAATTCGTAGTGGAATGAAGCTGTTTCATCTGGTGATGTGGCGCATGTCGGCCGCATTGATCGTAATCCTGACCTGTTGGGCTGTCCTGTTTTATCTGGCTGTCATGGAAGAAGTGAATGACGAGGTGGACGACTCTTTGGGAGCGTATGCGGAGTCGTTGATTATCCGTTCGCTTTCGGGAGAGGAAATGCCCGATTCGAGCAACGGTTCGAACAATCAGTATTATTTGTATGAGGTGAGCGAGACTTATGCCAACACGTATCCGCGTATTTCTTACCGTGATGAGATGGTATATATTACGGAAAGGTCGGAGAAAGAGCCGGCGCGTGTGCTGATGACCATTTTCCAGCGTGGAGACGGGAGCTATATGGAGCTTGTGGTCTATACGCCCACTATTGAGAAATACGATCTTCAGCGGGCTATATTGGGGTGGATCGTGTTTCTGTATGTGTTGCTTTTCCTGATGATTCTGGCTGTGAATGCGTGGGTGTTCCACCGTAACATGAAACCTTTGTATCATCTGCTGAAGTGGCTGGAGGATTATCATCTGGGCGATACAAGCGTGAGACTGGACGAGAAAGTGCCGATTGTGGAGTTTCGCAAGCTGAACCAGGCCATCAATTCGGCTTCGGATAGAAGCCATGAGCTGTTTGAGCAGCAAAAGCTGTTCATCGGAAATGCGTCGCATGAGATGCAGACACCGTTGGCCATCTGCCGTAACCGGCTGGAGATGATGATGGAAGATGAGTCGTTGGGCGAAAAGCAGCTTTCTGAACTCATGAAGACGCACCAGACGCTTGAAAACCTGACCCGCCTGAACAAATCCTTGCTCTTGTTGTGTAAAATTGACAACCGTCAGTTTGGTGACATCAGACTGATTTGTCTGGATGAGCTGTTACTGGCTTATCTGAAAGATTATGAGGAAGTGTATGCCTATCGGAACATGGATGTCCGTGTAGATATAGAGGAAAGTTTCAAGGTTGAAATGAGCGAGTCATTGGCTTCTGTATTGGTGACCAATCTTCTGAAAAACGCGTTTGTCCACGGGCAGGAACATGGGAAGTTGAATGTTTATGTCACTTCACATGTGTTTGAGATACGCAATACGGGTGACAGACCGCTTGACGGTACGCGTGTGTTCGACCGTTTTTATAAGGGGGCGTCATCGAAAGAAGGTTCTACCGGGCTGGGGTTGGCGCTGGTTGACTCCATCTGCAAAGCTTATCGGCTTCAAGTGTCATACAGGTTTCAGGAGGGAGAGCATGTTTTCTCGGTTTCTGAATAATTTTTTCTGGAAAAAGTGCGTTTCTTCAGAATCTTTTCAGATTCAGTGCGCATTTTTGTGATAGAAAAAAGAAACAAATGTATAACCCTTTAAAAAATGAGCCGTATGAAAAAGTTAGTTGTTTTATTGGTAAGCGTGTTTGCAATGTCTACAGTGGTTATGGCCGACAATGACAAGCCGATTCAGATCGGGCAGTTGCCTACAAAGGCGCAGACGTTCATCTCCACGTATTTCAAGAATGCCAAGATAGCTCTGGCAAAGCAGGAGACCGAATTGTTCGACAAGAGTTATGATGTGATTTTTACGAACGGTGAAAAGCTGGAATTCGACAAGTCGGGCGACTGGACCGAAGTGAGCTGCAAGATCAACGGTGTGCCTGCCGCCATTATTCCACAGGCTATCAGGACGTATGTGGAGACCAACTATCCCGATGCGAAAGTGCTGAAGATTGAGCGTGACCGTCACGAGTATGAGGTGAAACTTTCCAACCGGTGGGAAATCACTTTCGATAACCAGATGCGTGTAATTGACATTGATGACTGATGTCCGGAAAGGCGGATACAAAAAAGTGGGGCGTGCATCCCGGTGCAGGGAAGGCACGTCCCACTTTTCATTTGCCATTGATTAGTCTATCTTGATTTCATCTACAAAAACGTAGGCCGGATTTCCGGCACCTCCATGCCATGAAGGCAACTTGCCGCTTTTGATGATTACTTCCACATAGCGTGCCTTTACAGGAGTAAAGGTCACCTCATGCGGATAGATTCCGTCCTTGTCATTCTTGGATAGGGTCGGGATTCTTTTTGAATAGACTTGCTTGAAGTTTTTCCCGTCATCAGAGACTTTTACGGTCACTCCTTCCGCTCCCATGATCCAGTCACCTTTCACCACGTTCGTGTTGAAGGAGATTTTGCTGAATTCCATCGGCTCTTTCAGGTCAATTGTCGCGTCTATATCTTTTCCCTGGAAGCCCAGCCAACGTCCTGTCTTGTAATTGTCATTTCCGCTCAATCCGTCGGTCAGTTCCGGTCCTCCGTTGAAATCATATCCTTTGCTGGGAGCCTCACGCAGTGTGACAGCCTTTGCCGTAGCTTTGTTGAATGATATCTTTTCGGAGAAGATACGGCTCTTGTCACCGTTCGGACGTACTACGGCTGCCTTGATTTCCGCATTCTCTTTAATCCGGACAGGAGCCTCGTATTTCGGGCTTTCCGCACCGGGTTCCGTGCCGTCCAGTGTATAGTGGATTTCACCGTCACCTTTTGTGCTCAGGGTCACTACGATTTCTCCATTCTCACTGTCAGTCTCAAAAGTCGCTCTGATGTCAAAAATGTGTTTTGCGTAGTTGTAGCCCATCTGGTCATACAGCTTGGTGAAGCGGACCAGTCTCGGAATGAACTCTTCATAGTCTTTCTCACCCTTCGGGCGCCATTGGATTTCTGCCAGTGCGCTGATACGCGGCATTTCCATGTATTCCACCTGTCTGAATGTCGGCATGTATTCCGTCCAGAGGTTTGCCTGTACACCGATGATGTATTTCTGGTAGTCCTCAGGTATGCCGTCGGTCGGTTCAAATGAATAGACCTTCTCTAGCGGGAGATAACCTCCGATGGCCAGCGGGTCGTGTTCGGTGTCGGTCGACTGGTAGTAGTCGAAATAGAGATACGTGTTGGGGGTCATGATCACGTTGTGCTTCATCTGGGCAGCCTTGATACCTCCGTCCACGCCTCTCCAGCTCATTACCGTAGCGTTCGGAGCGAGACCGCCTTCCAGAATCTCATCCCATCCGATGATGTGGCGTCCCTTGCTTTCCACAAACTTCTCCATGCGTGAAATCACGTAGCTCTGCAGATACTCTTCAGCCGTATGGTTCTTGTCGGCGCGGATGCCTTCCGCCTTGATGCGTGCCTGGCATTTGGGACATGTCTTCCAGCGTACCTTCGGACACTCGTCACCGCCGATGTGGATATATTCCGACGGGAACAGCTCGATGACTTCCGCCAGCACGTTTTCGAGGAATTCCATTGCCTGGTCGTTGCCTGCACAGATCACGTCGTCAGAGATACCCCACTGGGTCCATACTTCATACGGTCCGCCCGTACAGCCCAGTTCCGGATAAGCCGCCAGGGCAGCCTGCTGGTGTCCCGGCAGGTCGATTTCCGGAATGATGGTCACGAAGCGTTCCTTGGCGTACTGGATGACGTCGCGGATCTGGTCCTGCGTGTAGTAGCCGCCGTAAGGGATGCCGTCGTATTTCCCGGAGTTACGTCCGATGACGGTTTCCTTGCGTTGTGATCCGATTTGTGTCAGTTTGGGATATTTCTTGATTTCGATGCGCCAGCCCTGGTCGTCGGTAAGGTGCCAATGCAGCGTGTTCATGTTGTGCAGAGCCAGCATGTCGATGAAGCGTTTCACGGAGTCGACGGTGAAGAAGTGGCGTGACACGTCGAAGTGCAGGCCACGGTAGGCGAAGCGCGGTTCATCCTGGATGGTCACTGCAGGCAGTTCCACTTGCATGTCCTTCGCATTGGCAGGGATGGACTTGCGCAGTGTCTGCACGCCATAGAAAGTACCGGCCGGAGCTCCGCCCGCGATCTCAATGCCGTTTTCGTTCACTGTCAGACGGTAGCCTTCCGGGTTTTCGATATCTGTAGCGATGGTCAGGCGAATACCTTCTGCGGAATTGCCTGCCTTTACTTTCGGCTCATGTCCCGTAGCATCCTTGATATAGCCTGCCAGAAAATGTGCCACACGTTCCAATTCGGCGTTCCCTTCATCATACACGATGGGTGTAGATGATTTCAGCACAAACGGTGCGCCGCTTTGTGCGTTCACTTCATACGGGAGCGGAATCACTCCATAATCCCCTTGCACTTTCTGGCCGCTCGAGCAAGCCGTCATTCCGGCTATGGCCGCCAACATGCAGGCGTACTTTGTAAGTCTGTTCATAAAATAAAAGTTTTTAGTAAGTAATTAGGTTTTATGAAAAAATATTTAATTGCCAAATATACGAACAAATCGGGAAAAACCGAAAAAGCAACGGATAATTGTTGTGAAGTTTTGGACATTGAAGGGATAATCATTATTTTCGCGGACGGTTTTTGTTGAACGCGGAGACACCGGGCGCGGAAAACCAGTTATGGGTGCTGGTGTGCCTTGCCGGTGTAAAGAATAAGTTGTAATGATGGGAAAATATCTTCTTGTTTTTTTATTGGGTATCTGGGGATGTCCGATAAGGGCAGACGACGGATTGAGGGAACGGATCGGACGGTTGATAGAGAATGTTCCGGCCCAAGTGGGAGTAGCGGTTGTGGTAGACGGAAAAGATACGCTGACCGTGAACAATTATGTGCGCTATCCGCTGATGAGCGTAATGAAATACCATCAGGCTTTGGCAGTGGCGTCTTGTCTGGACAAGCGCGACCTTCCGCTCTCTGCTCCGGTTCATGTCAGGAAAGAGGATTTGCGTCCTGACACCTACAGCCCTTTGCGTGATAAATATCCGGAAGGGGATGTCTGTCTTACCGTGGCTGAACTGCTTGCATACACTCTCCAGCTCAGTGACAACAATGCCTGCGACATTCTGTTCGATTATATCGGTGGAGTATCCGCGGTGGACGGTTTTCTTCGCTCAATCGGGTGTTCAGACTTTTCGTTGAGTGAGACCGAAAACGATATGCACGTGGATCCGGCGGCTTGCTATAATAACTGGAGCACTCCTTTGGCGGCTGCCCGTTTGATGGACCGGCTCGTAAACGATGATTTTCCTATAGATACAGTCTATACCCATTTCGTCCGGAACACCTTGCTCGAATGCCGGACGGGTATGTCAAGACTTCCTTTTCCTGTGCGTGATACGGGTGTCCGGGTCGGTCACAAGACAGGCACATCCGACCGGAATGCGGATGGAGAGTGGATTGCCATAAACGATGTCGGATTTTTCCTGTTGCCTGACGGGCGGAGATACACACTTGCCGTTTTTGTCATGCATTCACGGCTGGGCTTTGAAGAGACGGAAAAAGTGATGGCGACTTTGTCTGAGGTTGTGTTCCGCGCCATAGGCGGAGATATAAGATGACAAAAGCTTCCTGTCTCTTATCATATTCTGGGAGAGACAGGAAGCTCGGCTGTATAGGTCTATCATCGAAGGATTTTACTCCCACTCGATTGTGGCAGGCGGTTTTGACGAGATGTCGTAGCAGACGCGGTTCACGCCTTTCACCTTGTTGATGATGTCGTTCGACACTTTGGCCATGAACTCGTAAGGCAGGTGTGCCCAGTCGGCGGTCATGGCGTCGGTGCTGGTTACGGCACGCAAGGCCACGGCACGTTCGTAGGTGCGTTCATCGCCCATCACTCCCACGCTCTGCACCGGAAGCAGGATGACTCCTGCCTGCCATACCTGGTCGTAGAGTGCTTTCTCATTGCCGTCAGCGTCTTTTGTCTTCCAGTCACGGAGTCCCTGGATGAAGATGTCGTCGGCATCCTGCAGAATCCGCACCTTTTCGCGGGTAATATCCCCCAGAATACGCACGGCCAGACCCGGTCCCGGGAAAGGATGACGGGTGATCAGGTGTTCCGGCATTCCCAGTTCGCGGCCCACACGGCGCACCTCATCTTTGAACAGCAGACGGAGCGGTTCACAAAGTCTCAGGTTCATCTTTTCCGGCAGACCGCCCACATTGTGGTGGCTCTTGATGACGGTTCCCGTGATGGAGAGCGACTCGATGCAGTCGGGGTAGATGGTGCCTTGAGCCAGCCATTTCACATCATGAATCTTGTGGGCTTCCTCATCGAACACGTCGATGAATCCCTTTCCGATAATCTTGCGCTTGCGTTCCGGTTCGGTCACTCCCGCCAGCTCGGTGAAGAATTTCTCACTGGCATCCACTCCGATCACGTTCAGGCCCAGGCATTCATAATCGTGGAGCACGTTCTTGAACTCGTTCTTGCGGAGCATGCCGTGGTCGACAAAGATACAGGTCAGGTTCTTTCCGATAGCCTTGTTCAGCAACACGGCAGCTACCGACGAGTCCACGCCTCCGCTCAGTCCGAGCACCACCTTGTCATCGCCCAGCTGTTCCTTCAATGCGGCTACCGTGGTTTCGATGAACGAAGCCGCGCTCCAGTCCTGTTTTCCTCCGCAGATGTCCACCACGAAATTCTTCAGCATCTGTGTGCCGTCTTCCGTGTGGAACACTTCCGGGTGGAACTGCACTCCCCAAAGCTTCTCGTTCTTGGCCTGATAAGCGGCGACGGCCACTTTATCGGTCGAGGCGATAATCTCGAAATTGTCTGGGATAGCCGTAATGGTGTCGCCATGGCTCATCCATACCTGAGAGTTCTCACGAATGCCTTTCAGCAGCGGGTTCTGGTGGTCGAATTTCGCCAGATGCGCGCGTCCGTATTCACGGGTGCCGGCCGGTTCCACTTTTCCGCCGTTGGTGTACGCCATGAACTGGGCGCCGTAGCAGATGCCCAGAATAGGGTACTTGCCGCGGATACCGGTAAGGTCGACCTTGAAAGCCTTTTCATCGTACACAGAGAACGGGCTTCCGGAAAGGATGACACCGATTACCGACGGGTCATCGTGAGGAAACTTGTTGTAGGGAACAATTTCGCAATACATATTCAGTTCGCGCACACGGCGTCCGATGAGCTGTGTGGTTTGTGAACCGAAGTCAAGGATAATTATTTTTTCCTGCATATTGTGTAATGTAAAAAATGTTCGTATTGGGTGCAAAGATACTGAGAAATATTCAGAAAAGCTATTCGGAACCTGTTTTTCCGGCAAAATAATTGTACGCGAAAAACGTCTTGACGTTTTTTAAAAACGCTTCGGCGTTTCAACTAAAACGTCAAGGCGTTTTGATCAAAACGCCTTGACGTTTTCCCAAGGATGAGAATGGCTTGAGGTCTTTTAGTGGTATGACTTGATTTTTAATGATTTATCTTACTTGAACAGGCGTGGGGCGAATTGCAGCAGATATTGCCTCCAGTTGGCCCATAGATGTCCGCGTGCGGATTCATGATATTCGTAGTCGAATTCCAGATTGTCCAGGCGCCTGAGGAAATCCTGATTGGCCTGATAGAGAAAATCCTCGTTGCCGATGGCTATCCAGAACAGTCTGTAGCCTGAGTCTTGCAACGCTTTCAGCTTCTCGTCCAGATTCCGGTAGGCGGGTTGCGACGTGTCCACATTGCTCATGTCAAGTCCGGCGGAGAACAGCCCCATGTAGTCGAAGTATTGAGGGGAGTTGGCCGCGATGTAGAGTGTGTGGAATCCGCCCATGGAGAGTCCGGCCAGGGCGCGGTGAGCCTTGTCGGGGATGGTGCGGTAGTTCCGGTCGATGAAGCTGACGATTTCCGGGAAAGCCGTCTCGTATCGTCCGTTCTTGTACGATCCCGGAATCAGGTTGGTCATGGTCGGTTTGTAGGCCAGATTCTCACTGGTCTCGCCCGGTGCCGCTTGCTTGCTCGGATTGCCGTTGGGCATCACCACAATCATCGGCTCCGCCTTGCCTTCCGCAATCAGATTGTCCATGATGCGTGCCACGTTGCCCAGTTCCACCCATGCGGTCTCGTCCCCTCCGCTGCCATGCAGCAGGTAGAGCACCGGATATGCCTTGTCTTTTTCCTGTCCGTATGCCGGCGGGGTATAGACGGACATTCGGCGTGACATTCCCAGTTGTTCGGAAGGGTACCATACCGTCGAGACACTGCCGTGTGGGACATCGTGTACCTGATAGTAGTCGGCGCAGCCTCCGTTTACGAAGAATACGCTCGACACGAATCCTACGTCACGTTTGGTGAAAGGGTTGGTCGGGTCGAGTCCCGCCACTCCGTCAATGACGATGCGGTAAGTGTACATTTCCGAAGGCAGTTCCGGAGTGGTGTAGGTCCACACACTGTCGGCGTCCATCTTCATTACTCCCAGACCGTTTCCGGCCGCCCAGTCTCCTTGTACTCTCACGTCGCCCGCATGGGGTGCCCTTATGCGGAACGTCACGCTGCGGTCCTCATTCACTTGTGGGGATACGATGCTCCCTTCTCGGAACGACACATTCTGCTGTCCGTATACAAGGCAGGCAGATGTGCCCAGACAAATCAATAATGCTAGTTTTCTCATGGAATCCGTATGTCTTTGGTTTAGGGCAAAATTAAGGAAATCCGCGGAAAATCTTTTATTTTTCCCCTAAATTGTTATGAATATATAAAAAAGCTGTATATTTACTCCTTGTTTGAAAATATGTGAAATGACGGTAGAGAAGAGTGGCTTCAGGCAAGACGTGTACGATGTGGTGGCATCCATTCCATGTGGAAAGGTGCTGACTTACGGACAGGTAGCCTGGCTTGTAGGAAAGCCCAATCATTCAAGGCAGGTGGGGAAGGTACTTTCCGAAGTGGAGAGGGAACTCTGTTTGCCGTGCCATCGCGTGGTGGACAGTCAGGGCCGTACGGTTCCGCACTGGCCGGAACAGGTTGTGTTGTTGAAAAAGGAAGGTGTCGGGTTCCGGAAAAACGGCCGTGTGGACATGAAGGCCCATGGCTGGAATCTTGACGGACTGTCCTTGCGGTTATGAACCATCAAAATTATAAACTTAAATAAATAAATTTTATGTCAACCTTAACTGTTACAATCATAATCGTATTCGTGATCGGATACTTATGTATTGCTTTGGAGACCTTGACCAAGGTCAATAAGGCCGCTGTAGCCTTGCTGATGCTGGTCGCGTGCTGGACCCTTTACATGTTCGATCCGGGGAACTTCCCGGCCGGAATCTCGCCCGAAGGCATCGCCGCCGCGGCGGGTTCTGTGATTGAAGGACATCTTGGAAGCACTGCCACCACTCTTTTCTTTCTGATGGGTGCGATGACCATCGTGGAGACTGTCGACCAGTATGGCGGGTTCAATTTCGTGCGCGACATGCTGAAGGCGAAGAGCAAGAGGGCGTTGTTGTGGCGTATCACTGTCATGACCTTCTTCCTTTCGGCCATTCTTGACAATATGACCACGGCTATTGTGATGGTCATGATTCTGAGAAAGCTGGTGGACGACCGTAAGGACCGTCTGATTTACGCTTCGCTGGTCATCATCGCGGCCAATTCCGGTGGCGCGTTCTCGCCTATCGGTGACGTGACCACCATCATGCTCTGGAACAAGAGTCTTATTACGGCCGCAGGTGTCATCAAGGAATTGTTTATTCCTTCGGTCGTGTCGGTTGCAGTACCTGCCTACATTCTTTCGCTTTCGCTGAAAGGGAATGTGTCGGCCGGTGCTGACTTTGGTGCGGGCACCGTGGGTCACGGACTGACCGACGGCCAGCGCAAGACCGTGTTCTGGGTAGGTGTCGGCGGACTTATCTTCGTGCCTGTGTTCAAGTCAATCACTCATCTGCCTCCGTTTGTGGGCATTCTGCTTGTACTTGGCATGTTGTGGCTGGTGACCGAACTGTTCTACCGTGGCCAGGCCGAGCATGACGAAAGCACCCAGAAGCGTATCAGCGGCATCATCTCCCGTATCGACATGAGCACCATCCTTTTCTTCCTGGGAATCCTGATGGCGGTGGCTTGTCTGCAGCAGATCGGCGTACTGGCTACAGTGGGCCAGGGGCTCAACACAGCTTTCGACGGAAACCATTATCTCATCACAGGCATCATCGGCGTACTTTCGAGCATTGTCGACAATGTGCCTCTCGTGGCCGGATGCATGGGTATGTATCCGCTGGCTGAGGTGGGCGACATGGCGCAGGACGGAATCTTCTGGCAGCTTCTGGCATATTGCGCCGGTGTAGGCGGATCGATGCTTATCATCGGTTCTGCGGCCGGTGTCGTGGTGATGGGACTGGAAAAGATCACTTTCGACTGGTACATGAAGCATATCACCTGGATTGCTTTCGTAGGCTATATTGCCGGTATTGTGGTATATTGGCTTGAGAAATCTGTGATCGGGCTGTAATTTCCCGGAAATCTGTCAAGGGGCGGAAGAGGCTGTCCCAAAATAAAAATCCACTTTTATTTTGTCATCCTGAACGGAGTGAAGGATCTCGGAAACACAAACCAATATACACGAGATCCTTCGCTTTGCTCAGGATGACATTGCTTTTTGATAGTCAGTTCTCATTTTGATACAACTTCTTTCGTTTTACAGAATTGTTACAGAATTGTTGCGCGGTTCTGATTTTGTTTATAGCTTTGCGTCCGTTTGAAATTCAACTGTGAGAAACCATGAAAACACGAATGATTACTCTTTTGGCTTTCCTGTCCGCTTTCTGCGGAATGACGTATGCGGAACAGCCCGCACGCCCTCAAAGCGATAACTATATCAAAGGGGTGACCGCCCTTAATGAAGGAGATCCGATGACCGCATATAAGTTCCTGAATGCGGAGATTATGGAGAATCCGGACAATGGCTACGCCCATTGCTATATGGCGCTTGTCTGCAATTGCTGCGGTGATGTGAGGCTGGCTCTCGAAGCTCTCCGGACCAGTCTGGACCTGATTCCGGAAAGTGATGCGGAATACCGTTCGTTTGCCTATTACTCGCGCGGAGTGCTGCTGACCGGCCTGAAGCAATGGGAGCAGGCACAATCGGACTTGGATGAGGCTATCCGTCTGAATCCTTCCGACACGGAAAACTATAAGGCACGCGCCCGGCTTTTTCTGGAAACCTCCCGTTATGAGGAATCGCTTGACGATCTTCGGAAGGTGTTGAGGCTTGATTGCCGGGCCGATGTCAATGATCTTGTGCTTCAGCTCATGGCCGCGGCTCCTACGACTGAGTTTATGGACCGTGTATCGGCCACCTACCAGATGAGCGGCCGTACGGAAGTCCGCTGAGTTCTTCCGTTCTTTTGGCTCCCTTTCTCCTGCTGTTTGCCTGAATCGGAGAAAATCGTTACTTTTGTGTCCGATTATTGGGAATCGCCAACATTTTATCGAACCGAAAAGAATGAATCAGACAAAAGGACATCCGAAAGGACTTTATCTTCTCTTTGTCACAGAGATGTGGGAGAGATTCAGTTATTATGGCATGCGTGCGCTGTTTATGCTCTATATGGTGCAGGCATTGCTTTTCGACAAGGAAACCGCCTCGCAGGTGTATGGCAGCTATACAGGGCTTGTGTATCTCACTCCCCTTATCGGGGGATATGTTGCTGACCGTTATTGGGGAAACCGTCGTTCGATTGTGACCGGTGCGCTCACCATGGCGTTGGGGCAGTTCCTGCTTTTCCTCAGTGCGTGTTATTTTCAGGAAGCCGGTTATGCCAGATATATGATGTTCTGTGGGTTGGGATTCCTGATTCTTGGCAACGGATTTTTCAAGCCGAATATCTCCACGATGGTAGGGCATCTTTACGCCACGGATGACAAGCGTAAGGATTCGGCTTTCACCATTTTCTATATGGGTGTGAATGTAGGTTCTACTCTTGCTCCGCTGGTTTGTGGACTGGTGGGGAATACGGGGCGTCCGGAAGATTTCAAATGGGGATTTCTGGCCGCATGCATCGGCATGCTTATAGGAGCGGCGGTCTTTCAGATTTTCAAGGAAAAATATGTATGTGATCCGGAAGGTCGTCCGGTGGGGGTGGCTCCGAAAAGATTGCCGTCTGTCCGGAAGTCAGGACCGTCTTCCAGAACCGGTGGCACCTCATCGGTGCGTGGCTGGTGGATGGCGGCAGGCACGGTGGCGTTGACCTTGCTCTTCTCGGTCAACTGGGATGCTGGTGCCGCTCATTGGTTTTCCGGAGCCGACTGGATAGGGTCGCTCATTTATGCGACTGCCATTGTGGTGCCGATAGTCATCATTTCCGACCGTTCGTTGGACCGGAGTGAGAAGATGCGGATCGGGGTCATTTATATCATCGCTTTTTTCGTGATATTCTTTTGGGCGGCCTATGAGCAGGCCGGTGCGTCGCTCACTTTTTTTGCCGACGAGCAGACCGACCGTCATATTGGGGGATGGGAGATGCCCGCTTCCTATTTTCAGTCGTTCAATCCCGTCATGATAGTAGTGTTGGCTCCGTTGTTTGCCTCCTTCTGGTCGTTTTTGGGTAGACGTGGTCTGGAGCCAAGTTCTCCCCGTAAGCAGGCCATCGGCCTGTTGCTGCTTTCCTTGGGTTATTTGTATATCGCTTTCGGTGTAAAGGGAGTGGAGCCAGGCATGAAGGTAAGCATGGTCTGGCTGGCCGGGCTTTATCTTATCCATACCATGGGTGAGCTTTGTCTCGCTCCGATAGGGCTTTCTCTGGTCTACAAGTTGTCTCCGGCAAGATTTTCTTCATTGCTGATGGGAGTGTGGTATCTCAGTACCTCCGCGGCCAATAAGTTTGCGGGACTGCTTAGCGGCTATTATCCCGATGAGGGGGCGGCGCGCAGTTTTATGGGTTACAGGATAGAGAGTCTTTTCGACTTTTTCATGCTGTTCGTGTTCATGAGCGGGACGGCGGCCGTCATTCTTTTCCTGCTTTCCGGTAAGTTGCAGAAGATTATGGACCGACATGTGGAATAGTGTATTGTCGGTAAAGAAACACAGAGCCACAAAGGCACAGAGTTTTTCAATATATTTATCCTGTGCCTTTGTGGCTCCGTGTCCTGCATTGTTTGTATAAGTATCCCTTACACTTCCCCAATATCGAACTTCTCCGGATATTTCCCCTTGAAGTCCTTGAAATAGAGCTTGATTTCCTTCATGTCCTTTTCGATGTCTCCGTCAGGTATGAGATATTTTTCGGCTACGATGCATTTCTTCTCGTAGTCGATTCCGATAAGGACGATGGGAATCCGCGCTCCCAGAGCGATGTAATAGAATCCTTTCTTCCATTCGGGATTGGCCGACCGTGTGCCTTCCGGTGTGATGGCCAGATGGAACGTGTCGCTTTGTCTCACCTGTTCAATGAGCTGGTCGACCATTGACGTGTGTTTGTCCCGGTGGACTGGAATCCCTCCCATCCGTCGGAAGAGTGCTCCCAACGGAAAGAAGAACCATTCCTTTTTCATCAGAAAGCCTGAGGAACGTCCGACAGCCGCGATGAAAAGCTTGCCGATTATCAAGTCCCAGTTGGTGGTGTGCGGAGCCGCACAGATGATGCATTTCTTGAAATCCGGCACGCTGACCTTTGCTTTCCACCCCAGTAGCTTGAAGTAGATGAGACGGCAGATTGACTGTTTCATGCCGGTTATTTTCCCAGTTCGTCCAATTTCGACGCGATTTCCTCAATTCCTTTATTGCAGTCCTCTTTCAGCTTCTTGTAGAACAGTTTTACGCTGCCTGGTTCTGTATGGTTGATTTTGCAGATCAGCTCATTCTGAAAATCGTTGATCTTTACGTACAGGTCGCCATATTCACTACGTTTTTCGGCAGGAGCCTGTGCCGCGTCTATCAGACAAACGCCTTCCAATACGTTACAGATATACTTGATGGATTTCTTTAAGTTTTTTCTGCTTGCCATAATCTTATTCTTTAAATGTTGCATAATAATGAAAGTGATGTAAAGATACGCTTTTTTTTGAAATATCCCCCTGTTTTTGAAAGAAATGTCGGAGCGGGGACGGTGAAATGATCTTTTTATGGATTATCTTTGTCCTCCGGACATGAAATGTGTATCGTATGAAGACAGTTGCGGACAAATGGAAAATGAAGAGGGTGGTGACGGGCGGACTGCTTGTCCTGTCAGTAGGTCTGGCCGTCTTGTATGCTTGCCGGAACTTGCTGTTGCGCAGTGCGGTGGAGGCGCGGCTGGAGCGTATTGAGAAGGATATGCAGTTGGATATCGCTTGCCGTGAGCTGTGTTTCGACGGGGTCAGGAGGGTGAGGCTGGAGGGTCTGTCCTTGGTTCCGGCGGACAGGGACACTTTGCTTGATCTGGATTTGCTCAAGGTGGAGTTAAGTCTGTGGGGACTGGTGTGTGGAAGAGTGGATGTGAAGCGTGTGGAAATGGAGGGGCTGAGATTGGATTTCCTTAAACAGGGAGGGGAGGCCAATTATGATTTTCTGTTTGTTTCCCGTCAGGGACCGGATGGAACCGGCGGAAAGGAGCCGGCTGTTACCGTTCTGGCTCATACGGACTATGCCCGCCGGACGGATTGGTTGCTTGACGCCGTGTTTGACTTGTTGCCGGCCGACGCGCGGTTGGCGGATATTACGGTGCACGAGCAGAATGACAGCAATTCGGTGGAACTGCGTATTCCGGAGCTCTGCATCCGCGACCGGCGGTTTGAAAGCCGTATTACTTTTGAGGAGAACGGGTGTCTGCAGCATTGGTACACGTCGGGTGAGGTCAATCCGTCTGACAAACGGGTGACGGTTTCATTCGGCGCTCCCGACCTGACCGTTCCGTATATAGGCCGGCGCTTTGGGGCCGACGTGAAGTTTGACAGTCTGCGGTGTAGTTTTGCCAGAGTGGATGGAGGAGGTAAGATCCGTATTGTGGGACAGGCGAAGGTGGACGGCCTTCAGGTGTACCATCGGCGCCTGTCTCCTGAAGCGGTGAGTCTGGATCATGGAGCCGTAGATTTCCATGTTCAGGTGGAAAACGATGCTATCCAACTGGACAGTACCAGTACGGTTCGCTTTAATACTCTTCGTTTCAATCCGTTTGTACGCGCCGAGCGTGTGCTTCCTGATGGTGGCATTCATTCATGGCATTTCATTGTGTCCGTCCGCAAGCCATGGTTCCAGGCTGAGGAACTGTTCGGCTCATTTCCTTCGGGACTGTTTGAACATCTTGAAGGCATGAAGGTGGACGGTGAGTTGGCTTACGACGGATTTCTGGATGTGGATTTTTCCCGGATTGACAGTCTGAGAATCGGTTCGGAACTGAAATCAAGGAATTTCCGGATATTGAAGTCCGGTAACTCTGATTTGAGGAAAATGTCGGGAGAGTTTGAATATACGGCTTATGAGGATGGGGTACCGGTTCGGACATTTCCGGTGGGGCCGTCGTGGAATCATTTCCTGCCACTTGACAGCATTCCGCTCACGATGCGGACAGCTGTGTTGCAGAGCGAGGATGGAGCGTTTTTCTATCATCAGGGCTTTCTGATGGATGCCTTGCGTGAGGCCATGATCTATGACTTGAAGAAGGGAAAGTTCGCCAGAGGAGGAAGTACGATTTCGATGCAGCTTGTGAAAAACGTGTTCTTGAACCGCAACAAGAACCTTTCGCGGAAACTGGAGGAGGCGTTGATTGTGTGGCTGATCGAGACGGGGCATCTCACCTCGAAACAGCGCATGTATGAGGTTTATCTGAACATAGCGGAGTGGGGGCCGATGGTGTACGGTATTTGTGAGGCGGCTGATTTCTATTTCGCGAAGCGTCCTTCGCAACTCACGCTTGAGGAGTGCATTTTCCTGGCTTCCGTCATTCCCCGTCCCAAGCATTTCATGTGGTCGTTCACTGAGGATGGCCGTCTGAAAGACACGCAGGAGGGATATTTCCGTCTTATTGGAGAACGTCTGGTGGTGAAGGGGGTGATTACCGGGGCCCAGGCCGCGGCCATCGACATTTCAAAAGTCGTGCTGAGAGGCAGGGCGAAAGAATGGTTCCGGTCCGATGTCGTGTCCCGAATAGGGCAGGACCGCTGAGACCGGTCAACGGCGGTTCATCTTGTCCATTGATTTGAAATCATTTATCTCGTCCCTGATTTCCAGGACGCAGAGAAATATGAGCAGGCCGATGAAAAGGATAAAGACGGCGGACAAGCCGATAATGAGGATTCTGATCATAAGGTTTTCAGGGTGATTTTCACAAAAAAAAATGAGGCTGTCTCAAAATAGAAAGGGCCTGTCGCTTGCATTGCTTTTTAGGACAGGCGGATTCTATTCTGAAACAGCCTCAGACAAAACAATCAATATTAGAGTTCAGTGGACTTATTCTTGAGTCTGACTGATTACCTCAGCGCCAGTTGCAGGGTGATTATACCAGAAAAGCCCTTCCTGATAACCTTCGCCAAATTCCTTGAATTGAGGATATACATCCCAGATGTCAATCTTCTCTTTTGGCCATTTCCAAGTGCCGGGAACGCAAATTATCTGAGGAGCCTCGCCCTTACCGGGAGCTGTCACTTCGCGCGGAGTATCGTCTTCAATAAGAACAGAGAATCCACCCATATTTTCCGGACCAGAGTTGTAGGCAAGGCTGAAAGCCGGACTCACTTGAACGGTTACTGATTCGCCCGGTGTGCCGGGAGTCTCAGTGTTAAGCATCGGATATTGGAAACCTGAAGGAGCTTTCTGTCCGTTGATGCCAATCCATTCGTGGATTTCCTGTCTGCCGTCAGGACCAAGTTTCACATTGTTGAGGGTGATGTAGGCAGGCAATGTACCACCGGCTGCCAATGGAGTTACGGTAGCTGTTTCTGAACCGGCCACGTGCTCTACGGAGAACACCACATCGTTGAAGTCATAGTCACCGGTCGCACCCAAGTCTTCAGCTGCAAGAATCCAGCTTTGGGCATCCTGGTCGATAATCAGCGGTGCCGGGTCAAGAATCAGGATGAAATCGTTCATATCGCCATCACTTCCGTTTCTTCCCACTGTGCGTGTTGACATATCTTCAAAACCGAGGTAAGTACGGTTCAAACCGGTCTCTTCATTCAATACTCTGGTATAAATGGCCTGACGGGTATTGTAGTTATTCAGACGCGTGCTTGAATAGAATGTATTACCCTCTGATACGATATAGAAGCCAAAACGGGTACCCACAGGAAGCTTGATTGTGAAGCCTGTAGAGC
>DWVR01000066.1 GCA_019120125.1 Candidatus Phocaeicola excrementigallinarum | reverse complement strand
CCAGGATCAAACTCTTCATCCTATATTATAATTCATTTATATTCTCTCGTCTGACCGGGCTCCCTCATCCTTCTTCTCTCAATCGTTCTCTCTCGCTTTATCTAAATCCTTTCATCGAACTCACTTCCTTTCCGAAAGCGAGTGCAAAGGTAGATGGTTTTGGATTAACCTCCAAATATTTCAGCAATTATTTTTCAATAAAAATCAATATTTTTTTACAAACGTCTGATTTTCAACAATGATTGAAATCGCCAGAATTAAAGGTTTCTTTCTAATTCTCCAATAAACCCAAATCGGTCATTAGAAATGATAGAAATACTATTTTCTAATGACCGATTTGGGATAAAAGGAAAACTCTATGCAGACAAGGGTATATCGGACAGGCTTTGTTCGAGAATCTCTTCCTTAGCAGCATACTGCTTCTTTGAAAAGAAGCCCGCCATTAACATTTGTCTTGTCAAGGACGGGCAGCTTACTATATTTTGAATTATATCGAATTCAAGTTACATTACTTGAACATCCTCTCTATTTCCTCCTCTTTCAGCACAGCCACCACTTTCTTTCCGTCAGGAGTATAATTCGGAGTAGAGACCGAGAAAAGGCCGTCGACTAGGTTGTCCATCTCCTCGTCTGAGAGCACCTGTCCCGACACAATGGCCGCCGCCTTCGCCAGCGCCAATGCCAAAGTACCCTGCACTTCCTCCTTCACTTTCCCTTCTTTTTCCATAGCCACATGCACAAGATCCGTCAGCAAACGTTCGGGATTCAAACCCTCGATTCCCGCAGGTATTCCGTTGATGGCATACGTACCATTACCCAAGTCCCCCAACTCAAACCCCAAATAGCCCAGATCGTCCGTGATATTCTGAAGCGTTATAATCTCCGCTGGAGAAAAATGCACCATGTCAGGGAACAGCATGCGTTGAGAGGCGTTGCCATGATTTTGAATTTGCGACATATAACGGTCGTACAGAATCCGCACATGCGCCCGACGCTGGTCGATGATCATCAGACCCGATTTGACAGAGGTAAGGATGAAACGGCCTTTATACTGGTAATGACGAAGTGGAATACCGCTCACCTTTGCCTCCTTCCGACCAGAACACGAATCATGTCCGCCCCGTTCATAATCTGGAGAAAGCTCAGATACCGTTCCAAAGAGTTCTTCTTCCGGTGCCGCTCCTGTCTGCCCCTCATTCCCTAATCCCTCAAACAACGGTCCCCAATCCTTCCGCTTCTTTCCGGTGTCCAACGGCCATGAGGAACGCGTGCTTTCCACTTCAAAAGGATTATAAGAAGTATCAAAAGAAAGTTTCGGAGGCTGCGGAACCACATATTCCGGATGTGAGTCGCAAGCAGGGATATCAGGCATACCTTCCGTGTCAAAATCAATGGAAGGAACCTCATTAAAACGACCGAGCGTCTCCTTGACAGCCGCGGAAAGAATCTGCCACAAAGCCTGCTCGTTCTCGAACTTGATTTCCGTCTTCGTAGGATGGATATTCACATCAATGGAAGCTGGGTCTGTCTCAAAATAAATGAAATAAGATACCTGCTCGCCCATCGGCACAAGATTCTCATAAGCCTCAGTCACAGCCTTGTGAAAATAAGGATGACGCATGAAACGTCCGTTGACGAAGAAAAACTGTCGCGCCCCTTTCTTGCGCGCCGCCTCAGGCTTGCCGATGAATCCAGACAGATGCACCATTGTAGTTTTCACGTCAAATGAGAGAAGGTCTTGGTTGACTTTCTTTCCGAACACGCCCATGATGCGCTGCCTCAGTCCCGTAGCCGGCAAATTAAGCATCTCTGTTCCACCCTGTGACAGACTGAATGCCACACCGGGATTCACCAATGCCACACGTTCGAACTCCGTCAGAATATTACTTAGCTCCGTCTGGTTCGACTTCAGGAACTTCCGACGGGCCGGGACGTTAAAAAACAAGTTCTTCACAGAGAAGTCACTTCCCTTGGCACAAGCTACAGACTCCTGCCTCCCCACCTTCGAACCGGAGATTTCCAGCAATGTACCCACTCCACCTTCCTCCTGACAAGTACGCAGCTCTACCTGCGCCACCGCCGCAATCGAAGGCAGTGCCTCGCCACGGAACCCCATTGTATGAAGAGTAAACAAGTCATCAGCCGTGCGGATCTTTGAAGTTGCATGACGCTCAAAAGCCATACGGGCATCAGTAGGCGACATTCCCTTACCGTTGTCTATCACCCGCACACAGGTCTTTCCTGCGTCCTCCACTAGAACATCAATACGAGTGGCACCCGCGTCGACCGCGTTCTCCACCAATTCCTTAATCACTGACGACGGACGCTGTATCACTTCGCCTGCCGCAATTTGGTTTGCCACAGAATCGGGCAAGAGCCGGATTATGTCGCTCATCTTCTTAAATTTTTCTGGTTAAACACCGAGCCGTTTTTATTTGAACAGGTGGCTATTAGGCAGTTCCACCGGCCCACGTACGCTCTTCTTCAACTGGTCCTCCACACGTTTTCCACGCCAACGGAAAATATCATACCGATCACGCGGACGGATGTAATCGAACCACACAAAATTGTCAAGTTTGTCCTTCCCGACAGGAATCTGCGTCATCGGATAAAGAGTACCGCTCGATTTCGGACTCATCACCATCCTCTCGATCTTCTGGTTCTCCAGATAGATTTCCAGCTTACTCGTTTCTGACACGTTCATGCCAATCAGTGTGCTGTCAGAGTCCATCGGATAATATACCACGCGTACCGAGCCAATCACTTCTGTCTTTTTCATCTCTCCTCCGGAAAAGTACGACTTTATCTCTTTTCCTGACACTTGATTGTAGAGGGTAGAATCGTTCTGAAGCCGTTCCACGGAAAGAGCCTGACCAATAATGTGCGACCAGTCGATAGTGCTATCGTTCATATACACTTTCATCACCTCCCCTACCAGCTGCTGGTTGCCGTTCCACACTATCGGGTCGCGATACATTGTCAGGCAACTGTCCAAAGTAGAGAACACCAATGAATCGGCTGTGCCTTGTACATCGGTACGGAAGAAACGCACCCTATGATAAGCCCTCATCTCGCGGAACATAGAATCCGTATCCAAATGGAAAGTTTCCATCCGCAACGTATCAGCATGCAGATATAAGCTGTCTCCCTGAGACCAGTCCACAGCCACGGCACTATCAGTGGCAAAAGCAGATTTAGTCAACTCATTATAATATCCATACTCTCCCGTCATCATGTTGCGGTTTACGGTATCGGTCATCACCATCCGGCTGAAAGCTTCCCCCACACCTGTAGTACGGTCGTAAAGCAAGGTATCACCTGTAAGTCGCCTTTCTCCACTCGTGAGTACCGACCGGTCATACAGATCGGCTTTCCCCGTCACCGTATTATATGTCCCTTTTTCCGACCAAATGTGGTTCTCATCACTCCAGATGTCCGAAGGACCCACAATATCAGCTACCTTCGAGGCTGTATTATAACGCAAAGTGTCAGAGGTAAGAGTAAACTGCGGATTTACCAGACGCACATTATAATTGAACACCGACTGTTTTGTCTGTGGGCTGTACTCCCCCCATTCCGAGGTCAGCACATTCTGGTCGTCCATCATTGTCCCTCCGTCAAAAAAATACCCCAAGCCATACACCCGGTCATAGTTCAAACTGTCGGTCAGCAATGTAGTGGTACGGTTCTCCATACGCACATTCTCCCTCATCTGTGCGATCTGTGTCAGTCCGTCATAATAAAGGCGGTCACCATAGAGGAAAAGCGTGTCCCCCTGCTCCATACGCACATTACCAAACGCCTCAAAACTGCTTGTCCGGTCATAATAGCAAGCACTGTCACAATACATATATACACTGTCATGACGGAACTGTACATTGCCTGTCACTATCTGCGCATCAGGATGGTCAGCCATTCTACGCAACAAGTCTGAATGAAGCAGAAACACCTTACTTTTTGCCGCAGGCCGGACTGTACCTTGCCTGTCGTCCCGTGTGGAAGGGACTTTCCGTGTGGTGTCTGCCGTTTCCTGACGTGTCATTCTGATGGAGTCTCTCTTTCCAGTCACCACCTGGGCACCTACACATACCACCGCCACACAAAGTGCCGCTGTAAGCAGCAAACGATGGTGACATACCCTTCGGCCTCCTCCACCAATACCATGTCCTTTCCTCATTTTATCCATCCCGGGTATTGAAAGTCACAGTTCCGCCACGCGGGATTGATGCGCACGTAAGTGCTTTTCTGCTTCTCTACAATCCACTCATGCAATTTCTCCTCGCCCCGCCGTGCGGTCACGATTTCCTTCAGCCGCTGATAGTCCTCGGAAATAGTAGCCTTGTGCCCTTCAATTCGGTTCTTCAGTTTCACGATGGCACATACTTCCTTTCCCTTACTATTGATCATGGTAAAAGGCTGCGACACCTCGCCTATCTGCATCTTTTCCACTGTCTTGGCCACTTCCTGTGAGATCAAGCCAGCCAGTTGCTGCATCTCGAAGCGTGAGGTAGAAGTTTGCGGATTTGCCAACAGTCCATGATTGTTACGTGTATCCTTGTCCTGCGACACCCACATGGCCGCCTCGTCGAAGCTAACCTTTCCCTTGCGGATGTCATTGGCCAGCGTGTCAAGGTGCATCAGCTCATCTTCTATATCCTGCGCGTCCACACGCGGCTTTATCAAGATATGCCGGTAGCTCACCCGGTCACCACGCTTCTCGATAAGCTGCGCGATATGGAAACCGTACACCGTCTCAAACACCTTCGAGATCTTCTTCGGGTCGGTCAGATTGAACACCACGTTAGCGAACTCCGGCTCCAGTTCTCCCCGACCTGTAAACCCGTACTCACCCCCGCGCCGTGCTGACCCGGGATCCTCCGAATACAACCGCGCCAACGTGGAGAATGTTGTCTCCCCCCGGTTGATGCGGTCCGTGAAGTCACGCAACTCTTTTTTCACACGCTCCGTCTCTTCCTCCTTTATCTTAGGCTCCCGCGTGATGATCTGCACCTCCACCTGCGTGGGCACAAACGGGATGCTGTCCTGCGGGAGCCGGCTGAAATAATTCCTTACCTCCGCCGGAGTAAGCTTGATATCACCCACAATCTTCTGCTGCATCTGCTGTACTGTCTTTCCGTTGCGAATATTCTCGCGCAACATTTCCCGTATCTGTGTTGAAGTCTTATTGTAATACTCCTCCAGCTTCTCTTTCGAACCTATCTGGTCTATGAGCCACGCCATTTGCGACTCCACACCCTGAAGCACCTCTTGATCGGTCACCGTCACACTGTCTATCTCCGCCTGGTGCAGGAACAGTTTCTGCACAGCCAGCTGTTCCGGAATCACACAATAAGGATCACCATCCAGACGACGGCCCTCATACTGAATGCTCAGACGCTCGTTTTCTACATCAGACTTCAGAATCGCCGCATCACCGACAACCCACACCACTTCGTCAATCACATTGTTCTGCGCATGCAGTCCAGAAGTCACCGCCAACAGACACACGCAAGCACAGACACTTGTCAAAATCAATCTATTCATTTTCTGTAATATTTTATCCTTTTGTCCTCCGTAGCCTCTCTAAGAAGCTCCGATTTCATTCTACTTATATAATCCGTTCTTTTCAGATTGGTCAGGATCTCCCTGATCTCATCTGAGGCATATTCCTGCGGCAGCACGGCACCCACCGGCAACAGTTCCTCCACATGCAGGAAATAACGATAAAGAGAATCCGTCACTTCTATGTCCGTTCCCTTTCGCAACGCTCTTCCTCTTATTTCCGGCATCCTGACCGAGAATCCGGACAAAGGATACCATTTCTGCAGAAAGCACTCATAATCCACAGCGTGCGAAATTCCATATTTTTCAAGACGGTCAAGATGAGCCGCAGGAGTGTCCCTCAACCATCCGCGCAGCGTCCGCAAGGAAGGAGCATTCAAAGGAACCTTCATGTAAATTCCACGCAGAAAAGGCTCTGTTGCCGTGAACTCCTCCGTATGCTCACGGTAATAGGCTTCCACTTCCGCGTCCGTGACCTTTCTCCCGACTTCCTGATCCACCAGCTGTTCCTGGTAGGAATGTATGGTCAAAGCTCTTCGATAAGCCTCCACCCTCCGGTCAATCTCCTCATCGTCCGGCAAATTCTCCTGCGCCTGCCGGTAAAGCAAGATATCCTCAACCCAATCCTGCACGTAGTTCTCCGCAAATGCCACACTGTCCTCTCCATGCAGCCCCACAGGCAAGGCAGACCTCAACTCTTCTTCCGTGAGATATGACTCACCCACACTGACAACCCATGTCCCGTCATCCCTTTCCGACGAGCCATGGCATCCGCATAACAGAAGAAGAACCGGCACTGTTACAGCCCTCAAATTTATTCTCATAAAGAATCATTTAACGGACGAAGATACTGCAATAATCATTCACCGCCATCAGAATTAACGGTTTTTAAAACCTCTTGATTGATTTCTACGGAATATTTGTCCATCAACTCATTCATCCTTTCCCGTTCACGTTCCTTGATACAGTCCTCCTCCACCTTCTTAAGGACATCCGTATAATCCTCCGGTCCTCTTTTCAGTCGTTTTCCGATAACAAAAGTGTAAGGCAAGCGTGGCATCGGCTCAAACGAGCCACATTTAAAGGCAAGTTTGTCCACATATTCATTCGACCCTATCCGGAATACTCCCGTTTCCACTTCCGCACAAAGCCCTTTGTCTTCCGCAGACAATCTGCCGACAGTTTCCTTCCACAAACTGCAAGGTATTCTTTTCAGTTCTTTTTTCAGTCTGGAAGCCGCTTTCTTGTTCAGGCAATGTACGACTCCACCCTTGAAATGAGGCAAGTCCCAGTCATATTTTTCCTTATTTTCCTTAAAATGGCGCGCCAGTTCATCAGGCGACACCTTTTCATTCCCGTTTCCGTAAGACTCATCCCAATAAGCAGCCAAGAGTCCGTCCTCCGCCAGTCCCATCCGCACGGCAATCTCCGTTTCCCGTCCTTCCTTCCAGTCCTGAAAACGTTTTCCGTCCACGAATTCCAAACAGTTTTCCCGCCCTTCCTCCACATCCCGGATTCTCGGCAAAGCCTCCTCATAGCTCACTCCCTGCTTCCGGTCCACCAACCGCACAATATGGATTCCAAGAGGAGAATAAAACGGAGCGGATACGCCGCCCACGTCCAGCAACCGCAGCTTGTCCGCAAACTCCTTCACCATCACTGACAGTGGAATCCACATATCCTTCAAATACAGCCCGTCATCATCCCCCTGACATTTATTGTACAAGTCATCAAAATCCATGCCGTTCCTCAAACAACGATAAACAGAATCAATCCTTCCACGGGCATTCCGCTCCAAAGACGCCGAGGCGTGTTGGGGCAAAAACACAGAGATATGCTCCATTCTCACCCATACGTCAGCACCCATCCTCGCAAAGCCTTTCCGATAGCACGACAGATAAAAAGCATCGGCTTTTTCCGGATCAATCAAATACCGCCTCAACACCTTACCTTTAATCAGGTCACACTGAAGACGGATATCGGGCAATGTATCCCAACCCTGCCTACGGGCATCAAAAGCCTTGAGCTTGCACGACAAGAAATGACTAAAAAAACGCGATGCCGGGATACGCTTCCGTGCATTGAAACGAGAATAGCAGAAATTGAACTCATCCATCTGCACCGGTTTTCCTCCAATAGTCAGCAAAACCCTCTCGTCCGTTTCCGCATGAGACAAGAAACAGTTGAAAACACCCAGGAACAAAACAATACATATCTTTTGCCACATCATGACACCAATCAGTTGAAAAAAAGTGTGTCAAAAGTCCACCCCGGCTTCCAGCACATCTGTAAAACCCGTGCAAACTTTTGACACACCCACGTATCAATAGTATTCATTTTCCGCGCATGCCTCGGATTACTCCGGACGGCTGTAGTTAGGCGCCTCGCTTGTGATAGTCACATCGTGCGGATGACTTTCCAAAACTCCGGCGTTCGTGATGCGAGTGAACTTCGCATTGTGCAACTCCATGATATTATGGGCACCGCAATATCCCATACCGGAGCGCAAGCCACCTACCAGCTGATAAATCACTTCATACAAGGTACCTTTGTAAGGCACACGGGCCGAAATACCTTCCGGCACCAGCTTCTTCACATCTGTAGTGCCCGACTGGAAGTAGCGGTCCTTGGAACCGTTTTCCATTGCTTCCAATGAACCCATGCCACGATATGACTTGAACTTACGACCGTTGAAAATGATTGTATCACCCGGCGACTCTTCTGTACCTGCCACCAGAGAACCAATCATTACACAATAACCCCCGGCAGCCAAAGCCTTCACCACATCACCCGAATAACGCAGACCGCCATCGGCAATCAAAGGAATGCCCGTGCCTTCCAAAGCCTTTGCCACATCATATACAGCGGTCAACTGGGGCACACCCACACCAGCAACCACACGAGTCGTACAGATGGAACCCGGACCGATGCCCACTTTCACCGCATCAGCACCCGCTTCCACCAAAGCCTTTGCAGCCTCACCGGTAGCGATGTTACCCACCACAATATCAATGCCCGGGAACGCCTGCTTAGCTTCCTTCAGTTTCTCAATCACATATTTGGAATGTCCGTGAGCTGTATCAATCACAATCGCGTCGGCACCCGCCTTCACCAAGGCCTCCATACGCAGCAAAGTGTCCGCTGTCACTCCCACACCGGCAGCCACACGCAAACGTCCTTTCGAGTCTTTGCAAGCCATCGGCTTATCCTTCGCTTTTGTAATGTCCTTATAGGTGATCAGCCCCACCAGCTTTCCCTTTTCGTCTACTACCGGCAGCTTCTCGATCTTGTTCTGCTGAAGAATATTAGAAGCGGTCTCCATGTCAATACCCGGAGCCGTGGTCACAATGTTTTCCTTCGTCATCACCTCGTCAATACGCTTCATCATATCCCTCTCAAAGCGCAGGTCACGATTGGTCACAATACCTACCAGATAATTCTCGTCATCCACTACAGGAATACCGCCGATTTTATACTCAGCCATGATATCGAGAGCATTTCTCACCGTCGACCCTCTCTTGATTGTGACAGGATCATAAATCATACCGTTTTCCGCACGCTTCACGATGGCCACCTGACGAGCCTGTTCCTCAATAGGCATGTTCTTGTGGATTACACCGATACCTCCCTCGCGTGCGATCGCAATGGCCATCTGTGCCTCCGTAACCGTATCCATTGCGGCGGTCACGAACGGAATCTTCAACTCAATGTTTCGTGAGAACTTAGTCGTGAGTTCGACTGCTTTTGGTAATACTTCCGAATATGCCGGTATCAACAATACGTCATCGTATGTCAAACCGTCCATAACAACTTTATCTGCAATAAATGACATAGGAATTATGCGTTTAGATTTTATTGCGTGCAAATATACGGATTTTATTCGAGAGAATCAGCCCAGTTAACATCTTTTTTCAAAAAGAAGGCGCAAAGGCATCGGAGTTTATCATTCCCCGCTGCCTTTGCGCCTTACGGACAGCATTCATTGTCAGTTTGCCATTTCAGAAATGAACTTGATACGCACCAGACGAATCTCGTCCTCCGTATAGTCATCGCCCAACTCTTCCATCGCATCGTCTATCTTATCCGTAGTCGACTCCTTGAAATAGTCGTAAATATCCTGCATGTGATCCTCGTCCATAATCTCATTCAGGAAATAATCGATATTCAGTTTCGTACCGGAATATACGATTGCCTCTATCTCATCGAGCAACTCGTTAAAGTCTATGCCTTTCGCCATCGCGATATCATCAAGCGCCACCTTACGGTCAATGCTCTGGATAATCGACACCTTCAGTTTCGACTTGTTGGCCACCGTGCGCACCCTCAGGTCTTCCGGACGATCAATCTCATTCTCCTCACAATGCTTCTTGATAAGGTCACAGAACTCTTGTCCGTAGCGTTTCGCCTTTCCCGCACCTACACCCGGAATATTCTGCAATTCCTCAAGCGTTATCGGATAAATGGTCGCCATCGCCTCGAGCGAAGGGTCCTGGAAAATCACATAAGGCGGCACATCCAATTTCTTCGACATTTTCTTCCGCAAGTCCTTCAGCATGGAGTAAAGCACCGGGTCCACCGCACACGAGGCGCCACTTCGCATCGGTGTCTCCTCTGTCTCTTCCTCATCGAAATCAGTGTCCTCTACAATCTTGAACGACTTCGGCTTTTTCAAGAACTTGTGACCCTCCGGAGTCACTTTCAACAGTCCGTAGTTCTCCACGTCCTTTGAAAGATAGCCGGCAATCAACGCCTGACGGATGACGGCGTTCCAGAAACGGTCCTCCTCACCCATCCCGGCACCGAACACCTCCAAGTCCTCATGCTTATGCGCCTGCACCTCCGATGTCTCCTTTCCTAATAAGACATCTAAAATATATTCCTGCTTAAAGTTTTCCTTTACTGCGGTGATGGTTTCGATCACCGTACATAATGCATCCTGAGCCTCCACTTGTTTTTTGGGATTTAAACAATTATCACAATTACCACAATTGTCCTCGGTATATTCCTCGCCGAAATAATGCAACAGAATCTTTCTGCGGCACACTGACGATTCCGCATACGCCGCCGTCTCCTGCAGGAGCTGGCGTCCTATCTCCTGTTCCGACACCGGCTTACCCTGCATGAATTTCTCCAATTTCTGCAGGTCCTTGCTAGAATAGAAAGTGATACACTGCCCCTCTCCTCCGTCACGTCCGGCACGTCCGGTCTCCTGATAATATCCTTCCAGGCTCTTAGGCACATCATAATGAATCACAAAACGCACATCGGGCTTGTCGATGCCCATGCCGAAAGCGATGGTCGCCACAATCACGTCGATATCCTCCTTCAGGAACGCGTCCTGATTGGCACTGCGGGTAACCGAATCCATTCCCGCATGATAAGGACGCGCCTTGATGCCGTTAGCCTGCAGGATTTCCGCAAGCTCCTCCACTTTTTTCCGGCTCAGGCAATAAATGATACCCGACTTGCCTTCGTTGTGCTTGATAAACTTGACGATGTCCGAATCCACATTGTTGGTCTTTGCCCTCACCTCATAATAAAGGTTCGGACGGTTGAACGATGACTTGAACTCGGCCGCGTCTGTCATGCCCAGATTCTTCTGGATGTCCATTTTCACCTTCGGTGTGGCCGTCGCCGTCAGAGCAATGACCGGTGCACTTCCTATCTCGTCGATGGTAGGGCGTATGCGTCTGTATTCCGGACGGAAATCATGTCCCCATTCCGAAATGCAATGCGCCTCGTCTATGGCATAGAAAGAGATCTTCACATGTCTCAGAAATTCCACATTATCTTCCTTGGTCAGCGACTCGGGAGCCACATAAAGCAGCTTGGTCTTGCCTGACAGGATATCCGCCTTCACCTGGTCGATGGCCGTCTTGGTCAACGAGGAATTGATGAAATGCGCCACCCCGTCTTCGTCACTGAAGTTCCGCATGGCGTCCACCTGATTCTTCATCAGGGCAATGAGAGGAGAAATGACAATCGCCGTACCTTCCATCAATAAGGAAGGAAGCTGGTAGCAAAGAGATTTTCCGCCGCCCGTAGGCATCAGCACAAACGTGTCTTTTCCGGCAAGCAGATTCCGGATAATCGCTTCCTGATTCCCCTTAAAGGTATCAAAGCCGAAATATTTTTTCAGTTGTTTCGTCAAATTGATATTGTCCGCCATTGTCCTTAGATTTAGTGTTCGATTTTCCTGTAGAAATTTTCCGTATAAAGTTATAAACAACTTTACATATCATGCAAGCTTTTCAGCGAATATTTTTACCGAAGAGTCTTTTTTTCTCTAAAAAAAATCACTTCTCACGCCATCTGCAGACGCGACAAATTGGCCTTTCCCATCTGCTCCTTCGCATAATTGAGAGTCACGACAAAACGGTCTGTTTTCCGAGAAGGTATCTCGAACATCGTATCCATCATGATCGTCTCTACAATCGAGCGCAGGCCACGGGCACCTAACTTATATTCCATTGCCTTATCGACAATATACTCAAACACTTCCGGTTCGAACTCCAGTTTCACGCCATCCATCTCGAACAGTTTGACATACTGTCTGACAATGGAGTTTTTCGGCTCTGTCAGAATATTGCGCAATGCCATCCGGTCCAACGGATTCAAATAAGTCAGCACCGGCAGACGGCCGATGATTTCCGGAATCAGTCCGAAAGCCTTCAGGTCTTGGGGAGCAATATACTGCATCAGATTACTCCGGTCAATCTTCATCTGCTCCTTGGCGGCATTATATCCCACCACGTTCGTATTCAACCGTTGCGCGATTTTCCGTTCAATCCCGTCGAAAGCGCCTCCGCAGATAAAGAGGATGTTCTTCGTGTCCACCGGAATCATCTTCTGGTCCGGATGTTTGCGTCCTCCCTGAGGCGGCACGTTCACCACGGAACCTTCAAGCAGTTTCAGCAGTCCTTGCTGCACCCCCTCACCGCTCACGTCGCGCGTAATCGAAGGATTGTCGCCTTTACGGGCAATCTTGTCAATCTCATCAATGAATACGATGCCGCGCTCCGCTTCCGCCACATTATAGTCAGCCACCTGCAGCAGACGTGTCAGGATACTCTCGATATCCTCTCCCACATAGCCCGCCTCGGTCAACACGGTCGCATCGACAATAGTGAACGGCACATGAAGCAATTTCGCAATGGTACGAGCCAGCAAAGTCTTTCCCGTTCCCGTGCTTCCCACCATGACTATGTTCGATTTCTCGATCTCCACATCCGCCTCATCCTTCGGCTGCAACAGACGTTTGTAGTGGTTGTACACTGCCACCGACAGGTAACGCTTGGCCTCATCCTGTCCGATGACATACTGGTCCAGAAAATCCTTGATATCCTTCGGCTTCGGGAGATCGTTCAGATTCAGTTTCTCCGCGGCCTCTTTCTTCTGGCGGAAAGCTTCCTCCACAATCTCATGGGCCTGTTCCGCGCAGCTGTCACAGATACATCCGTTGATGCCGGTGATAAGGAAGCCCACCTCGTTTTCCGAACGCCCGCAGAAACTGCATCTTCTTTTGGTTCTTGAACTTTTATTCTCTTCCAATTGTTCGTCCTTTTTTAGTTTGGTTACACTTGTGCCGACGGCTTGCGCGACAGCACCTCATCAATCATGCCATAATCCTTCGCCTCCTGGGCCGTCATCCAATAGTCACGGTCCGAATCCGCCCACACCTTGTCAAACGGGGTATGCGAATGGTCGGCAATGATCGTATAAAGTTCCTTCTTCAATTTCTGGATCTCGCGGGCGGTGATCTCGATGTCCGAGGCCTGTCCCTGTGCCCCTCCCATAGGCTGATGAATCATCACACGCGAGTGGGTCAACGCCGAACGCTTCCCTTCCTTTCCGGCCACCAGCAGGACCGCCGCCATGGAAGCCGCCATACCGGTACAGATGGTCGCCACATCGCTGCTGATAAACTGCATGGTATCATAGATACCCAGTCCGGCATATACGGAACCGCCCGGTGAATTGATATAAATCGAAATGTCCTTACCGGAATCCACCGAATCCAGATACAGCAGCTGTGCCTGCAAAGTGTTCGCCGTATAGTCGTCAATCTGAGTGCCCAGAAAGATGATGCGGTCCATCATCAGACGCGAAAACACGTCCAACTGAGTCACATTCAACTGACGTTCCTCCAGAATATACGGATTCAGGTACCCGGCCTGCGACTTGATCACATCGTCAAGCACCATACTGTTCATTCCCAAATGCTTGGTAGCATACTTTCTAAAATCGTCCATCATATCTCCTTTCAAATTCATTTCTACGGAAAAGGAGGCTTTCAACCCCCTCCTTCCATCTTACAAAAAAAACACAAAACACTTCTGTGCCATGGAAGAAGCCCGATTAAAAGCCCCCTTTTTCAGCAAGTCTTAGCAATTCGCCCACCTGCCGTTTTCTTATTGGAACATCTTGTTGAATTCCTCAGCCGTTACAGCCTTGTGGTTCAATGTCACCTGCTCTTTCAGCGCAGCCGTAAGCTTGGCCTCAACGACACGGTTCACCAGCGCCTCCACACTTTCGCGCTTCTTCAGCATCTCCTTTGAATAGTTCTCAAGCAATTCATCAGGCACATTGATCATACCATACTGCGCGAACTGCGCGCGGGTAGCTTCCTTCGCCATCTCGTTCACATCGCTCTGCTCCACCTTGATGCCGTTTGCGGCCACCAGTTTCTCCTTGATCAGATGCCAGGTCAGTTCCTCGATGCTCTTGTCATAGTTCTTAGTCACGAATTCCTCACCCTTATCCTTGTTGTTCTCCAGCATGATACGCTTCATCAGCCCGTCCGCGAACTCCAGCTTGCCGATCTTGTCCATCGCATACGCACGTACATCAATCAGGAACTTGTAGTCGCTGTCGGCAGCATACTGTCCGGCAATCACACTCTTTATCTGCGCACGGAATTCCTCCTCGCTATGAGCCTTTCCCTCACCCAAAACCTGATCGAAAAGCTCCTGGTTCAAGTCGCCCGGAATCATACGGGTGATCTCGTTCACCTGAAAACTGAAGTTACCTTTGTAACCGGCCACATCTTCCTTCTTCACCTTCAACAGGGAAGCAAGCTCAGCCTCGTTGTTGTCAAAAGCCACAGACGGATTGAACACGAGTACCGTATTCACCTTCACACCATTGAAGATGGCCTTCTGCTCATCATTCTTCATATAGGTAGGCATCATCACGGCACCGTCCACCTGCACGCCGCCTTCCTTCGTGTTGCCGTTCTCGTCGAGTTCGGCCAGAAGTCCTTTCAACAAGTCGTTTTCCTGATATTCGTCTACCTTCTCATATTTTGCCGTACGCTGTGTGTACATCTTCACTTGCTGTTCCACCATATCGTCGGTCACGTCAATATCGTAATAATCCAAGGCATCATCCTTTGTCAACGACAGCTCGAACTCAGGAGCCAAGGCAATGTCAAAAGAGAAATCAAAGTTCTCGTCAGTCGCGAAGTTCACCTTGCTGTTCTCTTTCGGCAGCGGACTTCCCAGCATATTCACCTTGTTTTCCTGAATATATTCGCCCACCTTTTCCTGCAGCAGCTTGTCAACCTCCTCCATCAATACAGAAGAGCCATACTGTCTTTTAATCATAGCCATCGGAACCATTCCCTTACGGAAACCGGGCATATTCACTCTCTGGCGGAGAGTCTTCAAAGATTTCTCAACCTGTGCCTGATAATCAGCCTTTTCAATCTGGACAGTAAGCACAGCGCTTACCTTGTCAACATTTTGCAATGAAATATTCATTCTGATTTATTTATTTAATTATTTAGTAATCAAGGAAACCCATCTCTATCGGACACAGAGACACAAAGACACGGCGCCTGTTCCAGACCGCCTGTGTTTTCGTGCCCTTGCGTTCAATAAATATAATATTACTATGTTTCTCGAACCACGGGGGATGAATGCGGACATCCAGCCCCGTCCATCAGTCTCTAAAACGGGTGCAAAAATAATGCTTAATCCTGCAATAACCAAAAAGTCAAGCTAAAAAAAGAAAAAAACACCGTCCATGCTTTAGGGAGCGCGATTCACGTAAATTCCCGAGGATCGCTTCCCCGCCACAGAAAGCACGGAACAAGTCCTCACTTGTTTCTCGTCTCCTCCTGCCTCACCTTACGCAACAAGTCAGAGGCGAAGATGAAATTGTTCAGCCGCTCGTTCGTGGCGTTGAACACATCGTTCTTCGTGCCTTCCCACTCCTTGTGACCCCTGTCAATAAACAGGATACTGTCACCAATACCCATCACGGAGTTCATGTCGTGCGTATTGATGATGGTAGTCATATTGTATTCCACTGTAATGCCATGAATCAGGTCATCGATGACAAGAGAGGTCTTCGGATCAAGTCCCGAGTTAGGTTCGTCACAGAAAAGATATTTGGGCTGCAGGGCAATGGCACGCGCGATGGCCACACGCTTCTGCATACCGCCACTGATCTCGCCGGGGTATTTCTGCTGCGCGTCAATCAAGTTCACACGGTCCAGACAGAACTGCGCGCGTCTCACACGGTCACGGTAAGTGTCATTGGAGAACATGTCGAGCGGAAACATCACGTTCTCCAACACCGAAAGCGAGTCGAACAGGGCGGCACTCTGGAAAATCATCCCCATCTCACGTCGCAACGCCTTCTTCTCGTTTTTTCCCATATGGATAAGGTCCCGTCCGTCGTAAAGCACCTCCCCGCGCTCGGGAGTGAGCAATCCCACGATGCACTTCATGAGCACCGTCTTTCCCGAACCACTCTGACCGATGATGAGGTTGGTCTTTCCGTCATCAAATGAGAAATTGATGTCGTCGAGCACCATACGCCCCTCGAACGACTTGCATATAGAATCCAGCTGTATCATCCCATCAATAATTGAGTAAGTATTAAGTCAGAAAACAGAATCAGCACACTGCTCGACACCACGGAGTCAGTGCTCGCCTTACCTACGGCAATGGACCCTCCTTCCACCGTATAGCCGAAAAAGGCCGACACACTGGCGATGATAAAGGCAAAGAACAATGACTTGATGAATCCGCACCAGATGTACCACTCCACAAAGCAGTACTGCAGACCGTACTCCAGGTCCGTAGCCGTCATCACCCCACCGAACCAGGCCGTACAGAAAGCACCGACAATGCCCGCGAAAATACTGAATATCACCAGAAACGGAATCATGGTCATCAGACCGAGAATCTTTGGAAGTATCAGATACGAGGCCGAATTGATACCCATAATCTCCAGCGCGTCAATCTGTTGGGTGACACGCATCGTACCAATCTCGGAAGCAATGTTCGAGCCCACCTTTCCGGCCAGAATCAGACACATGATGGACGAGGAGAACTCAAGCAACAGAATCTCACGGGTAGTGTATCCCACCACAAAACGGGGCATCCAGGGACTTTCGATGTTCAGCTTGATCTGGATGCAGATCACCGCCCCGATGAAAAACGATATCAGCAATACAATGCCGATGGAATTGATGCCCAACTGCACCATTTCATTGATATACTGCTTGAAATACATCCGAAAACGCTCGGGCCGGGAGAACACACGCCCCATCAGCACCAGATACTTTCCGAAATTCGTAATAGGCTTTACCATATCTGTCAGAATAATATTTGATGCAAAAGTACAGATTTTTAGCTATATTATGATAAAAGACCGGATGAATTTCGACCCAAGAACCATAGAACCCAATAAATTTACTACTTTTGCGAAACAAATGAAGAATGAGGAGTGAAGAATGAGGAGTGAAGAACAAGAAAACCAAACGAAAAACGAATTTGAGTTGCCTTCCGACGGAAGGATGGTGCTGCGGACGGAGAACCTGGTGAAAAAATATGGGAAACGCACCGTGGTGAGCCATGTCTCCATCAATGTGAAACAGGGGGAAATCGTGGGACTGCTCGGTCCGAACGGCGCGGGAAAGACAACCTCTTTCTATATGACCACGGGACTGATTGTCCCTAACGAGGGGCACATCTACCTGAACGACAAGGACATCACCTCATACCCGGTGTACAAGCGAGCACAGAACGGCATCGGATATCTGGCCCAGGAAGCCTCCGTATTCCGCAAAATGAGTGTGGAAGACAACATCGCCTCAGTGCTGGAGCTGACCAACAAGAGCCCGGAATACCAGAAAGAGAAACTGGAAAGCCTGATCGCGGAATTCCGTCTCCAGAAAGTACGGAAGAACCTGGGCGACCAGTTGTCGGGCGGCGAGCGCCGCCGCACGGAAATCGCGCGCTGCCTGGCCATCGACCCGAAATTCATCATGCTCGACGAGCCGTTTGCCGGTGTCGATCCGATTGCGGTGGAAGACATCCAACATATCGTATGGCGGCTCAAGGACAAGAACATCGGCATCCTCATCACCGACCACAACGTGCAGGAGACACTGAGCATCACCGACCGCGCCTATCTGTTGTTTGAAGGGAAAATCCTGTTCCAAGGCACGCCGGAAGAACTGGCGGAAAACAAGATCGTACGCGAAAAATACCTGAGCAACAGCTTCGTGCTGCGAAGAAAAGACTTCCAGACAATGGACAAGTAAGAACCTTTTAAATGAAGAATGAAGAGTGAAGAATGAGGAATGGGTGTGGCCCTTATCTCCATCCCTCATTCTTCACTCTTCATTCTTCACTCTTCATTTCTTAAGAGTATTTCTCCCCGAACCGCATTTCCACGTCGTTCACAAACTTGCGGATAGCGTTCTGGTCATCCTTCCGGCAGACAAGCAGCACGTTGTCCTTTTCCACCACCAGATATCCTTCCAGATCCTGAATCACGGCCAACTTTCCTTCCGGCACCATCACCAGATTATCCTTGCAGCCATAAAGCATCGTATTGCTCTCGATAATCACGTTCCCGTTCCCGTCCTTCGGAAGCAGGTCATGAAGCGCACCCCAGGTACCGACATCCGCCCAACCGAAGTCGCACGGCTGCACATACACATTGTCCGCCTTCTCCATGATACTCGTATCAAAAGAGCTGTTGGGACAGGAACTGAAATCAGGACGGTCAGCCTCCAGACGCGGACACACATCCGACATCATCTCATGAAACGCCCTCATGATGGTATCAATATGCCAGATGAATATCCCGGAATTCCAATAGAACTCATTACTCTGCACGAACACCTCCGCAAACTCCCTGGCCGGCTTCTCGATAAAAGTCTTTATCTTACAGAAGTCACCCTCATGCTCCTCGGAAATCTGGATATAGCCATAGCCCGTCTCAGGATAGGTAGGACGGACCCCCATAACGAGAAGATTTCCGGAATGCGAGGCGAACTCCATTCCCTTCAGCACAGCCTGCCGGAACTCTTCCGGCTTCAGGATCACATTGTCAGAAGGAGCGATGATGACCGTAGCGTCCGGATTGATCTTCTGGATCACATGCGAGGCATACGCGATTGCCGGAGCGGTGTTCCGGTGCTCTTCCTCGACAATCAGACGACTTTCGTCCATTTCCGGAAGCATTTCCAGCACAATTTCCTTATAATCTTTATGAGTGGAAATATAAATGTTTTCCGGAAGAATGATCCGCTTATACCTTTCGTACGTCTGCTGTATAAGAGTCTGTCCGCTTCCGAAAAAATCCAGGAACTGTTTCGGCAGCGCTTTTCGGCTATACGGCCAGAACCTGCGTCCGGTTCCGCCAGCCATGATGACACAATAAAAATTATTATTACTCATGGTTAAAAATGGATAGCATTAAAGTTTACGCTAAGATAAGCTTTTTTTCGGTAAATCAGCCTGAAAAGGGTTTTAAATAGTATTACATAAGTTTTTTTGACCTATTTTGAGCAAAAGTATTGCAGATTCGGGAAAAAGCCGTATCTTTGCACCACATCTGAAAGCAGAAGCCCAGATGGCGGAATCGGTAGACGCGCTGGTCTCAAACACCAGTGGAGTAAAATCCATCCCGGTTCGACCCCGGGTCTGGGTACGAGCAAATCGGCTAAGTAATTGAACATCAATACTTAGCCGATTTTGTTTTGTGCCCGTTATTCCCGTTTTGTGATATTATAATCGCGGATTTGTCCAGCGAACTTGAATATACCTTCGAATATCCGACGATGAATCGATGTTAGCCCGACAAGCGTAAACGCAAAGTTTTTTTTGTAAAAAAGCCCAAGAAACGCCCCTTGTTTTTTCACATTGACTCCCCGTATTTCCTCCTCCATAAGCCAACAAGACAAAATAACACAAAATATGGCAAATTCAATCTTAAGCAAATCATAATAAAGACAATAAATAGACAAAAAGACAGAATAATCAAATATAACATTTCTTATTGTTATACAGTAAAAAATTACAATATTACAATTTAAAATTATTTCCATGGAAATTGTTTCAAACTACAATAAATACACCCGTATTTCATTTCATATCAAAACACACCTCGACAAAAGACAAAAAAACGCATGTTTATAACGCGAAACAAAAACAGAAAGCCCTACCTTTGCTTCCAGAACAAGAAAAAGAGTTTTAAGGTAAATCAAAATAAGAGAGTTTTCAGTGGAAGTGTTTATTCAAAATGAAAGTACGATGAAAAGATTGTTTACAAGAAAAGGCCGGGCACTATTGGCGATAGCGATAGCGTCTCCGGCGGTGCTTATGGCACAAGACAAGGTGGAAGCCGATGTGGGAGCCGACTTGGTGAGCGGGTATATCTGGCGTGGCCAGGACTTGGGGAATGTCAGCGTGCAACCCTCTGTTTCAATAGGTTATAAAGGATTCTCCCTCTCGGCATGGGGCTCGGTAGGATTCGAGAAATCAGACACGAAAGAACTTGACCTTACATTGGGATATGGCATAGGAGGGTTCAGCGTATCGGTGACCGATTATTGGTTCAACGGAGGACCGGGATATTTCCATTACGGAGCGCACGACACGAACCATACGTTCGAGGCTCAGGTGGGATATGATTTCGGAGTGCTTGCCTTGAACTGGTACACTAATTTTGCCGGGAATGTGGGCTATAAAGCCAACGGAGAACGTGCCTACGCCTCATATTTCTCAATAGAAGCCCCCTTCCGCCTAGGCGGGCTGGACTGGTCGGCATGTGTGGGAGCCACACCTTGGGAGAATGATTTCTACAACGGAGGCAAGAGCGGATTCGCGGTGTCGGAAGTGGGAGTGAAAGCCACCAAGGAACTGCACATCACCAAATCGTGGACTCTTCCGCTATTCGCCCAAGTGATATGGAATCCGGCAACGGAAGGCGCCTACTTCGTGGCAGGACTGAGTTTTTGACTACAACTACAAAATACAAATACAATTATGAAAAAGATTGAAGCGATTATCCGGAGAACCCGGTTCGACGATGTAAAACAGGCCTTGCTGGATGCCGACATCGAATGGTTCTCCTATTATGATGTGCGGGGCGTAGGAAAGACCCGCGAAGGACGCATTTACCGGGGCGTGGTGTACGACACCAGCTCGATAGAGCGCATCCTGCTCTCTATCGTGGTGCGCGAAAAGAATGTGGAAAAGACCATCCAGGCCATCCTGAAAGCCGCCCAGACGGGAGAAATCGGAGACGGGCGCATCTTTGTCACCCCCGTAGAAGACGCTATCCGCATCCGGACAGGCGAACGAGGGGACATCGCACTATACAATGCCGAACAAGAGAAATAAATACCACACAACAACATCTAAACGAGATACAGATTATGGATACATATACAAAAGTCGGCACCGCCTGGCTAAGGTATGCCGCAATCCTGCTCATGCTTTTCACCCTTGTGCCTGCCTTGCCTGCACAGGAAATTATGGAAGAGACCGTTGCGGTCAGCGAACCTGTCCTTGACTCAGGCAATACAGCCTGGATTCTGACTTCTTCGCTATTGGTTTTATTGATGAGTATTCCGGGCATTGCCCTGTTCTATGGAGGCCTGGTGCGGCAGAAGAACGTATTGAGCGTCATCATGCAGACCCTTTTCATCGTGGGCGTGGTGAGCATTCTTTGGATCGCTTTCGGCTACAGCTGGGCGTTCGACACGAGTTTCGCCGAATCGGGAAATCCCTTGGCATGTGTCATCGGCGGATTCGACAAGGCATTCCTGCACGGAATCACCCTCGATACGCTGACCACGGGACAGATCCCCGAAATCCTCTTCGCCATGTTCCAGTGCATGTTCGCCATCATCACTCCGGCTCTGATATTGGGCGCATTCGCCGAGCGCATCAAGTTTTCGGGCTACATCGTATTCATCGTGTTATGGACCATTCTGGCTTATTTCCCCATGGCACACTGGGTATGGGGCGGAGGATTCCTTCAGGAAATGGGCGCCATTGACTTCGCCGGAGGTACGGTAGTGCATATCAATGCCGGAATTTCCGCGCTGATTATGGCAATCATGCTGGGCAAGCGCACGGACTACCGCATCGGACATCCCATCACACCTCACAACGTGACCTTCGTATTCATGGGCACCTCATTCCTGTGGCTGGGCTGGTTCGGATTCAATGCCGGAAGCGGACTGTGTGCCGACGGACTTGCCGCCAACGCATTCATGGTCACACACATAGCCACAGCTACGGCAGCCATCACCTGGATGGTCATCGACTGGACATGCAACAAGAAGCCGACCACCATCGGAGCCTGCACGGGAGCCGTGGCGGGACTGGTGGCCATCACTCCGGCGGCTGGCACGGTAGACCTGTTGGGCGCGTTCTGCATCGGCATCATCACTCCGGTTATCTGCTTCTTCATGGTTGCGGTCATCAAGCCTAGGTTCAAATACGATGACGCGCTTGATGCTTTCGGCGTACACGGCATAGGCGGTATCGTAGGCTCTATCCTGACCGGTGTATTCGCCACCCGCTTCATTTCGGGCGAAGACGGAGTTCAGGGAGCGTTGTACGGCGACTGGCACCAGCTTTGGATTCAGATTGTGGCGACTTTGGTATCCATCGCATTCAGTGCGGTGATCACCTTCATCCTCTTCAAGGCAGTGGATTCCACCATCGGACTGCGCGTGGACAAGCGCGTGGAAGAAGAAGGGCTCGACATTTACGAGCACGGTGAGTCGGCATACAATCATTAAAGCTGATAAGGACAAGATCAGGACAAGTCTGAATACAGAGACACAGAGACGCGGATCCATCCCAAACCACCATCCACAAGTCAGGTTCCGGCACTTGCAGCCGGCCGATTGCCAGTGAGTTTATCATTCAGCCTTGTCCAGCCGCCTCTTCACCACCGCCGGAACACCTGCGGCCAAGGAATCATCGGGGATATCCTTGGTGACTACGCTTCCGGCGGCGATGATACAGCGGTCGCCGATAGTCACTCCGGGACAGACTATCACGCCGCCGCCCAGCCAACAGTCCTCGCCAACGGTGATGGGCCAGGCTGTCTCCTTCGGCTCCCTCCGCTCCACATAATCCATCGGATGCTGCGGCGTATAGAACTGGCAGTTCGGCCCGATGAGCGTGTGCTTTCCGATACGGATATACCCAGCGTCGAGCATCGTGCAGTTACAGTTGATGAATACGTTTTCCGCCAGTATGATGTTCGATCCGTGGTCGCAATGAAAGGGCGGACAGACTGTGGCGCTCTCCGGAATGCCCGGTATGAGTTCCTCTATCAGCTTGCGGTAGTCTTCATCGAGCAGACTCATACACCGTAAGCGTGCGCAGAGCCGGTTGGCATGATCAAGACTGGCCTGAATGGCAGGGTCGGAGAAATAATACATTTCCGAGCTGTGCATCTTTTCGAGTTCGGTTTTCATAGACGTTGTGTTTTTAGTGTGAATGCCTCCACAAAGATAATCTTTTCAATGAAGAGTGGAAAACGAAGGACAGGAACAGACACAAAGACGCAGAAGCACAGAATATTCATTACTATATCACTGAAATCTTCCACCTTATGCCCCAACGGCCGGAATATGACATAAAGAAACCATAACATCCGCATCACTTTTATTCTGTCGGATATTCACGTTTTTTTCTGACAGGAAAATCACAAACCGTCCTCAATCTAGAGAGCATCTGTTAACGTATGCAAAAGAGAAAAACTTCTCAGAAGGCCTGTGGAGGGGGTGATGCGAAAAACCCATATTGAAAAACGGCCCGTTTCATGCCGGAAAACACCGGGACATTTGCAAGAAAACGCCGGGACATTCCATGGAAAACGTCCAGACATTTGGTTTAAAACGCCTAAGCATTATTTTTCAGGGCAAAAAACATCCCGATTTCCTCCTGAATGCCTTCCGATTCCGGACAAACTCACATTACCAAAAAGACAGCCATACAATGTGTTTCACTCCAACAAGACAAAGATACACCCTAAACTAATACACACAGACAGCAGACCGTCCATTCACGCATCATTCCGCATTTTCAAGAAACATTCTCCCTGCGTTTCTTGAAACGACACCCCGTCTCTCGTCCAAACAGGCGATTCTCATGCCACCTGATTTGACATTCTGACATTTGTCTTTCTGTCAACCGCCCACATTATCAAAAGCCGTTTTCCTTCCGCACTCCACCCGTTACGGAAAAACACTTCATGACTTTGTCATAGGGATGAAACAAAAGCGGTTATTTATGCAGAATTTCACAAAATATCATTGAAATTCCTTTCATAAAAGGAAATATTTTCATACCTTAACAGCAAAATCCGAAAAACCAAAGAACAACACATAAAACCGGACAAAAAAGTTTCTCAACTCCAGAACCCCGAATCCGATTTCATGTGTCAAGAGGCAGACAACAAATAAAGGAAACATTAATATGATGAAAAGACTGACAATCTGGGGAGGCCTGACAGCCTTGCTTATCCTTCAGGCCTGTGAGAACAAGATTCCTGAAACGACCATCACCGAATCTCCTGTAAACGAAGTGATCTTCACTTCGACCATCGACGACGCGTCCGCATCGAGGGCATACGACTCGCAATGGGAGGCCGGAGACAAGATCGGCGTGTACATGGCAGCCTCCGGCACAAACGAACCGCAGGGGGAGAACATACCTTATATTACAGAACAGAATGACGGTTTTTTCATCGCGGAAAACGATGGCGAGGCACTGGCTTTTCCGGAGGACGGAACGGAAGTGGACTTCACGGCCTACTATCCGTATGATGCGGATGTCATCACCTCCTATCCGGAATACAGCATCGATGTGACCGACCAGTCGCGGCAGAGCGCCATCGACCTGATGATTGCGAACAACCTGACAAGACGGTCCATCGAAAACCTCAAAACAGGAAACGTCCTGCAATTCCGTCACGTGCTTTCCAAACTGGTCATCAATATAAGTCCGGCACAAAAAGGCATCAGACTGACCGTGCTGGACGTTCCGGCCACCGCCACCGTCAA
>DWVR01000065.1 GCA_019120125.1 Candidatus Phocaeicola excrementigallinarum | reverse complement strand
ATTCGTAATTTTGTCTTGGGTAATCATATGGCATTATTTCATTAACTTGTTATTTGTCAGATATAAAGTTACGAAAAATACTTGTGATTACCTATCTTTTTTAGAACTTTATTATCCCGAACTCACGTATTTATACATTTTCTGGTTGTTTTCAGCCGATTCATAAATAAGATTTTCTGTTTTGTATTCCGGTTGGAAACCGGTAGGAGCGTTCCGGCGTCCCAGTGTGCCGAAATCTGTGTAATAGTCGGGTATTACAGGTGTGTCATTGGGTACTCCCCAATAGCGTACCATTTCTGTTTCCACCCAATATCTTTTTACGTATGATTGGAGTGAGGGATTGATAACCACATCGCAATCTATGCTTTTAATGCCGCGTAGTTTGTATTTGGCAGATCCCATGGAAGGATTGATATTGGTTTCTGCACAATCTGCCAAGGGATTCATATAAATGACAGGTGATTTCGATAGATTCCATGCTCCTAATTCGCCTACCTTATCTTTATCAAACGGTATTGTGATACTTAATGGCTCACCTGTTGTAGGAAAAATCGTAGTTCCTGTTATCTGGAGCACTCCTTTTGTCGTAAATTCTAAATCGCTCTCAATTACTGTGGGCTCTTCTTTTTTGAATGAGGAAAGCATTTTATTGAATACGTTGGCCACTTTTCCTATCACTTCAATGGTTTTTGTTATGTCAACGCGTGTATTTGTATATTTGATTGTTCCGGCTGCAATGGCGTCATCAATCCATTGTTCGGCTGATTTTCCGTTGATAGTGAGGCTTCCGTTGTCCAATTGGTTGACCGGAGTAGGACTCCCTTTTGTAAGGATTGTTCCGTTTGAATAGCTGTTGTTCGTGCCAAACATGCTGACAATAGCTTCATTGGTGTTATAGTTACCGTATGGCCAGAAAGCTTTCTGAGTTGTCACGTGGGGCGTATGCAAGTGGAAGTTGGAAACAGTTCCATCCATCACTGAATGATTTTGAAGGTGCCACTACCATATTTGTTCCCAACCAGCTGTGTGTTTCATTTTTGTCTATAGGGTCTGCTATATCATTGACCATGTTCAGCATTTTGCTTCCTCCATCCAATTCGATTTGCCAGGCTGCTCCATTGTTTCCTTGTTTCCTGTCCACAAGATAATAGAACACTTTCATCATTCCGGTTCTTTGGTTGTAGAACCCCATGTAATTTCTTCTATATGCATCAGTATCTGTATCATTGAATGTGTGAAACAGGAATATCCAGCCATCTTCTTTTTTGATGTCTCTGGCCAGACTTATTTCAAGATTGCCGCTTGTAGAACCATCTGTAGACCAAGGTAAAGCAAGATTTTGTCCAGAGGCTGTTATTATTTTGTCTTGGTTTTCCCAATCGGCCTCAAATTCACTGATAGTTCCTCTTGATAAAGGCGTAGTGGATGGATAGGCTGTATTGATTTTATTTTCAGCAATGGCCGGTGAACTCTGTTCATTAGATATTTCATCTTTGCATGAAGTCATAATAGTTATGGTAGCAATGATAATTGCAAGTAAAAAGTTCTTTTTCATATACTATTGATTTTTGTAAGTTTATAATGTATTGTTGAAAGATTTGGATTTTGTTGTTTTGACTACCAATCTTGTGGCTCATTTGTGAAATGGCAATCATCCCTTTGGTTAAAAGTCATGAATTCTAGTTTTGATAATGCGTCAGAATTTTGTAATATACTGTCAGGAATAATACCTGTCACATAATTGTATGACAAATCTATAAAAGGCTTGTCCTCCGCGCAATATTCAAACGGATATTCCGTATATTGGTTAAATTTCAGATTTACGTATGGGCACTTGATTCCGCTGGGTACTTTTCCGTACAGGCTGTTCTGCATGAGGTCGCATTTCTGTATGTCGGGCGACATTTGTGTGATTTCAACCGGCAGTTCTCCCGTGATGCCCGGGCATACCGAGATGTTGAGCAGCTGCAGTTTCGGGAGAGTGAAAATTTCTCCGGGTATTTCTCCGGTGATCCCCACCATCTGTACGTCCAATTGTTCCAGATTCTTCAGGTTTCCTATTTCGGATGGGAGCGGTCCTGTGATTCTTGAGCCATATATTCCCAATATCCGCAGTTCGGTCAGTTCCCCCAATTTGGGCGAGAGTGTTCCCACCACACTTTCATCGGGCGGAAAATTGATGTAGAGGTGCCACAGCCGGCATTCCTTGGTTTCCTCATCCACATACCATCCTGTCCCCAGCCATGTCATGATGTCCTGGGGGTCCCATTTCACTTTCCATCCCGGTCCTCCCGCCTGCTTCCAGACCTCCAGTGCAATCAGGCTGTCTGTAGGGTTGAACCACGGTTCGATTTCTTTCGGTTCCTCCGGTACGGTGGGCGTGTCTTCCGATGAGCATGCCTGCATGAGCCATCCTGCGGCCAGCATGCAGAGCGATAAGAATAAGGTGTTGCGTTTCATAATCCATCGTTTTTTTTGTGGTTTTTAAAATTAGGACAAAATCCGATGAAACCATAAACCTGATATGGATTTTTGCTATATGAGCGCATGCTTATTATCAATGGGTTATGAACATTCTCCTATACAGACACCTATATGGTGTGTGTGATAATGTACTGATATTCAGTGTGTATGATGGGAAATGACTTTTTCCTGATTTTTATGCAGGATGTGGGCGGTTTCGGATACAAAAAAAACGTCAAGGCGTTTTACTTGAAACGCCTTGACGTTTTAAAAAAATGCTTAGGCGTTTTGAATGAAACGTCTAGGCGTTTTCTGGGAAATTTCTCTTCTTTGATTTTCAGAGTTTTATCTTGAGGATTTTTCCGCTCCAACTGTTCAGACTGAGGTTGGTGGGTCTTGAGGGGGTGAATGAGATCTTTTCCTCCTTGTCACTCAACAGGTCGGTGGCGGCGCAGCTTGTGGAAGGAGTCATCTGCAAGTAGTCGAACGCGTGCTGGGGCAGGTTGATGCCTATCTGCACGGGCATGTCGGCAAAGTTGACCACGATGAGCAGGACTTCTTTTCCGGCTTTCCGAAGGAAGGCATATTGCTTGTGCTCGTTCATTTGCCATCCGTTCAGGTTGACGTACATCAGGTCGAAAAAATCGCCTTCTTTGATGGCGGCCTCTGTGCGGCAGATGTTCAGTAATTTTTTGTAGAATTTGCGCAGTTCCTTTTCCTTGTTGTTCAGCAAGTGGTTGTTGAAGCGTCCGTGGTTGTTCCACCGGCGGATGCTGTCCACGCTCCAGTAGTCGAAGATGGTGGTGCGTCCGTCGCGTCCGCTGAATCCTTCGCTGTCCATGCCTCTCTCTCCGAGTTCCTGTCCGAAATAAATCATCATCGGGTTGGTGTACATACAGGCCGAAACAATCAGTGCCGGAAGTGCCTTGAATGCGTTTCCTGCAAAAAAGTCGGAAGCGATGCGTTGCTCGTCATGATTTTCCAGGAAATTGAGCATGTGGTTTTTGATGTCATCGATGCTTTGCCAGCACGAGGTGATGGCCGTGGCCGACTGGTATCCACAGGTTACGGCACGCAGGGTGTCGTAAAGTCCCACCTTGTCATAAAGATAGTCGAAATGACCGTTGTGGATATAGTTCCGGTATTCATTGGGGTTATATACTTCGGCAATGAAGATGATGTCCGGATATTGCGCCTTGACTTGCGGAATGACCCATCCCCAGAACTCGCAGGGAACCATCTCCGCCATGTCACAACGGAATCCGTCGATGCCTTTCCCTGCCCAGAACATCAGGATGTCGAGCATCTTGTGCCATGTGTCGGGAATCGGGTCGAAATGGCATCCGGTGTTGTGTATGAAGTCCACTCCATAGTTCAGTTTTATGGTTTCATACCAGTCGTCCCGGTTGGGCCATGCGTCGAATCGGTTGTTGCCTGTGGCTTTGGCGGGCATTTCCACATATTCTCCGGCCTGTTCATCGTGGAGGTCGATTTCCCCTTCCAGTCTTTGTCCCGGGATGTAATAGAAATTGTTGTCCGGGCTGAAGGCCTGTGTGATGTCATCGTCCTCGCCCAGGTCCTTTACGCCTTCCGGTTTGGAGACCGAACGGTACTGGCGGGCCACATGGTTGGGCACGAAGTCCATCAGGAATTTCAGGCCGCATTCGTGGGTACGTTCCAGCAGTCTCATGAACTCGTCCATGCGTTTTTCCGGATGCACGGCCAGGTCCGGGTCGATGTTGTAGTAGTCGGTGATGGCGTAGGGTGATCCGGCCTTTCCCTTCACGACAGACGGATGGTTTTTGGGTATGCCATACGCGCTGTAGTCGGTCTGAGTGGCGTGTGCGATCAGGCCCGTATACCATACATGGGTGGCGCCCAGGTCTTTTATCTCATGAAGTGCCTGTCTGGTGATGTCATCCATTTTCCCACATCCGTTTTGCGTGATGTCTCCGTTCTGGACGCACCGTCCTTCGGTATTGCCGAACAGGCGGGTGAAAATCTGGTAAATTATGATCTTTTCTTTCGTTCTCATGTCTTTCGGTCTTGTCTGTTTATGATAAGAGGACCTGTAATCCGCTGGCTTGGCCCACGCGATTACAAGTCCTCCGTCTATGGTTTCCCGTAAGCGCCGGTTTCCCGGATATTCAGGAGACGGCCGCTTCTTTTTTATTGTATGCCGTGCGCGTTGGCTTCCTTATTGATTTTCTTGATGAGGCCTTGCAGCACTGCGCCAGGTCCGCATTCTGTGAAGTCGTCGGCTCCGTCGGCGATCATGTTCTGTACGGTCTGTGTCCAGCGTACCGAAGCGGTGAGCTGTGCCACCAGATTGGACTTGATTTCTTCCGGGTCTGTATGTGGTTTGGCGTCCACATTCTGGTATACCGGACATTTGGGGGTATGGAAGTCCGTCGCCTTGATGGCCGCTTCCAGTTCCACTTTCGCCGGTTCCATCAGCGGAGAATGGAAGGCGCCTCCCACTTTCAGCGGCAGCGCGCGTTTTGCTCCCGCCGCCTTCATCAGTTCGCAGGCCTTGTTGATGCCCTCAATCGAGCCGGATATCACAATCTGGCCCGGGCAGTTGTAGTTGGCTGCCACGCAGACCTCACCTTCGGCGGCTACGGAAGCGCAGATCTCCTCCACTTTCTCGTCGGGCAATGCGATGATGGCCGCCATTGTCGACGGGTGAGCCTCACAGGCCTTCTGCATGGCCATCGCACGGGCGTACACCAGCTTCAGTCCGTCCTCGAAAGAAAGCGCTCCGGCTGCCACGAGTGCCGAGAACTCTCCCAAAGAGTGGCCCGCTGTCATTTCCGGCTTGAAATCCTCTCCCATACAAAGAGCGGAAATGACCGAGTGGAGGAATACGGCCGGCTGGGTTACCTTTGTCTGGCGCAAATCCTCGTCAGTTCCTTCAAACATGATATCTGTGATGCGGTATCCCAAAATATCGTTGGCTTTCTCAAACAATTCTTTGGCGAGCGGAGAGTTTTCGTAGAGGTCTTTACCCATTCCTACGAACTGTGCTCCCTGGCCAGGAAATACAAATGCTTTCATAATACTGTCTTTATAATTTGTTCTTTGCCGCAAAGTTAGTGATTCTTTTCAATAAGCAAATTATTTACCTGCTGAAAACATGCATCGGTACCGGCTCGTAGAAATGGTTGAGTGGCCCGTGGCCTTCTCCGATATGGATGTCTTTTCCTGCCTCTATACCTTTATATACATATTCCTTGGCCTTGCCCACGGCTTCAGCCAGCGGAAGCCCCAGCGCGCAGAAAGTGGCTATGGCTGAAGAAAGCGTACATCCCGTGCCGTGCGTATTCTTGCTCTTGATTTTGGGTGCGTCAAATCGGTAGACTTGTGCGTTGTCGCGCAGTTTCATCACGTCGCACATTTGGTTTCCTTCCAGATGTCCGCCTTTTATGAGCACGCCGCCGCTTCCCCACTGCAGAAGTTCGCCGGCCACCGCTTCCATCGCATCGACGGTGGATATATCTTTTCCTGTCAATACCCGTGCCTCGCTCAGATTCGGGGTAATCAGGCTGCTCAGTGGCATGAGTTCTTTGACGATGACGCTGATGGCCTCGTCGTCCATCAGCTTGCATCCGCTGGTGGACACCATGACCGGGTCGAAAATGACGTGTCGTGGGTGGAATTTCCGGAGAGACCGCGCGATGGTCCTGACTGTTTCCGGATCGCTCACCATACCGATTTTGATGGCGTCAGGCCGGATATCGGTCATTACTGCCTCAATCTGGGATTGGACTATCGGGGCCGGTACGGGAAACACCCCGTTCACTCCGCAAGTGTTTTGTGCCGTGACAGCAGTGATGGCGCTGGCGGCGTATGCTCCGAGTGCGGAGATGGTTTTTATGTCAGCCTGGATTCCGGCTCCTCCGCTACAGTCGGATCCCGCTATTGTCAGAATACAAGGATATGTTTTCATGTCTTTTGGGTTTTAGGGTGTACAAAGAAATGAAAAAAAACGGAACCGCTTTCTCGTTAGTAAGATTCTTTTTAAATGAGGACCCGCGAAAAGATATTGTATCTTTTATGATAAACGCATTCTGCATATCATTATCATGATGAAAAGTATATTTCTAGGAAACAATGCTTTATAACATATATAATTTGTGATGTTATGGTGATAACGTATTGGAAAACTGTTTATATTTGTGGCGGCAATATGAAAGGATATGGAAAACCGTGATATAGATATACATGTGTCTGTCGACTGTGTGGTGGTCGGCTTCGACGGCGAGCAGTTCCGTGTGCTTCTGGTGCGTCAGATAGGCAAGCAGGCAGAGGGCGCGTATAATGACATGAAATTGCCGGGCAGTCCTATTTATGTGGACGAGGATCTGGACGAGGCCGCACAACGGGTGTTGGGGGAGTTGACGGGGCTGAAGAACATCCGTATGAACCAGTTCAAGGCGTATGGCTCTAAAGGCCGCACGGCGGATCCGAGGGACGTGTTGTGGCTTGAGCATTTTCATCTGATCAGGGAAGGGAAAGTAGGGCGTATCGTCACGGTGGCCTATCTTGCTCTTCTGAGAATCAACCAGAGCAACAAGCGGCTTTCGTCGGCTTATGACGCGTGCTGGACTCCGGTGGCGGAGGTAGGGAAGCTGGCGTTTGACCATAACCGGATCCTGAAAGACGCGATGGAAGTGATCCGGCATTACGTGGAAAGCTCTCCGGCCGTGATGTTCGACCTTTTGCCGAGGAAATTCACGGCTTCCCAGTTCCGGACTTTGTATCAGCTGGTCTACGGAAAGGAGATTGACATCCGCAACTTCCATAAGAAGATCGCCATGATGCCTTATCTGGTGGCTTTGGAAGAAAAGGAGCAGGGCGTTCCTCACAGGGCGGCCCGATACTATAAGTTTGACAGGACGATATATAACAGACAAAAGAACAAGCGATAATTATTATGAGGTATTTGTTGGGTTATGATATAGGAAGCTCTTCCGTGAAGGCTTCTTTGGTAAACGTGGAGACAGGAAAGTGTGTGGCGTCTGATTTCTATCCGAAAAAGGAGGCCGAGATCATAGCCGTACGTCCGGGATGGGCCGAGCAGCATCCGGATATGTGGTGGGGCAATCTGCGCGAGGCTACCGCTTCGGTGATGCAGAAAAGCGGTGCCGGAAAAGATGAGATCGCCGCTGTCGGCATTTCCTATCAGATGCATGGACTGGTGTGCGTGGACAAGGACCAGAATGTATTGCGTCCGGCCATTATCTGGTGTGATTCGCGTGCGGTGCCCTATGGCGAGAAGGCGTTCCAGACGTTGGGTGAGGAAAGATGCCTGTCACATCTGTTGAATTCTCCGGGTAACTTCACGGCTTCAAAGCTGGCGTGGGTGAAGGAGAACGAACCGGGAGTGTATGAAAAGATTGACAAGATCATGTTGCCGGGCGATTATATCGCCATGAAACTGACAGGAGAGGTCTGTACCACGGTTTCCGGACTGTCTGAAGGAATGTTCTGGGACTTCCGGAATAATGAGGTGGCCGGATTCCTGATGGACTATTATGGTTTCGACCGTTCGCTGATTCCGGACATACGCCCCACTTTCTCGGAGCAGGGACGCGTAACGGCACGGGCGGCAGAGGAACTTGGCCTGAAAGAAGGTATCCCGGTGGCTTACCGGGCCGGTGACCAGCCCAACAACGCCTTGTCGCTGAATGTGTTCAATCCGGGAGAGATTGCCTCGACCGCGGGCACGTCGGGTGTGGTCTATGGAGTGAACGGCACAGTCAACTATGATCTGAAATCGCGTGTCAATACGTTTGCTCATGTAAATCATACATCGGAACAGACTCGTCTGGGTGTGCTGCTGTGCATCAACGGAACGGGTATCCTGAATTCTTGGATGAAGCGGACTGTCGCTCCGGAAGGTATGTCTTATGCGGAGATGAACGGTTTGGCTGCTCAAGTGCCCATAGGAGCCGATGGCATAAGTATCTTGCCGTTCGGAAACGGTGCGGAAAGAATGTTGCAGAACCGTGAGGCCGGTTGTTCCGTTCATGGTGTGAACTTCAATCTGCATACTCGTGGTCATCTGCTTCGTGCAGCGCAGGAAGGAATCGTTTTTTCGTTCAGATATGGTATTGATATCATGAAAGGTATGGGTATGAAGGTAGAGAAAATACATGCCGGACATGCCAATATGTTTCTCAGTCCGGTATTCCGCGAAACGTTGGCCGGGGTGACCGGTGCGGTCATCGAGCTTTATGATACAGACGGTTCGGTGGGCGCGGCCAAGGGAGCCGGAATGGGAATAGGTATCTATAAAGATAATAAAGAGGCGTTTGCCACGCTTGACAGGCTGGCGGTGATTGAACCGGACGAGATAAACCGTCAGGCTTATCAGGATGCTTACGGACGCTGGCTTGACTGTTTGAAGAAACTGTGATAAAAAAATAAATCGTTAACTGTTAAAATTGATAAGAGAATGGCAACTAAAGAGTATTTTCCCGGAATTGGAAAAATCAAATTTGAAGGCGTGGAAAGCAAGAACCCGATGGCTTTCCGCTATTACGATCCTGAAAGAGTGGTAATGGGTAAGAAAATGAAAGACTGGTTGAAGTTTTCTATGGCATGGTGGCATACATTGTGTGCGGAAGGCGGCGACCAGTTTGGAGGCGGTACCAAGAAATTCCCCTGGAAGACGAATCCGGATAAGGTGCAGGCTGCAAAGGACAAGGCCGATGCCGGTTTCGAGTTCATGCAGAAGATGGGTATCGAATATTATTGCTTCCACGATGTGGACCTTTGTGATGAGGCCGACACGATTGAGGAATACGAGGCTAACATGAAGGAGATTGTGGCTTATCTGAAACAGAAGCAGGCCGAGACGGGCATCAAGCTGCTGTGGGGCACGGCCAATGTGTTCGGTCATGCACGCTACATGAACGGTGCGGCTACCAATCCTGATTTCGACGTAGTGGCTCGTGCGGCCGTGCAGATCAAGAATGCCATTGACGCAACTATTGAGCTGGGCGGTACCAATTATGTGTTCTGGGGCGGACGCGAGGGCTACATGTCGTTGCTGAACACGGACCAGAAGCGTGAGAAGGAACATCTGGCACAGATGTTGACCATCGCCCGCGATTATGGGCGTGCGCATGGCTTTACAGGAACATTCTTGGTGGAGCCGAAACCGATGGAGCCGACCAAGCATCAGTATGATGTGGACACGGAAACTGTAATCGGATTCTTGAGAGCGCATAATCTGGACAAGGATTTCAAGGTGAACATTGAAGTGAACCATGCCACCTTGGCCGGTCACACGTTCGAGCACGAGTTGTGCGTGGCTGTCGACAACGGCATGCTGGGCTCTATCGATGCCAACCGTGGCGATTATCAGAACGGATGGGACACTGACCAGTTCCCCATCGACAACTATGAGCTGACTCAGGCCATGATGCAGATTATCCGCAACGGCGGATTCGGTAACGGCGGTACGAATTTCGACGCGAAAACCCGTCGTAACTCTACCGATCTGGAAGACATCTTCATTGCCCATATCGCAGGTATGGATGTGATGGCACGTGCCTTGTTGAGTGCCGCAAAGCTGTTGAAAGAATCTCCCTACAAGAAGATGCTGGCCGACCGTTACGCTTCGTTTGACGCCGGAAAAGGTAAGGAGTTTGAGGAAGGCAAGCTGACATTGGAAGACGTGGTTGCATACGCCAAGACTGTCGGCGAGCCGAAGCAGACCAGCGGAAAGCAGGAGCTGTATGAAGCGATTGTAAATATGTATTGCTAAATGTTTCATCAGAATGAGGGTGCGGCCGATTTCCTGATTGTATGGCGCACCCTCATTTTTTTCAATATCCTTTTAATTTAATATCATGAACTATACAGAACAAGGCAGTAAAACTTATCTTTTTTCCATCGTACTTGTGGCGGTAATCGGCGGATTGCTTTTCGGTTATGATACGGCGGTCATCTCCGGCGCGGAGAAAGGGCTTCAGGCATTCTTCCTGGGGGCTGACGACTTTGTATATACGGACGGTTGGCATGGCTTTACTTGCGCCAGTGCGCTTATCGGCTGTATTCTCGGCAGTGCGGTATCGGGTTATATGGCTTCTAACTGGGGCCGCAAGAATTCGCTCATTTTTGCCGGCATCATGTTTTTCATTTCTGCATTGGGTTCGATGGAACCGGAGTTTCTCTTTTTTGAACACGGTGTACCTGACTTTTCCCTGCTCATCGCTTTCAACATTTACCGTATTATCGGTGGGGTAGGTGTAGGTTTGGCATCGGCCATTTGTCCGATGTACATAGCCGAGGTCGCTCCCTCCAATATACGTGGAACATTGGTCTCATGGAATCAGTTTGCCATTATTTTCGGTCAGTTGGTGGTCTATATGGTTAATTTTTTCATCTTGGGCGACCATACCAATCCGGTCATTGAGTCAATCGGTCAGGGGGTCAATGCAGTGGCTCCGGGAAGCGACCCATGGACGATTTCTACCGGCTGGCGCTACATGTTCGGCAGCGAGGCCATACCGGCCGGACTTTTTTCTATATTGATTTGTCTGGTGCCGGAAACACCGCGTTATCTTGTCATGTCCGGTCAGGACGAGAAAGCGCTTGCCGTGCTTTGTCGGATTAATGGAAAAGTGGAGGGCAGCCATATTCTGAACGACATCAAGAATACCATTACCGAGAAAACGGAAAAGGTGTTTACCTATGGCATATTGGTCATTTTTGTCGGTGTCATGCTCAGTGTGTTCCAACAGGCCGTGGGTATCAATGCCGTGCTTTATTATGCGCCGCGCATTTTCGGTGATATGGGTATGGAGAATCCCATGATGCAGACCATTATAATGGGAGTAGTCAATATTCTCTTCACACTCATTGCCATCTTTACTGTGGAGAAATGGGGCCGCAAGCCTTTGCTCATTACCGGTTCGATAGGCATGGCTGTGGGTGCGTTCGGGGTGGCGCTTACTTTCGGCCATGCAGAGTTTGGACTGGTAACCATGCTTAGCATCATGCTCTACAGTGCTTCATTCATGATGTCGTGGGGACCTATCTGTTGGGTGCTCATTTCTGAAATTTTCCCGAATACGATCCGTGGTGCGGCAGTAGCGATAGCCGTTGCTTTCCAATGGATATTCAACTGGATTGTAAGTGCGACTTTTGTACCGATGTTCAATATGCAGACAAGCGGTGACCCCAATTTCGGGCATTGGTTCACATACGGTCTGTATGGCGCGATTTGTGTAATTGCCGCATTGTTTGTCTGGAGACTTGTTCCGGAAACGAAAGGAAAGACATTGGAGGATATGACTAAACTCTGGAAGAAGATATAAAGCAATTCATTTTTGTTGTCGTGAGGGAACCGGGTGTGAACTCATCCGTATGAAGTCTGGTATGACAGATCGGTTTATGCGTGGGAGTGTGTCTGATAAGATTAATCTGCACACTCTCACGTATTTATTTTTTTGTGCCCTCATGAAAATTTATGTGTATAATTCTGCATAATTAAAGAAATAATATTATCTTTGTCACATTACATCATAAAATTATTTTCTATGAATCCTGCAAATAACCATGTTGTCATTATGGCCGGAGGTATCGGAAGTCGTTTCTGGCCGATGAGCAGTCCTGACATGCCGAAGCAGTTTATTGATGTATTGGGATGCGGACGGACTCTTATTCAGTTGACTGCCGATCGTTTCAAAGACATTTGTCTTCCTGAAAATATATGGATAGTGACTTCTGTCAAATATGCTTCCATCGTGAAGGAACAGCTCCCGGATATTCCTGATGATCACGTGTTGCTGGAACCTTGCCGGCGTAATACGGCTCCTTGCGTGGCTTATGTAAGCTGGAAAATCAAGGTAAAGAATCCGAAAGCGAACATCGTGGTGACGCCGAGCGACCATATTGTGATGAACGAGCGTGAGTTTGCCAGGGTGGTAACTTCGGCTATGAAATTCACGTCCGATTCCGATGCCATTGTCACGTTGGGAATGAAGGCGAACCGCCCGGAGACAGGATATGGTTATATTGAGGCTGACCTTACATTGCCTTGCCCGTCGAACAAGGAGATATATCGTGTGGACGCTTTCAGGGAAAAACCGGATCTGGCTACTGCGGAGCGTTATCTTCAGCGAAATAACTTTTTCTGGAATGCCGGAATCTTTATCTGGAATGTGAATACGATAGTCAATGCCATTCGGGTATATCAGCCGGTCATGGCGAAGGTGTTTGAAAGTATGCTTCCGTATTTTTATACGGACAAGGAACAGGGAATGGTGGATGAACTGTTCCCGACGTGCGAGAACATTTCCGTGGATTATGCCATTATGGAGAAAGCGGATGAAATCTATGTTTTCCCGGCTTCGTTCGGCTGGAGCGATCTGGGGACATGGAGTTCCCTTCATGAGAATTCGAAGCATGACGCACACAACAATGTATGTATAGGACCTGATGTCAAAGTGTATGAGACGCGTAACTGTATCGTACATACTACTCAGGAAAAGAGGGTAGTGGTGCAGGGACTCGACGGGTATATCGTAGCGGAGAAGAATGATACGCTTTTGATTTGCCGTCTGAGTGAGGAACAACGCATCAAGGAATTCTCGTCAGAAGAAAACTGACACTCTTTATTGAGAACAGCCCGTGACCCGGAAAACGGGATGTGGAGAGGAGATGCAGAGTCACGGAACGGATATGTCGTTTGATGGAGGGTTCCGTGATTTCGTGTTTTCGTGAATGTCCGGGCTACTCACAGACAATAAAAAAGGAGGCCATTTGGTCTCCTTTTCGTGTACACCCTCAGGGACTCGAACCCTGGACCCACTGATTAAGAGTCAGTTGCTCTACCAACTGAGCTAAGAGTGCTTTTGAGAGGTTCCTGGCGGATTCGAACCGCCGTGCACGGTTTTGCAGACCGCTGACTAAGCCACTCATCCAAGGAACCGGATTGTTCTCGCGTATTGTTTTTCTCAAATGCGTTGCAAAGGTACAACTATTTTTTGATTCCGCAACATTTACGGAAAGTTTTTCTTCTTTCCCTTGTCAAAATCAGTCGGTATGCAGAGTCCAACAGCAAGTGCAACATTACAAAATATTTTTGAAAAAGCACAATTTAGGTGTATCAAATTGTAGCTTTTCTCTTGGCCTTCTATTGAGTTTGTACTGAACTTTCTTGATGTATACATCCGT
>DWVR01000064.1 GCA_019120125.1 Candidatus Phocaeicola excrementigallinarum | reverse complement strand
AATAAAAAACCGGCTTATGAACAAAAGAACCATACTTCTCGGTATGCTGCTGGTGAGCTTCACACTCAGTCTTTCCGCGCAACAGAAAAGACTGGGCGTGTATGCCGCGGCATTCTATAATCTGGAAAACCTTTGGGATACGGTGGACGACCCGGACAATCCCGGTGACGACGAGTTCACCCCCAACGGCCCTTATGAGTGGACAGAGACAAAATACAAGCAGAAAATAAACAATGTGGCGAAAGTCATCTCCCAACTGGCCACCGAATATTGTCCCGCAGGTCCTGCCATCATCGGCATCTCGGAAGTGGAAAACCGGAAAGTGGTGGAGGATCTTGTAAAGGCTGGCCCCATCGCCTCGCGTAACTACCAGATTGTCCACTTCGAGTCGCCCGACCACCGAGGCATCGATGTGGCGGCAATCTACAATCCACGCCTGTTCCGTCTTGTCTCGGCACAGAAATACCCGTTCAACAAACCGGACATGCCCGACTACCGCACACGTGACATCCTGCTGGTAAACGGCATCCTTGCCGGAGAGCCCTTCCACATGATAGTCAACCACTGGCCGTCACGCTACGGAGGTGCCAAGTCGTCTCCGCTCAGAGAGTTCGCGGCAAGTATCGTGCGCCACATCGCCGACTCGCTCCACACCGACAATCCGGACGCGAAAGTGATTATCGTAGGCGACTTGAACGATGACCCCATCGACCCGAGCTGTGCAAAGGTATTGGGTGCAAAGAAAAACAGGAAAGACGTGACACCCGACGGATACTACAACGCCACGTGGAAATTCTACGCCGAAGGCATCGGCTCACTGTGCTACCAGGACAAATGGAACCTGTTCGACCAGCAGATTGTTTCAGGCAACCTGCTGGGCAAGGACCGCAGCACACTGAAGTTCTGGAAATCGGAGATATTCAACCGCCCGTTCCTCATCCAGCAGGAAGGGAAATACAAAGGCTATCCGCTGAGAACCTTCTCGGGCACTACCTTCCAGAACGGCTACAGTGACCACCTGCCCACACTGACCTATTTCGTAAAAGAAATCAAATAAACGGAAACAAAACACGGAGACGCAGAAATACAGGCCTTAAAAATAATCTTTCCTGTACCTCCGCGTCTCCGTGTTCCAAGCCGTCCAGACGTGCGGTATATATAATTCAGAGGAAATTTGTCAACACTTACCGCTCCATGCGTCATTGATAGCCTTCGCGATCGCCGCAAACTCTTCGGGCTGAAGCTTCAGCTTCGGATTCGAGAACAACATATCCGACTCTTTCTGTATCGGTATCAGATGGATATGCGCATGTGGAACTTCCAGACCGATAACAGCCTCTCCCACCTTCTTGCAAGGAAAAGCTTTCTGGATAGCCAGAGCCACATGTTTGGCGAACACATGCATCTCCGCCAGTTCTTCGTCTGAAAGATCGAAAATATAATCCACCTCCCGTTTGGGAACGACCAGCGTATGCCCTTTCACCAACGGATTGATGTCGAGAAAAGCATAGAACTTTTCATTCTCAGCCACCTTGTAGCTAGGAATCTCACCTGCAATGATTTTACTGAATATTGTTGCCATAACGAATAGAATTAAATAAGGCAAGCCTGCCGAAGCAGACCTGCCTTGCCGTTAAAATGATATACCTGTTACTTCCAGACTGATTTTTCCCTGTGGAATCGTGATTTCAGCTACATCCCCCACCTTCTTGCCGAGCAGACCCTGAGCGATCGGAGTGTTCACGGAAATCTTGCCCTGCTTCAGGTCAGCCTCGCTTTCAGATACGATGGTGTACGCCATCTTCATGCCGGTCTTCACGTTCTTCAGTTCCACGCGGGTCAATATCTGTACAGTATCCGACTTCAGCTTTGAAGTGTCGATGATCTTCGCGTCACCGATAGTCGCCTTCAACTGGTTGATCTTCATTTCAAGCATGCTCTGCGCTTCCTTGGCGGCATCATATTCCGCATTTTCCGACAAGTCACCCTTGTCACGCGCCTCTGCAATCGCAGCCACCACCTTCGGGCGTTCCACCGCCTCCAGGTGTCTCAATTCGGCCACCAGCTTCTGGTAGCCTTCTTCTGACATGTAAGCCATAAAATTTTCCTCCTAATTTATGTTCGTTATTAAAAAAATTCCGGATAAAAGTAAAGGGCTGTCTCAAAATAAGACCACCTATCAAAAGGAAAGTCATTCTGAACGAAGAAAAAGACTGATGACAGCACATTCATGAAACGTACCAGTCCTTCACTTTGTTCAGAATGACAATTCTGAATAGTCTGTTTTATCTTGATACAGCCGCTAAAGACAATCAGCTATATATCTGTGGCAAAGATAAGCCTTTTTATCATACAAACCAAAAATATCGTCACATGCTTTTCAACATATCAAAGCAATTTCCGTATTTCCGCGTCCAGATCGGCGTTCTCTCCCAACCTTGCGCTCAGCTCGTTGGCACGGTTCACCAGAAAGGCACACGGCAGCCCGGTCAGTCCGTACAGATTGATGTACTGAGAATAAGGTCCCTGCGGGTCACGCACACAAATCCATGGCAGGTTGTCGGCCGCGGTTTTCCAGAAATGCTCGTCGGCATCGAACGAAACCTGATAGATTTCCAGCCCCTGAGACGCGTATTTCTTGTAAAGGTCACGGAGCGCCAGGTTCCGCACGCCCGAAGCCGGAGCCGCATAAGCGGTGAAGTCCAGCAGCACCACTTTCCCCTTCAGGTCGGTGAGATGGTGCAGCACACCGTCCACGTCACGCAACGGTACGTCGATGATAGAAGTCACCTCCACCTTGTCGACAGGCACCTCCAGTCCTTCACGGACCTGTGGGGCACGGGTGTTCTTCATTCCCTTGATGACCATATTATAGAGATTGCGCGAACGGTCGGCATGGGGATACATGTTGTTCAGGCTGGTAGCCACCGCAGCGAAGCATTTCACGTCATCCTTATTGGTCAGCGGATCGAATATCATATAGCCGTTGAGGGTCTGGAACAGCGCAAAATAGGCATACGCCTTATTCGGTCCGGCAAAGATATAGTCCCGTCTCACATGATCCTTATAGGCGTTTATCATCCGCATCAGGCTGTCCTGGGCGATTCCGGCAGGAAGTCCGGATTTTCCCAGACCGTCCACCTTCGCCTGCAGGTCCGCCTGCAGCAACGCAAGTTCCTTTATCTTCACATTATTCTCGGACCCCTCAATCCGATAACCTGTGGCGAAATTCTTCAACCCGGCCTCTACCGTCACGGTCTCCGTTGAATCGACCGAGAAATTGATAACCTGGTTGTCCACACGCAGACGGAAGAACTCGGGCGAAGAAGGACGGCCGCCCTCGAAACTGAAATCCCCGTCGGCGTCCAGCCTTACGGAATCGAGACTGACAATACCCTCCAGTCCCGTCTGTTCAAAATACAGCATCTTTCCATCGGCGTCTGCCACCGTACCTTCCACCTGGAACGCCGGCCTGTTCTCGCAGGCCACCAGCGCGGCAGAAAGCAAAGCCGCCGCGATATACACATTTTTCTTCATTGCCTCTTCTTTTTGAAATCCAGCTGCAAAGTTACGTCTTTTCACGACTTCACAAAGTTTTCAACGATGAAACAATTCCGGTACGGATGTTTTTTCACCACAGATCCAAAGATCCACGCCAGACCCGGAAAATCACACCGTTTCCGACAATTTACGCGGCTGCTTCATTAAAAACGCACTTCCGTAAAAGATTTAAGTCAATAAATAGGTTGGTCTACAATAAATTGTCTATCTTTGCGCGTATTTTTGAAATAACATTAAAACATTTTTTATGATCAATCCTATTGTAAAGACGATCGAGTTGAGAGATGGAAGGACCATCACACTCGAAACGGGAAAGCTTGCAAAACAGGCAGATGGTGCTGTGATGCTGCGCATGGGTAACACCATGCTGCTGGCTACTGTTTGTGCAGCAAAAGATGCAGTTCCCGGTACAGATTTCATGCCTCTCCAGGTAGAGTACAGAGAAAAATATTCCGCGTTCGGACGTTTTCCGGGCGGCTTTACCAAACGCGAGGGAAAGGCTTCCGACTATGAAATCCTTACTTGTCGTCTGGTGGACCGCGCATTGCGCCCTCTATTCCCCGACAACTATCACGCAGAAGTCTACGTGAATATCATCCTTTTCTCCGCCGACGGCGTTGACATGCCCGACGCGCTGGCCGGACTGGCCGCTTCCGCCGCTCTGGCTGTCTCCGACATTCCGTTCGGAGGTCCCATCTCTGAAGTCCGCGTGGCCCGCATCGACGGACAGTTCGTCATCGACCCGACATTCGAAGACCTGAAACGCGCCGACATGGACATCATGGTGGCCGCCACTTATGAGAACATCATGATGGTGGAAGGTGAAATGAAAGAGGTGTCCGAACAGGACTTGCTGGAAGCAATGAAATTCGCCCACGAGGAAATCAAGATCCACTGCAAGGCGCAGATGGAACTGATGGAAGAAGTGGGCAAGACAGTAAAACGCGAATATTGCCACGAAGAGAACGATGAGGACCTGCGCAAGGCAGTCCATGAAGCCTGCTACGCAAAGGCATACGCCGTAGCGGAATCGGGCAACAAGAACAAGCACGAGCGTGAGGATGCCTTTACCGCCATCTGCGAGGAGTTCAAGGCACAGTTCACGGAAGAAGAGCTGGAAGAGAAAGGTCCTATGATCGACCGGTACTACCATGATGTGGAGAAAGAAGCGATGCGCCGCTGCATCCTCGATGAAGGAAAGCGTCTGGACGGCCGTGCCACGACCGACATCCGCCCCATCTGGTGCGAGGCAGGTCCGCTGCCCGGCCCTCACGGCTCGTCCATATTCACCCGTGGCGAGACCCAGTCGCTGAGCACTGTCACCCTGGGCACGAAGCTTGACGAAAAGATTATAGATGATGTGCTCGACCAGCACAAGGAACGCTTCCTGCTGCACTACAACTTCCCGCCGTTCTCTACCGGTGAGGCAAAGGCGCAGCGTGGCGTAGGACGCCGCGAGATCGGTCACGGACATCTGGCATGGCGTGCGCTGAAGGGACAGATTCCTGAGGACTATCCGTATTGCGTGCGCGTGGTATCAGACATTCTGGAATCAAACGGTTCATCTTCAATGGCTACCGTATGTGCCGGAACACTGGCACTGATGGATGCCGGTGTTCCTATGAAGAAGCCGGTATCAGGCATCGCGATGGGATTGATCAAAAATGCCGGAGAAGACAAATACGCGATACTTTCAGACATCCTGGGCGATGAAGACCACCTGGGAGACATGGACTTCAAGGTGACAGGCACACGCGACGGCATCACCGCCACCCAGATGGACATCAAATGTGACGGCCTGACATACGACATTCTGGAGAAGGCGCTGCTGCAGGCCAAACAGGGACGCGAATACATCCTCGGCAAACTGACTGAGTGCATCGCCGAACCGCGTCCGGAACTGAAGCCACACGCTCCGCGCATCGAGACCATGACCATTCCGAAAGAATTCATCGGCGCGGTCATCGGCCCGGGCGGAAAGATCATCCAGGGCATGCAGGAAGAGACCGGAGCCACCATCACGATCGAGGAGACCGACGGCATAGGCCGCATCGAGATTGCCGGAACCAACAAGAAGAGTATCGACGACGCGATCCGCCTCATCAAGAACATTGTGGCCGTACCGGAAATAGGTGAGACCTACAAAGGCAAGGTACGCTCCGTAATGCCTTACGGCGCGTTCGTGGAATTCCTTCCGGGCAAGGACGGACTGCTCCACATCTCTGAAGTCGACTGGAGACGTTTCGAGACGATTGAGGAAACCGGACTGAAGGAAGGGGACGAGATTGACGTGAAGCTGATGGACATCGACCCGAAGACAGGTAAGTTCAAGCTGTCACACAAAGCGCTGCTTCCCAAACCGGAAGGTATGGAAAACGGCAATGGAAGAGGCGACCACGGAAGACGTGAACGCCGTCCGCACAACAGCCACAAGGAATGATGTGAACAGACATCCGTCTGTATAATGAAGGATGTCTGTCATAATTGAATAAAACATGGAGGCACAAAGACACGGAGAGAATATGTTGTGAATCAACAATATAAAAATCTCTGTATCTTTGTGCCTCTGTGTTTCAAATCATTTTGGCGCATCTTCTTTTTTCAGAAGCAGGCGGCGACGGACTGCCAGATGAAATAGCCGCAAAGCATCAGCTTGGCGACTGTTCCAAGCAGGAAGCCTGCCAAAGCCCCGGCTCCCGACCTCAAGGCATACTTCAAGTCCTTATCACCCAACAGTTCACCGGCCACCGCTCCCAGGAACGGACCGAGCACGATTCCCCATGGCGGGAAAAACAGACCGGCCACCGTACCGGCCACACAGCCCCAGCTTCCCCACCTGGTACCGCCGGCGTACTTGCTGCCCAACATGGGGATGACATAATCAAGCAACTGCACAAGAATCACCAGAACCGCCCAGACAACCAACTGCTTTGGAGTAAACTGCAGACGGTCGGTGAAATGAAAAAGCAACATGCCAATGTACGCCACAGGCGGTCCCGGCAACGCAGGAAGCACAGAGCCTAAAACGGCGACAATCAGACAAATTACCCCCAAGACAATCAGAAGAACATCCATACCGCCAGACTCAATAAAGACTGACAACCGGCTGGCGCTTTACCTTATCCAAAGGCACCGCCACATATCCTACCTCCGCAAAATCTATCTTTTTCAAGTCGATGCTGCGGATGGCGGCATTATACATAGTGCGGTAATAGATGATCCGGTGGGTGACATCCGTGGCCGAAGTCCATTGGGTGGCACTCGGAATGTCGGCCGGAATCTTGCCGTCCGCAAACTCAATGCCCACAGGGATGTCGAAATTGTTCAGAATCTGAAACCCTTGCAGCACGGCGTCCTCACCGGTTTTCTGCCGTGGAGCCGTAGCCTGATAGAAAGCGGCACGCACGAAACGCGAAGGCGGAGTCACATCACCCGGAATTCCCAGAAATCCGCTTCCGGCACCGAACGGCCTCAATTCCCTGCCGCCCAGTTTCCGGGCCGGAGCACTTCCGGAATACAGGTTCACATAATTGTTGAGATTGGCCAGCTGCCACTCGAACCCCGGAGAATTGGTCAGCACACCCAGCTCATTCTCGTAAAAACACGGTTTCCCGTCCACAATCTCCAACACCACCTGACGGCCCGACGGATCCGTGAAACGCCAGTGCACCGTGGACGCGCGCGGGTCGATGGCTATCACATGGATCTCCGGCACCGCCTTCTTCACCTCGTCCACCGTAGCACAAGTGGCCAACAGATAAGGCACCAGCTGCAGGTCCGCTACGCTTTCCGCCTTGTCCGACTCGTCATATTCCTCATATTCACCGTAAGCGGGGAAATAGAACAGTCCTGCGGAAAGTCCCGCCTCGTTCAGTCCCTCCGCCACAAACTCCTTCTGCTCCACCGCCAGACCCACATATCCGTAACGGGCCGCAAACCTCTTTCCGTCCATCACGCCGCCGGGCACATACGACTGCTGCACATGGCCACGCGGCACGATGACATACTGGCTGTTCAGGTCACTTCCACCCCATTCGATGGTCCGTGCCACCACCCGGCTGCTGTCGGCGGCCGTCAGCGAAATTCCCGTGCAGGCCAGGGCGCCGCCCACCGACAAGACCGCCATGACACAAGCCGCCATCCTTTTCACATACATTCCTTTTCTCATAAAAACTGATTTTTAGTTTCAACGTTTCAATCCTCCAATATACACAAATAAAACCGATTACGCGCAAGAAATGTTCACTTTTTCTTTTCCCGGCAGAACACTCCGGAACAGACAGAATGACGGCTGTTGTTATTTTTAACATAAAGATATTCCCGTTTGCAAGTTTATTTTGTACATTTGAAAACACAAACTTAAAAAACTAAACATTATGAACACAAATCCGGTATTCAGTTTATACATCCCGACACGCATCGTGTTCGGATGTGGAGAGATCAAGAGACTGGCAACCGAGAAGCTTCCGGGCAAAAAGGCCCTGATTGTCATCTCGTCAGGCACATCAATGAAGAAATATGGCTACTTGGATAAAGTGATTGAATTGTTGAAAGACAATGAGACCTCATCTGTAGTATTCGACAAGATACTTCCCAATCCTACCAGACAGCATGTCATGGAAGCTGCCGAAATCTGCCGGAAAGAAAACTGCGACTTTGTTATCGGCCTGGGCGGAGGAAGCAGCATCGACTCCGCCAAAGCCATCGCTATCATGGCATGTAACAAGGGAGACTATTGGGACTACATCCCGTCGGGCAGCGGAAAAGGACGCCCGGTAACCCAGGCGCTTCCCATCGTGGCGATACCTACCACAGCGGGTACCGGCACGGAAGCCGACCCGTGGACCGTCATCACGAATGAGGAGAAACAGGAGAAAATCGGGTTCGGCAACGAGCTCACCTATCCCACCCTCTCCATCATCGACCCCGAGATGATGCTTTCCGTTCCACCGCATCTCACCGCCTACCAAGGATTCGACGCGTTCTTCCATGCGGCCGAAGGATTCCTGGCCAACTGCGCCACCCCCATCAGCGACCTGTTCGCGCTAGAGGCCATCCGCCTGCTCTACAAATACCTGCCGGTGGCCGTCGCCGACGGACGCAACCTGAAGGCACGCGCGAAAGTGGCGTGGGCAAGCACCTTGGCAGGACTGGTGGAATCCACCTCCAACTGCATCTCCGAACACTCCATGGAACATGCCATGAGTGCCTACTATCCGGCACTCCCCCACGGCGCGGGCCTGATCGCCATCAGTGAAGCCTACTTCGAGACATTCCGCAACGACAGCATGAAACGCTACATGAAAATGGCCGAGGCCATGACCCTGCAGAAGAGCAACCGCCCGAGCGACTTCATCGACGCGCTGGTGCGCATGCAGAAGGAATGCAAGGTATACGGACTGAAGCTCAGCGACTGGGGAATCAAAATGGAGGACTTCCCGAAGATGGTGCAGAACGCACGCGATACGATGGGAGCGCTCTTCACCCTCGATCCTCACCCGATGACCGATGAGGAAGTCTTGAACATCTATCAAAAGTCATTTAAATAAGCCCGGATGCAGAGGCACGGAGACACAGAGCCCTTAATAATCCCTGTGTCTCCGTACTTCTGTGCCCAATTATCGTGCCACAAGTTATGTTCACAGTCATCGGATTCATGCTGGGAGGAATGTGCGTAGGGTTCCTTCTCCGCAACCGCCGTCTTCCCCAAACCAACCGGATCATAACGGTCCTGATCTGGGTCCTGCTGTTCCTCCTGGGCATCGAAGTGGGAGGAAACAAAAAGATCATACACGGATTCGCCACACTGGGCGTTGAGGCGGCCGGTGTCACGGCGGCCGCGGTACTGGGAAGCTGCCTTGCCGCCAAGGGCTTGTGGGCATATCTCAACAAAAAAGAAAAGAAGAGCCGATGAAAGGAAGTCTGACCATTGCCGGATTCTTTGCGGTCGGGGTCTTGTGCGGCCTCTTCCGTCTGATGCCCGAAGCGGCCACGGAAAACGACATCAGCTTCTATACGCTCTGCGCGCTGATGTTCAGCGTCGGCCTCAGCATCGGACATGACCCGCAGACACTGAAGAACTTCCGTTCGCTCAATCCCCGCCTCGTCCTTCTACCTATAGCGACCGTCATCGGAACGACAGGTGGTGCCGCATTGGCCAGCCTGTTCATTCCATACCGCAGTGCGGCCGACTGCATGGCCGTAGGCGCCGGGTTCGGATACTACTCCCTGTCGAGCATCTTCATCACGGAATACAAGGGACCGGAACTGGGCACCGTGGCCCTGCTCTCGAACATCATGCGCGAGATGACCACCTTGCTCTGCGCTCCGCTGCTGGTGCGCTGGTTCGGCAACCTGGCACCCATCTCCGTCGGAGGGGCCACCACCATGGACACCACCCTCCCCATTATTACCCGCTGCTCAGGAAAGGATTTTGTGGTGGTCTCCATTTTCCACGGGTTCATCGTAGACTTCAGCGTACCGTTTCTGGTCACTTTCTTCTGCTCCATCTAAGCATACCAAAAACGTCAAGACGTTTTATCTGAAACGCCCTTACGTTTTCCTTAAAACGTCCTTATGTTTTATTCAAAACGTCAAGGCGTTTTTCACAGACACGGACAAACCAAAGTGAATTCACTACCGGAGGCTACACCAACACCGAATGGTAGGATAAAGACAAACGCAAAGGCACGGAGGAAACATCCGGGAAGCCATCAAAATGACAGACTCCGTGTCCTCCGTGCCTCTGCGTTCAACAAGGCTCAGAAAAAAGCCGTCAGATCCGCTCCATCGCCTGTTCCAGGTCGGCAATGATGTCGTCCACATTCTCGATACCTACCGAAAGACGGATCAGGTCAGGAGCCACACCGGCCTCAACCAACTGCTCGTCGGTCAGCTGACGATGCGTGTGACTTGCCGGATGCAGCACGCAGGTACGGGCATCAGCCACATGGGTGACGATACAAATCATCTTCAGATGGTCCATAAACCTGATAGTATCCTCGCGCGATCCCTGCACGCCGAACGCGATGACGCCGCACGAACCGTCCGGCATGTACTTCCGCGCCAGCTCATAATACTTATTGCTCTTCAGTCCGCAATAGTGCACCCACTTCACCTTCGGGTTCGCCTCCAGCCATTCGGCCACTTTCTGCGCGTTCTCGCAATGACGCTTCATGCGCAGATGGAGGGTCTCCAGGCCCAGGTTCAGCAGGAAGGCGTTTTCCGGCGACTGGATGGAGCCCAAGTCACGCATCAGCTGGGCGGTAGCCTTTGTCATATAGGCCATCTTGCCGAAGGCTTTCGTGTAGGTCAGACCATGATATGACTCGTCAGGACGGGTCAGTCCGGGGAACTTGTCGGCATGGGCCTCCCAGTCGAAGTTGCCGCTGTCCACCACGGCGCCGCCCACGCAAGTGGCATGTCCGTCCATATATTTGGTGGTGGAATGCGTCACGATGTCGGCCCCCCACTCAAACGGGCGACAGTTGATGGGAGTGGCGAACGTATTATCCACAATCAACGGCACCCCGTGTCTGTGGGCGATGCGCGCGAACTTCTCGATGTCGAGCACATTGATGCCCGGATTGGAAATAGTCTCGCCGAACAGGCATTTCGTGTTGTCGCGGAACGCCTTGTCAATCTCCTCCTCTGGCGCATCGGCGTCGACAAACGTACACTCGATACCCAGCTTCTTCATGGTCACGGCAAACAGGTTGAATGTCCCGCCGTAGATGGTGGAGGAGCAGACAAAATGGTCACCCGCCTCACAGATGTTGAATACCGCATAGAAGTTGGCCGCCTGGCCCGATGAGGTGAGCATCGCCCCCACTCCGCCTTCAAGCGCAGCGATTTTGGAGGCCACCGCATCGTTGGTGGGATTCTGCAGACGGGTATAGAAATAGCCGCTTTCCTCCAGGTCGAACAGGCGCGCCATCTGCTCGCTGCTGTCATATTTGAATGTAGTACTTTGATAAATGGGCAGCACCCTCGGCTCCCCGTTCTTGGGAGCCCATCCGCCCTGCACACAGAGTGTCTCTTTGCTTAATTTTTGTTCCATATAAAAAACGATTTTGAACTTCCGTCAGATAATGACGGACAAAAGTAAAAAAATATCCGGCATTGCCGGAATATTTCAACAAAAAAGATATATATTTGGAGAAACTATAAATCGACTTATCATGGAAAACGACATCCGATTCAAACACGTGACCCCGGTCCAGATCCGTTTCAGCGACGTAGACCAGTACGGGCACATGAACAATTCCGTCTATTTCTCCCTCTACGACCTGGCAAAGACCTCTTACTTTCAGGATGTCTTCGGAAATGAGGAATGGAAGAACTTCAATGTGGTCATCGCGAACATCAACGCCGATTTCCTGGCGCCCGTGTTCTTTTCCGACAAACTGGTCATCGAGACGGCGGTCATCCATCTGGGACACAAAAGTTTCACGCTCATACAACGGGCCGTCAACCAAGCCAGCGGAGTACTGAAATGCCAATGCCGCACGGTACTGGTGGGCTACGACGTGGCCACCAAGGAGCCGGTGGACATTCCGTTGAGTTACAAGAAGGCCATCTGCTCCTTCGAGGGCAAGACACTGGAAGAGCTGTCAGCGCCGCTATGATCATTCAGCGGCGCTTTCCTCCATCTTGCGGGTGACGAAGCGGATTTTCAGATTCGCCTCATCCCGCTCTTTCCTGATCTCTTCCATTGATGACAGTATCCGGGCCAGATCGCCCAGCGCCGCAATGGCCTTGATGTCATTGGCATACATCACAGTGGTGTATTTACGGTCGCCAAGAAACTCCAGACGCATGGATTTACGGTCGCGGTTGGCCATGATGAACGCGATGACTCCGCCGTCCTTGCCGAGCCTGTAGTCCGCTTTCTCGACGGGGCGTCCCAGGTCGGTGGTCTCATAGCTGTCATCGGAGGGAGGGGTCTGCGCGAAGTTGTCGCCAACGCTGACCCTCACTGCCGTATGGTGGATGTGCCCGCCCGCGCAATAAATGGAGGTGAGGGACATCTCCCCCCGTTCACTGACCTGCGCGCGCAGGAAGGTGCGGCCGATATTCCTCTCCACCACCTGGGAAGGATGGAAATAATTGCCAGTCTCCTGATAGGCCGTATCCTTTTCCAGCACGAAATTCCCCTTTATCGAATCGAGCGAGGCCTGCCTGACGGCCATCACACTGTCCAGATAAGCCAGCGTCTTCCGCTGTTCGGCCAGATCTACCTGCCGCATCAGACTGACGCCCGCCTTTCTAGCGTCGAAGGCCTTGGGATAAAGGCTGCGGATGCTGTCGATCTGCAGCTTGGCCTGACTATACTCGCCCCGGGCAAACGAAGTCTCCGCCCTCCGGTACAACTCACCCGCCTTTTTCTCATCACTGTCACAGCCGGCCAGTGTCAAGGCCAGCGGCAAAACCAATAAACCTGCTTTTTTCATATCTTCCGGCATTTTAATGCGAGCAAAAATACAAATTTTCAGGAAAAACCTATCACGCACCGCACAAAATCGTCCAAAATCCTCTGACTTCCACAGCTCTTGAACGAAAGGACCGTGAAGAGACCCCGCCGTTTCCGTCTTTCAGAAAAATTCCGTAACTTTGCAGCCCGGAATCAAAAGACAGACAGATGGAATTGAAGGAACACTTTACAGGCAAGATATTCAGACTGATTTCCGAAACGGCCGACGAGCTGCGGATGGAATGCTACGTCGTGGGAGGATATGTGCGCGACATCTTCCTGAACCGCCCCTCGAAAGACATTGACGTGGTGGTCGTGGGCAGCGGTATCGGGATGGCACAGGCTTTCGCCAAGAAGCTGGGGCGAGGCGCCCGTATCTCGGTGTTCAGGAACTTCGGGACCGCCCAGGTGAAATTCCGTGACACGGAAGTGGAATTTGTAGGTGCCCGGAAAGAGTCGTACAGCCACGACAGCCGGAAACCAGTGGTAGAGAACGGGACCTTGGAGGACGACCAGAACCGGAGAGACTTCACCATCAACGCCATGGCTGTCTGCATGAACGGCGCACGATTCGGCGAGCTGGTGGATCCGTTCGGCGGCCTCGATGACCTGCGGGAACGCATCATCCGCACTCCGCTCGATCCAGACATCACCTTCAGCGATGACCCTCTCCGCATGATGAGGTGCGTCCGGTTCGCCACCCAGCTGAACTTCTATATCGAAGACGGGACATTCAGCGCGCTGGAACGCAACAGGGAGCGCATCAAAATCATCTCACGCGAACGGATCGCCGACGAACTGAACAAGATCCTGCTCTCGCCCATTCCCTCGAAAGGCTTCATCGACCTGGACCGCTGCGGACTTCTGGAACTCATCTTCCCGGAGCTTGTAGCCCTGCAGGGTGTGGAGGTGCGCAACGGACGCGGCCACAAAGACAACTTCTACCATACGCTGGAGGTGGTGGACAACATCGCCAAAGTGAGCGGCGACCTGTGGCTGCGCTGGGCGACCCTGCTGCACGACATCGGCAAGCCGCGCACAAAACGCTGGGACGCGCGTGCGGGATGGACTTTCCACAACCATAACTTCATCGGAGAGAAGATGGTGCCGGAGATTTTCCGCAAGATGAAACTTCCCATGAACGAGAAGATGAAATATGTGCAGAAACTGGTGGGCCTCCACATGCGCCCGATCGTGATTGCCGACGAGGAAGTGACCGACTCCGCCGTACGCCGCCTGCTGTTTGAGGCGGGCGATGACATAGACGACCTGATGATGCTGTGCGAGGCGGACATCACCTCGAAGAACGAGGCGCGCAAGCAACGCTTCCTTGACAACTTCAAGCTGGTCCGCCAAAAGCTGAAAGACCTGGAGGAGAAGGACCGCATCCGCAATTTCCAGCCGCCGGTGGACGGCGCGGAAATCATGCGCGTGTTCGGCCTGAACCCGTGTCGCGAGGTAGGCGACCTGAAAGGGGCTATCAAGGACGCCATCCTTGACGGGGTTATCCCCAACGAGCACGATGCGGCCTTTGCGTTCATGCTGAAGAAAGCGGAAGAGACGGGACTACGGCCGGTAAGCCTCCCGGCCTGTGAGGAAACGCCGGAGGACGCCATATAAAAGCGATCCGAATTTCCAAAACAGAAAACCAATATAAATTACAGTTGTCCGAATATATGCGCTACAGCATACTGTAGCGCATTTTTAATACACAAAAGTTTCCCAAATTTAGAAACAATAAGGGAATCCGGATTTTTAAATCCCAATTTTATACTTAACTTTGCCCCGTTTTCCAAAGGCAACGGAAACATAAAGACACAGCCATCGGCCATCCGGCCGGGAAGGCGCCGCCGGAAAGAAACCGGCCGGAATACCCACCTGCGGAAAGCCCCATTCATTTTTTAACCTTTAACCCCTGAAGACAATGGACCAAACGGACATCTGCATCATCAAACGTGACGGAAAGCGGGAGGACTTTTCGGCAGACAAGATCAGCAACGCCATCGGAAAAGCGTTCCGGGCCACCGGCATAGAGGACCGGGACAGCCAGATCCGGACAATAACCCGGAAAGTGACGGCACGCATCGCGCAGCCTACCATCGGAGTGGAGGAAATCCAGGATCTGGTGGAATCGGAACTGATGAAAGCCCAGCCGGAAGTGGCCAAGAAATACATCATCTACCGGCAATGGAGAAACATCGAGCGCGAACGCAAGACGCAGATCAAGCATATCATGGACGGGATTGTCGCCATCGACAAGAACGACGTGAACCTGAGCAACGCCAACATGTCGAGCCACACGCCGGCAGGACAGATGATGACGTTTGCCTCGGAAATCACCAAGGACTACACCTACAAGTACCTGCTGCCACCACAATACGCGGAGGCGCACCGGAACGGGGACATCCATATCCATGACCTCGACTACTATCCGACCAAAACGACCACCTGCATACAGTATGATCTGGACGACCTGTTCGAGCGGGGGTTCCACACAAAAAACGGCAGCATCCGTACCCCACAGTCCATACAAAGCTATGCCACACTGGCGACCATTATCTTCCAGACCAACCAGAACGAGCAGCACGGAGGACAGGCCATTCCGGCATTCGACTTCTTCATGGCCAAAGGAGTGCTGAAATCGTTCCAGAAGTCCGTGGCGGCCAACCTTCTGTTCTATCTGGAGATGAGAGGGGAGACCTGCGATGAAAAGGAACTGTCCGCAACCGTATGCAAGCATCTGACTTCCATCGAACCGGACAAGGAGACCGTCTCCGCATTCCTGCGCGCACTGGCCGGAGCGGGACTGGCATTGACGGAGGAAGAACTATCGCACCTCCTCCAACGCTCGCTCAAACAGACACGGAAAGAGACCCACCAAGCCATGGAAGGATTTATACACAACCTCAACACAATGCACTCGCGCGGAGGTAACCAGGTGGTGTTCAGCTCCATAAACTACGGCACCGACACCTCGGCCGAGGGACGGATGGTCATTGAGGAATTGCTGAAAGCCACCACGGAAGGTTTGGGTACACAGGGAGAGGTGCCGGTGTTCCCCATCCAGATATTCAAGGTCAAGGACGGGGTGTCGTACTCCGAGGACGACTACAACCGCGCCATGGAGCATTTCGACGAGGCTCTGGAAGGAAAGATAAGGTTCGACGCGCCGAACTTCGACCTTTTTCTGAAAGCCTGCCGCACGACAGCCAAGGCCCTGTTTCCGAACTTCATGTTTCTGGACACCCCGTTCAACAAGCATGAGAAATGGAGGGCGGACGACCCCAAACGTTACCGTTACGAGCTGGCGACCATGGGATGCCGCACCCGGGTGTTCGAGAACATCCACGGAGAAAAGACCTCGCTCGGACGGGGGAACCTTTCCTTCACGACCATGAACCTTCCGCGCCTTGCCATCGAGGCCGTGAGAAAGGCGGAAGCCATGGCCGAGGACGGAACATCGAAAACCGGTACGGCAAAAAGGATCTTCCTGGAGTCAGTACACCGTATGGCAGCGTTCATCGCGGAGCAATTATACATCCGCTACCAATACCAGCGTACGGCACTGGCCCGCCAGTTCCCGTTCATGATGAGCAACGATGTCTGGAAGGGAGGAAAGAATCTGGAACCGAACGAGGAAGTGGGCGACGTGCTGAAGCAGGGCACATTGGGCATCGGCTTCATCGGAGGACACAACGCCATGACAGCCATCTACGGGAAAGGGCACGGACACAACAAGGAAGCCTGGAACACCCTTTACGAGGCTGTAGAGGAGATGAACAAGGTGGCCGAGGAATACAAGCGGAAATACCGGCTGAACTATTCCGTGCTGGCCACTCCGGCTGAAGGCCTGTCGGGAAGGTTCACACGCCTCGACAAACAGAAATACGGCATCATTGAGGGAGTGAACGACCGCGACTATTACGTGAACTCGTTCCATGTGGACGTAAAAGAACCCATCAGCATTGTCGAGAAAATCAAGTGCGAGGCGCCTTTCCACGCACTTACCCGAGGAGGGCACATCACCTACGTGGAACTCGACGGAGAGGCACAAAAGAATGTGAGGGCCATCACCAAGATCGTGAAGGTCATGCACGACGAGCAGATAGGCTACGGCTCGATCAACCATCCGGTCGACACGTGCCATCGTTGCGGATACAAGGGAGTAATCTACAGCAAATGTCCGGTCTGCAACAGCGACAATATCCTCCGCATGCGGCGCATCACCGGCTATCTGACGGGAGACCTGAGCAGTTGGAACTCCGCGAAACGCGCGGAAGAGCGTGACCGTGTAAAGCATTCCTGAATATGCTGCACTATCTGTACACATATCCTGAGACCATTGTCGACGGTGAGGGCATCCGGTATTCCATCTATCTGGCCGGATGCTCCCACCGTTGCGAGGGATGCCACAACCCGCAATCGTGGAATCCCTCGGCAGGAAAGCCGTTCACCGAAGAGACACTCCGCCGCATCATCCAGGAGATCAACACCAACCCGCTGCTTGACGGAGTGACTTTCACAGGAGGAGACCCGTTTTTCAATCCTGCGGAGTTCGGTCCCATACTAAGGGAAATAAAGCGGCAAACGGGACAGAACGTCTGGTGCTATACAGGATACACCCTTGAAGAACTTCAGGCCGATCCGGAAAGAAGTCCCCTGCTGGATTATATCGACGTACTGGTGGACGGCAGATTCGTAAAAGCGCTTTATTCCCCCTATCTGGAATTCCGGGGAAGCGGCAATCAAAGAATCATAAAGCTAAATTGAAGTCATATTTTAACAAACAGACTTAATCCGCACATTTTTATATATGAAAAACATATATTAATTGTTTTCGGAAGAGTATCCTGCCATAAAGATCCGTTCTTCCACGGCCAGACATGGACGAGAGGGACGGTTGGATGTCATAAGAAAGGCATTTTCTTGACTTATGTCATGAAAACACCCATTATGGTGAAAAACAGGGAATAAACATTTGCCATATCAACAAAAGCATGTATATTCGCAATGTGGTTGTGAAACCAGAAGGTAAAAAGATAAAAAATCGGTATTAGATTTTCATTAAGGTAAATTAAGGTTAAGGTATTAGATTAAGGTAAAAAGCAATTTAAAGTAAGTCTCAAGGTATTGGTGACTTAAGGTAAAAAGAAAGAAAAGTTTTCTAGGATTAATTGTTTTGAGGAAAAGAACCCGTAAAGGGGGTTCTTTCAATTGTCGGCGATGTTCAACCAATGAGCCTCGCCTTTTTTCATGTCCCTCCGGCAAAACTTCCGACAAGCATTCCTTGAACGCAGAGGCACAGAGACACAGGGTATGCCTCGGAAAACCGACATGAACAAATCCCCGTGTCTCCGTATCCGGTCTGCACATCAACGTTGCGGTATATCCACCGAAGTCTCCTTCTTTCCTTTAAGATGCTCGGAGAAGAAATCCACCATGCGCCAATAGAAATACTCGTCCATATCACCGAAGCCATGACGCTGCCCCGGAAGGATGAGCATCTCAAAACGCTTGTTGGCGCGGATCAGAGCATTCACCACACGGATTGTGTTTCCCGGATGCACATTGTTGTCAATATCTCCATGCACAAGCATCAGATGCCCTTTCAATTGTTTCACGATTTCCGGATTCGTAGCTATCTTGTAGACGAATGCCGTATCTCCCTTCTCTGAAACTTCCTCCCTCACACCGTGATGAGTCTCGCTCCACCAACGGTTGTAGATACGGTTGTCATGATTTCCGGCGCACGATACGGCCGCCTTGTAGAAATCCGGATACTGGCAGATAGCTGCGGTGGACATGAAACCACCTCCAGAATGTCCGTGGATACCGACCCGGTTGATGTCGATAAACGGAAAGCGTCCGGCCAGCTGCTCCACCGCCGCCTTGTGGTCGGCCAACGGATAGTCGCGCATGTTGCCGTAACCATAGTTGTGGTACCACTTGGAACGGCTGGGATGGCCTCCACGCTGACCGACGGAGATCACGATGAAACCGGCCTGTGCCAGACGGTCAGTACGCACGCTCATACGGGTAAACGGATAATAGACAGCCTCTACCTGAGGCCCCGGATATACATAGTCGATAACCGGATAGACCTTGGTGGAATCGAAATCAAACGGCTTGTACATCACTCCGTACAGATCGGTCACGCCATCGGCGGCCTTCACCTTGAAGAGTTCGGGAAAACGGTAGCCCGCCAATTCCAGTTGAGAGAAATCACTTTCCTGGACGGTCATCACCTTGTTTCCGTTGCGGTCTATCACATCGGCACAAGGCACCGTATTCACCCGCGAATAATTATCCACGAAAAAACGTGCGTCGTCTGCCGCCTCCACCTGATGGAAATAGTCTCCCTCCGTCAGCCGTCTCAAACCGCTTCCGTCGGCATTCACTCTGTAAAGGTGTTCATAATAGGGATTCTCGTCCTTCTCACGCCCGTTCGCCATAAAATAGATGGTACGGGTGGCCTCATCCACCTTCAGCACGCGTTCCACATGCCACGGTCCCGAAGTGATCCGGTTCTTCAGATTTCCCTTGTCGTCATACAGATACAGATGCGCCCATCCGTCACGCTCACTCCATTGGATGAATTCCTTGCCTCCGTTGAACACATGAACCGGACGCGTTTCCTGATAGGTATTCATCCGTTCCTCCACAACCGGAACGATGGAATCCTGACCGACAGTATAGGTGCACACATCTATGCGATGAAGGTCACGGCTGCTGCGGGTCAGGAAGAAACGGGTGTTGTCGCCTTGCCAGACAAGCGGGATGAACTCCTTATCCCGCTGCTTCTGCCCGAAAGGCTTGAACATCAGATCTAGTGACTGATTCTTCCAAGCCGCCGTACGAATTTCCTTCCGTGAATTGTCCTGCATGTCGAACAGATACAGATGGTATTCCGGCATGCCCGTCTCTCCCGGCATCTCATACTTATAGGTTTCCAGAGTGGGACGCGGCTCGGCGATGGAGTTGATGACCCATAAAGGTCTCACATCCGTCTGATCAAGTACGATGGCCACATAATAGCGTGAGTCGGGCGACCACGCGCCCCACACGCTCCGACGCTTTCCATTACACAACGTATCCGTATTCAACAGACTGTAAGGGATTCCATAGCCGAAATCAGGCGTACCGTCATCGGTCAGCCGTACTTCCACAATGGTACTGTCCTTTTCGTCCTTCTGGGCCTTCCGATAATCCTCGATACTCATCCGGTACAGATTGCAGTCCTTGGCATACACCACGGTTTTCTCGTCGGGAGAGACAGAAGCCCAGTCCAGCTTTTTCGGTTCCTTGGCTTCTTCCGTCAACCGGGTCAGCTTACGCGTAGGATAATCATACGAGAAGTAAAACACCTCCTTCTCAGGCTTTCCCGTTTGCTTTTTGTCGCCTTTCTCCGGTTTCTTGTCCTGCGAGGACACGACCTCGAAAGTGAAGGTACGCCCGTCCTCCTTTGCTTTCAGATTCCGGACAGGAAGCTGGTGAGCCTCTATGGGGTCACGTATTATTTCGGTAAGCTCAGAAGCAAGCTGTTCACGGTCGAACAACAATTCCTTGGAACGTGCCGACGGATTCACCACATACCAAAAGGTCCCCTCGCTGGTCTTATAGGTGAACCAGAAAGAATCCCCTTTCTGGAACCAATGCGGATCGACCGTAGTCGAGAACAGCATGTGGTCGAGTTTGGACTTGGTAAACTTCTCTGCCTGCAAGTATTCCGGAAGCCGTTCCTGTCCGACGGCAGGCTGAATACCCCAAACGCTACAAGCCAGCAAAGTGGCCATAAACAAATGTCTCTTCATTGTATATTCGGTTTAATGATTCATCTTTCAGCAGGACGCAAAGATACCGGCATCTCCGGTCCAGACACATGATTTCCATCCATATAAAAAGGTAAAGGATTCCGGCACGGTTCCGTCCTAAATCCCTTACCTTCTGTCATTTCTTCTCCGGCCGTCCGCTATCAGAACAGAAACCTCATCACATCGTTGAAATTCGCCCAGATAAGCAGGCCGAACAGCAGGAACATTCCCACCACCTGGGCATACTCCAGGAACTTGTCACTCGGCTTGCGGCGTGCGATGATCTCATAAAGAAGGAACAGCACATGTCCGCCGTCAAGCGCGGGAATCGGAAGGATGTTCATCACCGCCAGCATCACGGACAACAAGGCGGTCATTTCCCAAAACCGTTGCCAGTCCCATGCTTTCGGGAAAATACTGCCGATGGTACCGAAACCTCCCAGGCTCTTGGCCCCTTCTGCCGTAAACACATATTTCATGTCGCTGACATATCCTTTCAATGTGTTTATTCCCAATTCTACTCCGGCCGGGAATGAGGCAAAGAAACCGTAATCCAGTTCTGTCGGCTTATAATCGACCAGTCCTCCCACCGCGCCGACCTTAAAGCCCGTATCAGTCCGTACATCCACGGTATCGCGCACTCCGCCACGGGAATACACCAGCGAGAACTCACCGGAAGTCTTTTTCTCCAGTTCCGACTGAGCCTTCAGTATACCCAGCTCATCACGGAACTCATTCCAGGAAGACAAAGGCTTTCCGTTGAATGCCAGCAACGTATCACCTTTCCGGATACCGGCCTGTGCGAAACCTCCACCGGCCAGCACCGAGTCGACCACATTCGGACAGAACACATCCACGAACATCGGATCCTCTTTTGCCACATCCAGCAGACTCAGTTCCGGCAACAGGATCTTCTTTTCTTCCCCGTCACGCACTACCGTCACCTCACGCGCCTCCACAATGCTCCGGATCATATCCATATTGAAACGGGTCAGTTCTTTCCCGTCCGCGCTTTTCAAAATATCCCCGTCACGAAAGCCGATCTGTTGGGCGTGCTCATTGAACTTCATGCCATACGTCATGTCTCCCAAAGCGATATAACGGTCGCCCCAGACAAACAATATCATGGAATAGATGAACAGTGCCAGCAGGAAGTTCATCAACACTCCGCCGACCATCACCAGCAGACGCTGCCAGGCCGGTTTCGACCGGAACTCCCAAGGCTGGGGAGGCTGCTTCATCTGCTCGGTGTCCATCGACTCATCGATCATACCCGCAATCTTGCAATATCCTCCAAGAGGCAGCCATCCTACCCCATACTCCGTCTCGCTATTCTTCGGCTTGAATTTGAACAAGGCAAACCATGGGTCGAAGAATATATAGAATTTCTCCACACGTATCCTGAACAGACGCGCGAAGAAAAAATGCCCGCCCTCATGCACGATAACCAGTATTGAGAAACTGAGTATCAGCTGCAAGGCACGAATCAAAAATGTTTCCATCCTGTCTCAACTCTTGTTTTTAATGATTAATCTCTCTTTCATTTCATCCCATTGATGACCAGCTCGGCGGCAATACGGCGGGTCTCCGCATCCGTCTCCACATAATCGGCATAGTCGGGATTCTGGATAAAAGGCACACGGACCATGGCCTTCTCTATCACATCACTCATTCCCAGAAACGAGATCTGGTCTTTCAGGAAAGCCGCCACCACCACCTCGTTGGCCGCATTCACGATACACGGCATATTTCCACCTCGATGCAAGGCCTCGTATGCCAATGCCAGATTCCGGAAACGGTCCGTATCAGGTTTTTCGAATGTCAGCGTGTTGTACTTTGAAAAGTCCAGACGTTCGCCCGAAAGAGGCTCACGCTTGGGATAGGAGAACGCATACTGAATAGGGAGACGCATGTCAGGAACCCCCAACTGCGCCTTCACCGCCCCGTCCTCGAACTCCACCATGGAATGGATGACCGACTGCGGATGGACCACCACCTCAATCTGGTCGGGACGGACTCCGAAAAGCCACTTGGCCTCTATCACCTCAAAGCCTTTATTCATCATCGAAGCCGAATCAATCGTGATTTTCGCCCCCATGTGCCAGTTGGGATGTCTCAACGCCTGTTCCTTTGTCACCGTCCGAAGCTGTTCCATCGTATATGTCCGGAACGGACCGCCGGAAGCGGTCAGAATAACCTTATGCACCGGATTGTTCATCTCCAGACACTGAAACACGGCAGAATGTTCGGAATCCACCGGCAGAATCGGAGTGTGATACTCGCCTGCCAGCCGGTTGATCAGCTCTCCAGCCACCACCAAGGTCTCCTTATTGGCCAAGGCGATGGTCTTGCCCGCCTTGATGGCATTCATTGTGGGACGAAGTCCCGCATACCCCACCATGGCGGTCAGCACAATATCAATTGGACGCGACTCCACAATCTGACACAAGGCATCCGTACCGGCATATACCTTTACCGGCATATCGGCCAAAGCCTCCTTGAGCTGCGGATACTTGTCCTCATTGGCAATGACCACAGCCTCCGGATGAAACTTCCGCGCCTGTTCCACCAACAAGTCCACCTTATTGTTCGCCGTCAGCGCATACACCTCATAAAGGTCAGGATGCTCTTCTATCACCTGAAGCGCCTGAGTTCCGATTGACCCCGTAGAACCCAATATGGCAATCTGTTTTCTCATAAGCTTAAAATACTATATATTTTGCCGGATCGACAGCCTGGCCCCTGTGCCACAACTCAAAATGAAGATGCGGCTCCAAATGCCTGCCATCCGATTTTCCGGCCAATGCGATTACATCTCCTCCTTTAACCTTGTCGCCGACCTCCTTCATCAGCGACCCGCAATTCTTGTAGACCGTCATGAAATTCTGCACATGCTGTACCTGAATCACATATCCATACTCCACCGTATAAGCGGTGAATACCACCGTTCCGTCAAGCACGGAAAGTACACTTCCGCCCGATTCCATGGCCAGATCCACTCCATAATGTTTTTCCTCAGGCTTGAATCCTACCGTAATCACGCCCCGTGACGGACGGTAGAATATCAGTCCGCCTGTTCCGGTCCGTTCCGGAACAGCACGCAGATTGTACCGCTCTTTCCTTTCATACTCCTTGCGGAAACGCTCTTCTTCCTGTGACCGCGACATGAGCTCCTCAGTCCGGATACTGGTGAGCGAATCCATCGAGGCAATGGTATCGGTCTTCACCCGTCCGCTGATAATGTCCCGCACGTTCATGATATACAGGTTCTGGCGGCTCAGCGCCTCAGCCAACGAATCAGCCCGCAACGCGTTCCTCACTACCTGTGCACGGATCTCGCTGTTCATATAACCGGGAAGATAATTCCGCAAAGGAGTGAACACGATAATCAATGCCGCCACCAGGAAAATGGCCGTACACGCAGCAAGCAATACGGAAAGACCGTTCAGTTTCGACACATGAATGCCTACCACTTCCTCAAGCGTGTTTTCATTGATCACCGTCAACTTATACTTGAACTTGAAATTCTTCCAGAATGATTTACGCAGCATCCACTTCATGACAGGTCTCTTTCAGTCCAACAATCCGTCGGGGATATTCACGTGTATGACCTTATGCTTACGGTCCAAGTCCACAATGAACTCCTCATGTGCCGGGAGCAACAGTTCCTTTCCGTCCTTCACTATGACAAAAAGTACATTGATGGTCGAATCGTCCACACCTGCAATCTCTCCCAGGTCACCATGATTCTTGTCAATCACCTTGAAGCCCTCGAACACGCTCCATGAAGCGATTTCCCCGTCTTCATCCTCATCAAGATACTTTATCGGAAAATACACTTCCACATTGGTGAACGCACGGGCTTTCTCTGCCGTATCAACTCCTTCGAATTTCACCAGAGCCGCACAATCCGACCTGAAACGGTATTCTTCGATAAAGAATGGTACCAGAATTCCGTCAAGCATAAGTATCAGATAATCACAATCCACACGGTCAAAAATATCATCGGAGAAGGTGAACGACACCTCCCCCTTCACCCCATGCGGCTTGTTGATAATGCCGATTTTGAACACTTCTTCTTTTCTTATCATAAGCAATCATCCTATACGAGTGATACGTGCCCCCAACGCGGAAAGACGCTGTTCGATGTTCTGATAGCCACGGTCTATCTGCTCGATGTTATGGATGCGGCTGATGCCTTCCGCCCCCAACGCGGCGATCAGCAAGGCGATTCCCGCACGAATATCCGGTGAGGTCATGTTTCCTCCCCGCAGGCAGAAACCCCGGTCGTGTCCGATGACTACAGCCCGATGCGGATCGCACAAGATAATCTGCGCGCCCATGTCAATCAGTTTGTCAACAAAGAACAGACGGCTCTCGAACATCTTCTGATGAATCAGCACACTGCCCTTGGCCTGGGTGGCCACCACCAGCATCACGCTCAACAGGTCCGGAGTCAGCCCCGGCCAGGGAGCATCGGCAATTGTCATGATTGACCCGTCGAGAAACGTCTCTATCTGATAATGTTCCTGAGCCGGAACAAGAATATCGTCACCCTGCTGCTCCACCCGGATGCCAAGACGGCGGAAGCTTTCCGGAATAATTCCGAGATTCCCGTACGACACATCCTTGATGGTGATCTCACTTCCTGTCATCGCCGCCATACCGATAAAGCTACCCACCTCAATCATGTCGGGGAGTGCCCGATGGGTACAGCCTTTCAGACTGCCCACCCCCTCGATGGTCAACAGATTGGAAGCGATTCCGGAGATACGGGCGCCCATACTGTTCAGCATCCGGCACAACTGCTGGATATAAGGCTCACAGGCCGCATTATAGATGGTAGTGGTACCTTCGGCCAACACAGCTGCCATAATGATGTTGGCGGTTCCCGTAATCGAGGCCTCGTCCAGCAGCATACAGGTCCCTTTCAACTTGTCCGCGGAAATACGGAAAAGTCCCTTGCCCTGATCATAATCAAACCTGGCGCCCAATTTCTGGATACCCAAGAAATGCGTGTCAAGTCTGCGGCGGCCTATCTTGTCACCGCCGGGCTTCGCTATCACCGCCTTTCCGAACCGGGCCACCAACGGACCGACCAACATGACGGAACCACGGAGCTTGGAACAGCGTGCCAGAAACTCATCCGTCTCCAGATACGACAAGTCGACATTATCCGCCTTGAACATATACGAGTCGGTTCCCGTTTTCGAGACCTTCACCCCCATATCCCTCAACAACTGGATCAGGTTGTTCACATCCAGAATGTTCGGAACATTGTGGATTTCCACCTCCTCGCCGGTAAGCAGTGTGGCACAAAGCACCTGGAGCATCTCGTTTTTCGCCCCTTGGGGAACAATCTCTCCATGCAGCTTATAACCACCCTCGATGACAAATGAAGCCATGATATCAATATTTACGTTTCTGATTGTTGTTCGTTCCCTGACGGCGACGGGGAATCAACACACGCTGTTCCACCAGATGATAGTCCTCTGCCGAGAGACGGATCTTCCCTTCCGAAAGCTCACAAAGGTCATCCAGAATTTTCTGGTCCTCCACCCCGTCCTTGTTCCAGTTGATGTAATCTTTCTTCATGTGGTTGGCGATATATCTGATCAACACATTCTTTTCCTCTCCCTCCGGATAGTCTACCGCTATTTTTATCAGATCCTGCACAAAACACCCGTAATGGCGGTAGCGGATCTTGTTCGGAGAGTAAGGAATCCGGTCGGGTCTCACCTCCAGACTCTCTTTCCTCACGATCTCCACCGGATAGTCGATATCCAGCTTGAAATCGGACATGATGGCCAGATGGTCCCACAGTTTGTGGCGGAAATCCTCCACGTCACGCAGCTGGGGAAACATCCCTCCCATAATGTTCACGATGGTGTCGGCGCAACGCTGACGCTCCTCACGGTCCTCAATCGTCAACGCATGGTCCACCATATTCTGCACGCTTCTGCCATACTCGGGCAAAGGCAATTTTCGTTTTTGGGTATTATATTCCATATCTACAATTATTCAGTCACAACAGATTCTTGGGCTTGGAAGCAACAAACTCTTTCAGGTAGAACGGCTCGAAATAAGCCACATCCTTGAAGTCGTTCCGCGCCACTGCTTTCTCTGCCAACGGGAACATCCATTTCGCCAGCGGATGGATGTCATCCAGAAAACGGGCGTTCGGATGAGTCAGCTTATCCTTACACTTCGCGGCGCCGTTTCCGAAGAAATACACCGGATGTTCCGCAAGAAACTCACTGTACGAGTTCTCGTCCACCACATCCGCCCCGGTCTCACGCTTCACACGCAACGCACGGTCATACACCGTCGCATACACCTCCATCCGGCGGGCGTCAATCATCGGACACAGCAAGGCATCCTCCGGCAAGTCACGGAAAAGCAGGACAGGCACGCACATCACTTCCAATGTGGGAATGCCGATCAAAGGGACACCGAGCGCATAACAGATTCCTTTCGCCATGGAGACACCGATACGCAGACCGGTATATGAACCGGGACCGCAACTTACCGCCACCGCATCCACGGGAATGGCGTGACTGTCGGCAAACGACAAAGCCTCGTCCACAAACACCCCCAGTTCCGTAGCGTGCGAAGGTCCCTTAAAATCTTCTTTCGAGAAAATGGAGGCTCCGTCCTGGCTGACCGCCACCGAACACACCTCCGTAGAAGTCTCTATATGTAAAATACACGACATAATCAAATAAATATAATAGTGTGCAAAGATACATTTTTCTCCTTACTCTCCTGTCATCATGCCCTTACTTTTTTATTTTCCAACAGGTTTTCACATTTCACATTATGTCAAATAAACCGGGCACGGAATCACTCATTCATAAAGCTTCCTTTCACGAATGATACGGCACACCTCCGGATGAAGGAAATAGCGGACATCCTTCCCCTCACGTACGGCATTGCGGATAAAAGTGGAACTGATTTCCAGCAAAGGTGTATCAACCATCCGGACATTCCGCGGAAAAGTCTCCGGACGGAGCGGGAAACCCTTCCGGGGATAGACCAGGACATGATGCTTCCGGACAATCTCTTCCGGAGATTTCCACCGGTCGAAGGCCGCCCAGTTGTCGGCACCGATGACAAGATGGAACTCCCGTTCCGGATACGCTTCCGCCAGACGGTTCAAGGTGGTGACCGTGTACGACGGTCTCGGGAGTCCGAACTCAAAGTCAGAGGCACGGAAACGGGGATAACCGTCCACGGCGGCCTCCACCATCTCCAGCCGGACACGGTCATCAAGCAGCGCGTCATTGCGCTTGAAAGGATTTTGGGGTGACACCATGAACCACACCTCGTCCACCGCCCCGAACTCACACAAGTAGTTGGCCAAGGCCAGATGTCCGATGTGGATAGGATTGAATGTTCCCCCGAACACTCCCGTCCTTATCTGAGAGTCCTTCTCCATTGGCGGAAATTGAAAACCTGCCACAAGGCCACGAGCAGCATGGCCACGGCAATGATGTATTCTTCCTTAAGTATGGCCACAACACCTACTGCAATGGCAGCAAAGCCGATGAAGATGCAAAGTATGGTAAGGATACGCATCACTTTCTTCGAATTCTTGGTTCTCATAGGTCTTTTATTGACGGTTGATGAATTCAGAAATGACTTTCAGAGCTTCCGACTCCGCCTTCTCCAGGTTATCGTTGACAATACGCACATCGAACCTGTCGGCATATCCCAGCTCGAACTCAGCCTTGGCAATGCGGCTGTCGATCACCTCGGGAGCGTCAGTGCCACGGCCCACAAGACGTTTTCGCAGCTCTTCAATCGAAGGCGGCTGGATAAATACAGACAAGGCACGGTCACCATAGAAGCGCTTGATGTTGCATCCGCCCACCACATCGACATCGAAGACCACATTCTGTCCGGCCGCCAGCTGTTTTTCGACCTGCGATTTCAGCGTACCGTAGAAACGGTCCTTATACACCTCCTCATATTCCAGAAACTCATCGTTGGCAATACGCCGCCTGAACTCCTCGGGCGAGAGGAAGAAATATTCCACCCCATTCCGTTCCGTACCCCGTGGCGGACGGCTGGTGGCAGAAATGGAAAACGCCAAGTTCAGATTCTGCTTCAGCAGATAGTTGATGATGGTCGACTTGCCGGAACCCGACGGAGCCGAGAAAATAATCAGTTTGCTCATTTTTATCGGTATTAAAGAAATATCACATCACGTTAAGCACCTGCTCCTTGATCTGTTCAAGCTCGTCCTTCATCTGCACTACCAGATTCTGCATCTCCGCGTGGTTCGACTTGCTTCCGGTAGTGTTGATCTCGCGTCCCATCTCCTGTGCGATGAATCCCAGTTTCTTTCCTTGTCCGTGTCCGTTGGCCATGGTCTCACGGAAATATCTCAGATGGTTGGCCAGACGCTGTTTCTCCTCGTTGATGTCCAGTTTTTCGATATAATAGATCAGTTCCTGTTCCAGACGGTTCTGGTCGTAATTCACGGTAAGGATCCTTCCCAACGCGTCAGTGATCCGTTCCCGGATCTTGGCCACACGCTCCTTCTCAAAAGGCCCGACGGCATGCATCAGACGCTCAATGTTGTCCAGTTTTTCCGTAAATTTCCTCTCAAGGGCAGCCCCTTCCTGAATCCGGAAATCCACCAGATGCCGCAAAGCCTCCTCAATGGCGCCAAGCGCCACGTTCCACTCCTCATCCTCCAGTTCCTGAGTATCCACCTTGGTCAGCACGTCCGGCATGCGGAGCAAGGTCGCGAACCAGTCCTGCGGCATGGGAATGTGACAATTCTCAGAGATAGCCTTGATCTGGTTATAATAGTTCTCCACCAAAGCGGCGTTGATGGGCGTGGCGGCCTCGCCCGCGTCTTTCTCAATCCATATGCTGAAGTCCACTTTTCCCCGTTCCAGCGTCTTTGCCAGCAGGTTTCTGATTTCCAGTTCCTTTTCACGGTAAAGTGGAGCGATGCGTGTATTCAGGTCCAACGCCTTGCTGTTGAGCGACTTTATCTCGACATTGATCTTCTTGTCTCCGAATATTGCGGTCGCCTTTCCGAATCCGGTCATTGATTGTATCATAACTGTTCCGTTTAAATATTTTTCAAACCGCAAAGTTATGAAAATATGTGGAATCCAAAAAGTTCTATCCGGCAATTTGGGCTGTGCGCTCCAGACATACCGGCTGTTTTGCTTAATTTGGCAAAAGAACAGCCTGACATTTGCGGTTCGTCAAAATAAATGCTTATTTTTATGGCTTGAACAGACAAATGAACCATTCAGGAAATGTATAATATGAAAAAGAACTTGCTTATCTGGCTGTCGATGACGCTTCTGGTTTTCGGGGAAACCGGAGCAAGAAACGTGTATGACACTATTCCGGTACCGGCCCCCCACCAGTTGAAATGGCACGAGGCCGAACTGGGAGTGGTGTTCCATTATGACCTGCACGTGTTCGACGGGCAGGTGTACGGACAAGGGAACAACCGTATCAACCCTATAGAGGACTACAACATCTTTCATCCTGACAGTCTGGACACAGACCAATGGATCAGGGCGGCAAAAGCCACAGGAGCCAAATTTGCCATCCTGACCGCCACACATGAGACCGGTTTCGGACTTTGGCAGAGTGACGTGAACCCATATTGCCTGAAGGCCGTGAAATGGCGGAACGGAAAGGGGGACATCGTGCGTGACTTCGTCAACTCCTGCCGTAAATACGGCATCCGGCCCGGCATCTATGTCGGCATCCGCTGGAATTCCCTTTTGGGCATCCACAACTTCAGGGCAGAGGGCGGAGGGGAGTTTGCCCGGAACCGCCAGGCATGGTACAAACGACTGTGCGAGAAGATGGTGACGGAATTGTGCACCCGTTACGGCCCCCTGTTCATGATCTGGTTCGACGGCGGGGCGGACGACCCCAAAGGACTGGGGCCGGACGTGGAACCTATCGTGAACAAATACCAGCCGGACTGCCTGTTCTATCATAACGTGAACCGTGCCGACCTCCGCTGGGGAGGCTCTGAAAGCGGAACGGTAGGTTACCCTTGCTGGTCTACCTTCCCCTACCCCTACAGCCACAGCAACGCGACCGACGGAGTGGACGACCATAACCGCCTGCTGGCCCACGGGGACCCGGAGGGAAAATTCTGGGTGCCGGCCATGGCAGACACCCCCCTGAGAGGATACAACGGCCGTCATGAATGGTTCTGGGAACCCGGTGACGACGGGCGTGCAGTCTATCCGCTCGAAAACCTGATGGACATGTACGAGAAGTCGGTGGGCCGGAATGCGACCCTGATTGTGGGACTCACCCCAAACCCCGACGGACTGATTCCGGAAGGCGATGTGGTCCGTCTCCATGAATGGGGAGCAGAGATCAGACGCCGCTTCGGCCGTCCGCTGGCACGGATTTCCGGAGAAGAGAGAAACGAGCTTGTCTTGTCGTTCAAGACGCCGCAAGAGGTGAATTATTGCCAGATACAGGAAGACATCCGGAAAGGCGAACGTATCCGGGCTTACCGGGTGGAAGCCTTGCAGGACGGGAAGTGGGTCACGGTGGCAAAGGGAAGTGCCGTCGGCCACAAGCGCATCGAGGCGTTCCCGACCGTAAGCTCACAGGCCTTCCGTCTGATTGTGGACGAATGTACGGCCGCGCCTTTCATCAAAGATTTCAGCATCTATCACGTAACCCAATAAACCGATTGTCATGAACAAATATTTAGTAGCTACCTTGGGACTTGTCCCCCTGCCGGCCCTTACGGACGTATATGCGGCCGCCCCCAAAGAGGACACCCGCCCGAACATCATCTTCTTTCTGGTGGACGATATGGGATGGCAGGACACTTCGCTGCCTTTCTGGACACAGAAGACTTTCTATAACGAACGTTATGAAACCCCCAATATGGAGCGGCTGGCTGCCCGGGGAATGATGTTCACGCAAGCGTACGCGTCGAGCATCAGTTCACCCACCCGATGCAGTCTGCTCACCGGCGCCAACGCCGCCCGTCACCGGGTGACGAACTGGACGCTGGAGAAAAACAAGACTACGGACGCACCGAGCGAGACCTTGCTGCTGCCCGACTGGAACTATAACGGAATAGCCCAAGTGGAAGGAACACGGAATACGTTCGTGGCCACATCGTTCGTGCAGCTGCTGAAAAACAGCGGCTATCACACCATCCATTGCGGCAAGGCCCATTGGGGAGCCATTGACACCCCGGGAGAAAATCCCTGCCACTTCGGCTTTGAGACCAATATAGCCGGCCATGCGGCCGGGGGACTCGCCACTTATCTGAGCGAGCAGAACTACGGACATGACGAAAACGGGAAACCCACCTCGCTCATGTCGGTGCCCGGACTTGAGAAATATTGGCAGACAGGCACATTCATTACGGAGGCTTTGACACAAGAGGCGCTGAAAGCCCTCGACAAGGCCAAGGAATACAACCAGCCCTTCTATCTCTACATGTCACATTACGCCATCCATATTCCGATTGACAAAGACATCCGTTTCTTCGACAAATACAAGAAGAAGGGATTGTCGGACAAGGAAGCGGCATACGCCTCGCTCATTGAGGGAATGGACAAAAGTCTGGGCGACATCATGGACTGGCTGGAAAAGAACGGTGAGGCCGACAATACCGTCATCCTCTTCATGGGCGACAACGGAGGGTATGCCACCGGAGCCGGATGGCGCGACGAACCTCTTTACACGCAGAATTATCCGCTCACATGCGGAAAAGGCTCGGCCTACGAAGGCGGCGTAAGGGAACCGATGATTGTCAGTTGGCCGGGTGTCACACAGGAAGGCTCGCGGTGCGACCGGTATGTGATTGCGGAGGATTATTTCCCTTCCATTCTTGAAATGGCAGGCATCACGGACTGGAATGTGCCGCAGACGGTGGACGGCAGGAGCTTTGTCCCCTTGTTGAAGCAGACCGGGGACCCCTCGAAGGGAAGAAGCCTGTATTGGAACTGTCCCAACCTGTGGGGCGAGACAGGACCGGGTATCGGAGCCACCTGCGCCATCCGGCAAGGCAAATGGAAACTGATCTATTTCTACGAGACAGGACGCAAGGAACTGTATGACATAGAAGCGGATATCAGCGAGAAACACAACCTTGCGGAACAGAATCCGGAAGTCGTGAGACACCTCTCCGCCGACCTTGGCAATTTCCTCCGCAATTCGGGAGGCCAGCGTCCGTCGTTTAAAGCCACAGGCAAGCCCTGCCCCTGGCCGGACGAGATTTAGAGGACAAGAAAAAAACGTCAAGACGTTTTACTTAAAACGTCCTTATGTTTTATCTGAAACGCCTTGACGTTTTAAGACAAACGTCAAGGCGTTTTTTTATGGCTCAGGAAAGCCTGACTGGCAATGTGAATTACCGGTTCGGAGTTTCCCAGATCTTGGTCCGGACACATCTCACATCAACCTGCCGGCCGCCGCACCAGAGCTTGAAATCACCTTCTTCCAGCCTCCATTTTCCATCGTAACCCACAAAGGCCAGATCGCTGCCTTTCAGCCTCAGCGTGACGGTTCTGGTCTCTCCCGGTTCCAGAGACACTTTGTCGAAATTACGCAGACGGATATTGTCCGGTGTGCTGCTTGCCACCAGGTCCGATGAGAACAGGAGCACACTTTCCTTTCCGGCACGTTTGCCGGTATTGGTCACGTCCACCGTTACAGTCAGCTCGTCATCAGCGGTGAATTCCGTCTTGTCCACCTTCAGGTCCGAATACAGGAAAGTGGTGTAGCTCAGTCCGAATCCGAACGGCCATTGGATGTCCATCACGGAGTCGTAGTTGTAGTTGCCGCCCATCTGTCCGATGTTCTCACAAGGCTTGTAATCGTAAGTGGCAAGCGCGTTGATATGCTTCGGATAGGTGAAAGGCATCTTTCCACTGAAGTTGGCGTCTCCGGAAAGCAGATTGGCCAGAGCGTCACCCCCATAATTTCCCGGAAGCATGATGTTGACCACCGCCTTTGCCAACGGCTCGATATCCTTGACAAGACGAGGACGGCCCTGATTCAAGACCAGCACGATGGGCTTTCCGGTCTTGGCCAGCGCCCTTACCAGTTCCTGCTGGTTGGCGGAAAGGTTCAGGTCGGTCAGGTTGCCCGGTGTCTCGCAATAGGAATTCTCGCCGACACAGGCAACAATCACGTCGGCACGCCCCGCGGCGGCCACCGCCTTTCCGATTTCCGGCTTGTTCTCCTCCCACCAGTTGTCGTTCTTGTAAGGCGCGTAAGTCACACCCGGTTCATAGATGACATGTTCCTTCCCGTATTTGTCGCACAGCGACTCATAGATGGTGTTATAGGCCTGCGCGCATTCGTCAGCCTTGTCCCCCTGCCAGCTGTACGACCATCCGCCGTTAAGACAGCGCATGGAATTGGCGTTCGGACCGGTGAGCAGGATTCTCGTCCCTTTGGCAAGCGGAAGCAGGCCGCCTTCGTTTTTCAAGAGCACTTCCGACTCCTCAGCGGCCTGTAAGGCGGCCTCAGAGAACTCCTCACAACCGAACTTGTCATATTCCTCCACGCTCCAATAAGGCCGGTCGAAAAGTCCGAGACGGTATTTCAAGCGCAGCACACGCGCCACAGCATCATCGATACGGCTCATCGGCACCTCACCCTCTTCCACCAGTTCCTTCAGATAGTCGCAGAAGCTCACCTCATAAGGCACCATCGACATGTCGATGCCGGCATTGACGGCAATCTTGACCGCCTCTTTCTTGGTGGCCGCAATATGGTCGCGCGTACACAGGTTATTGATGTCCGCCCAGTCGGTCACAATCAGGCCGTCCCAGTCAAGATCCTCCTTCAGCCATTGGGTCAAGTATTCTCTATTGGCATGGAAAGGCATGCCGTTGTCCACACTGGAATTGACCATCACGCTCAACGCGCCGTGACGGACCGCCTCCAGATAAGGAGCAAAATGTTTTTCACGCATGTCGCTCCGCGAAATGGACGAAGGAGTGCGGTCCTTTCCCGATACCGGCACCCCATAGCCCATGTAGTGCTTCATGCAGGCGGCCACATGCTCTTTTCCGATATGGTTGGGGGCATCTCCCTGGAAACCGGCCACCGCGGCCTTTCCCATCTCGGCATTCACGTAGCAGTCCTCGCCGTAGTTCTCCCACATGCGCGACCAGCGCGGGTCTCTTCCCAAGTCGACCACCGGTGCGAAGTTCCACGGAATGTTGCATGCCTTGGTCTCATAGGCCGAGATCTCCGCCCCACGTCTCACAAGGTCACGGTTGAAAGTGGCCGCCATATTTATTCCCTGCGGAAACAACGTGCCATCCAGCGTATAGGTGGTTCCATGTATCTGGTCCACGCCATAAATGCAAGGAATGCCTATGACTTTCATCGAAAGTTCCTGAATCTGTCTGATGGCCTCCGCCCATTTTTCTTTTTTCTGGGCGACACTCAACGGCACGTTCAACAGCGAGCCCACCTTATATTTCCCGATCACGGTATCCAGTTTCGCCTGATCGAGGGTAAACCCGTTTTTCCGGCTGGCCTCAAAGTCTGTGACCACATCGATGGTAATCTGACACATCTGTCCGATTTTTTCCTCTAATGTCATCTTGTCCAGCCATTCCTGAATGTTTTTCTCGATTGTCGGGTCCGCCGGAATGGCGGGAGTGGCCGCCGGCTGCCGGCAACCGGTCTGTAGCATGGCACCCGTACATATCACGGATGCCACAGCAAGCTTGGTAATGTTTTTCATGCTATTGATCATATATTTTGAGACACAGATTCTTACGGACTGTCTTTTTTATCGGCATTGGCTCCGGGAAAAGACATTTCATAATCACTCCACATCAAGGTTTACGCAAAGATAATGCAAATGAGCGGAAAACCGGAACAATCCTCATGACTTTGTGGAGCAGAAAAGTGGCGTATACCGCAATATGAGTGAATACATTCCCTTAAAAAATAAGCCTCACTTACAATGCAATATCACCAGAACCACTTCACTGGGAGTGAACAGGCGGATATCCCGGCGCGAGGTGCCCAGCCCGTTACTGATGATGACGGGAACCCCTTTGCTGTTATGCCTTAACCCAGTGAGAAAACGGTTGCCGTATTTCGAGAAACGGGCGGGAGTCCACCGCTTGAAAAGACTGACCTGTCCGCCATGCGTATGTCCCGCCAACGCCAGGTCTGTGTTCGACACGTCCGTATCCTCCACATAGTCGGGGGTATGGGTCAGCATCACCACAAAATCCTCCGGCTTGAGTGACAAAGTGGGCGAGACACCGTTCCGGTCCAAATCGAACGGATTACGGATACCGCAAAGCAGGATGAATTCCTTCCCCTTCCAAAGCGTGTCCACCTGATGTTCCAACAGATGCACTCCGGTGCGCGCCATTGCCCGACGCACCAAGGTGTCGGCCTCTCCCCGCTCATGATTGCCCATCACGGCATACGTGCCATACGGGACATGCACTTCCTTTAGCGCGGCAAAAAGCTCCTCCATATCGCCGCCTTCCCTGCCCCGGTAATCGCCTCCCAACAGAAGGACATCGGCATGCGTGTCCTGCAAGGCACGTACGGCACCCGGCAGACGTTTCGAGGTGAACCGGCTCTCATAATGGAAGTCCGTGGCAAAGGCGATCCGGAATCCGTCAAACGACTCAGGCACCTGTTCACTGTAGAAATCATACTTTTTGATACGTCCCACTCCCTTATATCTGGAAAAAGAGGCCGTGGCACACGAAGTGAACAGAAACGCCGCCACAAACAGAAAAGGGATATATCCATACAGAATCTTTTTCATAAGCCAACCATATCCGACAAGACACTTAGCACAGGAAGGACTTCCGCCCGGTCTAAAGACAAGAGTCCCATGCCTCCATGTCCAACAAAAACATCACGAAAATACGGAATAATGACGGAATATTGACAAAATTTGGATAACTTTACCTCAAAAACCATCTGAAGACAATAAGACCAACCGCCATGAAACGTTTCACAACACTGCTCATCATCCTCTGCCTGTGCGTGTACGCCGCATGGAGCGTTCCCCGTTTCTCCACCGCAGGATTCTTTCCGCTGCCGGACACCGGCCGGGAAGCATTCTCCATGAACCCTGCCTGGCGCTTCCATAAAGGGGCCGCGGAAGGGGCCGGACAAAAAGACTTCGATGACAGCGGCTGGGAAACGGTCTCTCTCCCCGACGGTATCGAGACACTTCCCACCGAAGCCAGCGGATGTGTCAACTACCAGGGAGAAGTGTGGTACCGGAAACATTTCACTCCCGAAAAGAGCTGGGAAGGCAAGAAGCTTTTCCTGTATTTCGAGGCGATCATGGGAAAATCGAAGATATGGGTCAACGGAATCCTGATGAAAGAACACGAAGGAGGATACCTGCCGGTCATCATAGACGTGAGTTCCTCACTGAAATCCGGAGAAGACAATGTGATAGCCGTATGGACCGACAACAGCGACAACCCTTCCTATCCCCCCGGAAAGGCACAGGACGTACTGGACTTCACCTATTGCGGAGGAATCTACCGAGACTGCTGGATGATCGTGCATAATCCTGTATACATCACCGACCCGAATTATGAGAATGAGACGGCAGGAGGAGGACTCTTCGTCTCCTTCGGCCAGATATCAGAACAGTCAGCCCAAATCAGACTCGACGCGCACCTGCGCAACCAGTCGGGTATCCCCTTCTCCGGACGGATAGAATATGAACTGCTTGACAAAGAAGGAAAAACCGTGGCCCATACAGGACAGCCCATACGGATAGGCAACGGAAAAGCCGCCGCCGTCACAGACAGAATAACTCTTAAACAACCGGAACTGTGGAGTCCCGACAATCCCTGTCTCTACCGCCTGCACGTCTATATAAAGGATAAGGACGGAACAGTGACCGACGGATATTGCCAACGGGTAGGAATACGCAGCATCGAGTTCAAGGGGAAAGACGGATTCTGGCTGAACGGCAAGCCTTATCCGGAACCGCTGATAGGCGCGAACCGCCATCAGGATTTCGCAGTAGTGGGCAACGCCTTGTCGAACAGTCTCCACTGGAGAGACGCCAAGAAACTGCGGGACGCAGGACTGAAAGTGATCCGCAACGCGCACTATCCCCAGGATCCCGCCTTCATGGACGCCTGCGACGAGCTGGGACTTTTTGTCATCGTCAACACTCCGGGATGGCAGTTCTGGAACGACACTCCCCGGTTCGCCCGACTTGTATACAGCGACATACGCAATATGGTGCGCCGTGACCGGAACCGCCCTTCCGTATGGCTTTGGGAACCTATCCTGAACGAAACCAGCTATCCTTCGGACTTTGCGGAAAAAGCCAGCAGGATCATCAAGGAAGAATATCCTTATCCATACTGCTATGCAGCCTGCGACGCCATAGCCGATGGAAAAGAGTTCTTTCCCGTCCATTTCTGTCACCCGGTGACCGGAGGGGATGCCGGCGCGTCGGAAACACAGGCCTATGCCCCCGGCATCACTTATTTCACCCGAGAATGGGGCGACAATGTGGATGACTGGAACTCGCACAACTCTCCAAGCCGTGCAAGCCGCGCGTGGGGAGAGATACCGATGCTCGTCCAGGCAAAAGGATATGCCAGACCGGACTACACTTATACCTGCTACGATGCGCTGTACCGCACCACACGCCAGCATGTGGGAGGATGCCTCTGGCACTCTTTCGACCATCAAAGAGGGTATCATCCCGACCCGTTCTACGGAGGAATCATGGACGCCTTCCGCCAGCCCAAGTACTCATATTATATGTTCTGCGCCCAACGGAGCCCGTACAGGAATGACAAGGTACCGGCGGAGACCGGACCGATGGTGTACATCGCCCACGCCATGACCCCTTTCTCACCCGCCGATGTGACCGTCTACAGCAACTGTGAGGAGGTCCGCCTCACCTGCTGCCAGGGAGGAACGGTATACACATACCACAAACACAAGGAGAAGGAAGGGATGCCGTCGCCCGTCATTACCTTCAAGGATGTGTTCGACGTGATGCGCGACAAACGGCTGTCAAGAAACGGAAGGCAGGAGGAATCCTATCTGCTGGCCGAGGGTATCATGGACGGCAAGGTGGTGGCCACACACAAGGTGATGCCCTCACGCCGCCCAAGCAAGATCCTGTTGTGGGCCGACAGCGAGGGAATGGAGATGAAAGCCGACGGTTCAGACCTGATGACTGTCATCGCGGCGGTGGCCGACCACAACGGAGTGATCAAGCGGCTGAACAACTATAAGATTGTATTCGAGATTGAAGGAGAAGGCACCCTGGTGGGAAACGCGGAAAGTTTCACCAATCCTTGTCCCGTCTCATGGGGGACAGCCCCCATACTGGTCCGCTCGACAACCCGTCCGGGAGAAATCAGGATAAAGGCATCGGTCGCCTGGGAAGGAAAACAGACTCCGGAACCGGCAGAACTGACCATCCGCACATCAAAGTCCGATCATGGACTGATAGTCGGTCCGGACGAACTGAACAAACCGGACCGCGCCGACGGCAACTCTTACAAGCCAATTATCCAAAGCCAGTCCGAACAAGAACGCCGGATCAAGGAGTTGCAGAAAAAGATGAACAGGATAAAGCTGCGTGAAGTGGAAAAACAGCAAGGCAATTTCGAATAAAACTCCTGTTTTTACGCCTCCACGTCTAATTATCGTTTAAATTTGCACACGGATTCATAAATTGACATCCGTTACAAAATCCGTAAGAAAATGGAAACAGTACAGACCAATTCCTTCAAAGCATGGTTGCTGGCGGCCCGTCCCAAGACACTGACTGCCGCCGCCGTCCCCGTAATGACCGGATGCTCACTGGCCTACATATACGGCCATTTCCAGACCATCCCCGCCATCCTGTGCTTTCTCTTCGCCTTTCTGATGCAAATCGACTCCAACCTCATCAATGATCTGCTTGACTTTCTGAAAGGAAGTGACCGGGAAGACCGACTGGGACCGGAACGCGCCTGCGCACAAGGATGGATCACCGTGAAAGCCATGAAAACGGGTATTGTCACCGTCACCGGACTGGCGGCCATCATCGGTCTCTGCCTGCTCCGCTACGGCGGCTGGGAACTGATTCTGGTGGGCGTGGCCTGCATCGTGTCCGCCTTTCTCTACACGATATTGGCCTACAGGGGATGGGGCGACCTGCTGGTATTGGTATTCTTCGGCTTCGTACCCGTAGGATGCACCTACTATGTGATGGCCCACGACTGGAACACTGCGGTGACCATGGGCTCGCTGGCCTGCGGACTGGTCATCGACACCCTGCTGATGGTGAATAATTTCCGCGACCGCCAGCAGGATGTAGTCAGCGGCAAGCGCACACTGGTTGTCCGCTTCGGTGCCCGTACAGGCCTTATCCTGTATTTCATTCTGGGCCTCCTTGCCTGCTGGTGCTGTTTCTATTTCGTGATGCTCGGAAAGGTCTATGCGGCACTCCTGCCCCAGCTTTACCTGTTCTTCCACATTCTCACCACTGTCCGGATGGCAAGAATCTACCAAGGGAAAGAACTGAACCGCATTCTGGGAGAGACTTCACGGAACATGTTCGTGTTCGCCCTTCTGCTCACCATCGGACTGGCGCTCTGAAAATAAAGCCTAAGCAGTCTGAAACCCACCAATTACCAACTGTCAATGATCAACCACATGCTTCGCCAAGCCACCCCACAGGATGCGGCGCAGATTGCCGGCATCTATAACGAATACATCAAGAACACCACCATCACTTTTGAGCTTGAACCTGTCAGTGTAGAAGAAATGGAGACACGCATCCGACAAATCTCCTCCCGATATCCCTATCTGGTGTATGAGGACGGGGACAAGATCGTCGGCTATTGCTACGCACATGGCTGGAAAGAGAAAGCGGCCTATGACCGTACAGTCGAAACCACCGTCTATCTGCATCCGTCTTACAAACATCAGGGCATAGGAAGCCGACTGATGGACGCACTGGTCAAGACATGCCGGGAAAAAGGATTCCACAACCTGATAGCCTGCATCACCGAAGAGAATGAAGAGAGTGTGGCGTTCCATGAAAGACTGGGGTTCAGGCAGGCATCGCATTTTCATGAGGTGGGGTACAAGTTCGGACGGTGGATAGGGATTGTCGACTACGAACTGATAGTCTGATGCCCTCCGAATAAAGCACTGAAAAATCAAGATATTACAGACCAGTTCACGTCCTTTTTCCTCAACTCCCTCAACTGCTTCCAGACAATGGCGTTCTCAGGGTTTTCACCGTTGGGATCCGCATCGAGCAAAGTTTCCGCAATGCCACGCACATATTGCAGAAGCTGTCCGTCCCTGGCTATGTCGGCAATTTTCAGGTCGAAGGCCACCCCGCTCTGCTGAGTGCCTTCCAGATCGCCGGGGCCACGGAGTTTCAGATCGGCCTCGGCAATCTCGAACCCGTCATTGGTCTGTACCATAATCTCAATGCGCTTACGAGTGTCCTCTGTCAGCTTATAGCCGGTCACAAGAATGCAGTACGACTGGTCGGCACCCCTTCCGACCCTTCCGCGAAGCTGATGAAGCTGTGAAAGTCCGAAACGTTCCGCATTCTCAATGACCATGACAGACGCGTTGGACACGTTCACACCTACCTCGATGACCGTAGTGGCCACCATGATCTGTGTCTCATTCCGCAAAAAACGCTGCATCTCCTCCTCCTTTTCGGCCGGCTTCATCCTGCCATGCACCTTGCTGACCTTATATTCCGGAAATGCCTCGCAAACATGCATGTATCCCTCTTCCAGATTCTTGATATCCATCTTCTCGCTTTCCTGGATCAGCGGATAGACCACATACACCTGACGCCCCTCCTGAATCTGTTTCCGCATGAAGGCATACATGCTTGCCCTGCGGTTGTCGAACTGGTGGATGGTCCGGACGGGTTTCCTGCCGGGAGGAAGCTCATCGATGACCGACACGTCCAGATCTCCATAAAGTGTCATGGCCAACGTACGGGGAATGGGGGTGGCCGTCATCACCAGCACATGGGGCGGAATGGAACTCTTGGCCCACAGCTTGGCACGCTGCGCCACGCCGAAACGGTGTTGCTCGTCTATCACCACCAGACCGAGGGAAGAAAAGCCGACCGTATCCTCTATCACCGCGTGGGTGCCCACCAGAATATGCACGTCGCCCGTAAGCAAGCCGCGCAAAATGTCTTCCCTGCGCTTGCCTTTCACACTTCCGGTCAACAGCTCTACCCGCACATCCATCCCGTCCAGAAAACGGGTGAGCGTCTCATAATGCTGGGCGGCCAGTATCTCGGTAGGAGCCATCATGCAGGCCTGATAACCGTTGTCCAAAGCAATGAGCATGACCATCAAGGCCACCAGTGTCTTTCCACTTCCCACATCGCCCTGAAGCAGACGGTTCATCTGACGTCCGCCGCGCATGTCACGCCGCATCTCCTTGATGACCCGTTTCTGGGCTCCCGTCAGCTCGAACGGCAGGTTTCTGGAATAAAAAGTATTGAAGATATCCCCGACCTTACTGAACACCAGTCCGCGGAACTTATTCCGCCGCTCCTTGGTGTAACGGAGAATGTTCAGCTGCACATAAAACAACTCCTCAAACTTCAGCCGATAACGCGCTTTCCGGAGCAATTCCGGATTGCGGGGAAAATGAATGTTGTATAATGCCTCGGACAACGGCATCAAATGGCAGGCGGCCACCATCGAAGGACTGAGCGTCTCATCGAGCGTCTCCCCCCGAAGGACATGGAAAAGATTCTTCATCAGTTTCTCCACGGCATGCGAGTGGAGATTATGGCGCTTCATCTTTTCCGTAGTATTATAATAAGGCTCCAGCCCCATCTCACTCAGTTTCAGGGAATCCGCCGGATCAATGTCGGGATGCGCCACATTGATGCGCCCGTTGAACACGGTGGGCTTCCCGAAAACAATATACTCCTCATTCGCCTTGAATCTCCCTTCCACATACTTCAGCCCCTGAAACCACACCAGGTCGACCACTCCCGTACCGTCCGTGAAATGCCCGACCAGCCTGCGCTGCCGTCCCTCACCGAATGTCTCAAAGCTTAATATCCTGCCACGCAACTGGATATAAGGCATGTTCCCGTCAATCTCACGGACAAGATACAGCCGGCTGCGGTCGACGTACTTGTACGGGAAATAATACAGCAGATCCTTGAAGGAACGGATCCCCAATTCCTTCTCCAAAATCGCCGCACGTTGGGGACCTACCCCTTGCAGAAACTTTATGTCGCGTACAGACAAGTCAACCATCAGTCCGGTATGAGCGATTCGGCCACCTTCAAGTCAAAAGGAGTGGTCAGTTTGATATTCTCACGGTTCCCGGCCACCAGACACACCGGATGGCCCAGGGCCTCCACCACGGAGGCGTCATCGGTAAACTCCGGCACATACTCCTGTGCATAGGCCTGTTTCAGGAGTTCTACGGTAAACACCTGGGGAGTCTGCACCAGCTTGTACTCACTGCGGGGAACCGTCACGCTGCTGCCATCCGGCAGAAGTCTGCGCACCGTCTCCACCACGTCAACCACCGGCACCACCGCCTCTTTACCAGCCGCCTGACGGTAACATTCCTTAATCACCTCGGGAGAGACAAAAGGACGTACCCCATCGTGTACTCCCACCACTCCTTCCGTACCGGGAACCAGCGCCAGTCCGTTTCTTACGGAATGAAAACGCGTCTCGCCTCCCGAAACCACCTGATGAGGAATGCGGAAACCGTATTCCAAACAAAGATGCTCCCAGTAAGAACGTTGTTCTTCCGGAAGCACCACAATGAATTCCATATCCTTGTCGCAGGCAGAAAAAGCCTGAAGCGTACGCATCAGCACCGGCACTCCCTTTACGGGAAGGAACTGCTTCGGCACATCTCCTCCCATACGCAGTCCTTTTCCGCCAGCCACAACAATCAGCCAATGTCTCATCAGGCAAACAGCATTCCTGATTTGACTTCCTGCACCTTAGGCTCTCCGGCAAGCTTCTCCAGCAACGCGAATCCAAAGTCGGCAGCTGCGGCCGGGCCTTTGCCCAGGATAAAGTTGTCGCATCGTTCCACCATATTGCCTGTATATTCCGCCCCTTCCAGATATTTGTCGAATCCGGGATAGCAGGTGGCCTTCTTGCCTTTCAACAATCCACGGCGTCCGTAGACCATGGGAGCGGCGCAGATAGCGGCCAACGGCTTGCATGCACCGGCAAAGCTCATGACCAGCCTGTCAAGTCCCTCGTGCGCGTCGAGATTGGTTGCCCCAGGCAGTCCTCCGGGAAGCACGACCATCTCCACATCCTCTTCCTTCAGGTCCTCAAACAACATGTCAGCGACCACAGGCACTGAATGGGCACCCTTCACGGTTCTGTCGCCCGTTACGGATACGGTCATCACACTCACTCCCCCACGACGAAGGATATCCAACGGCAACAACGCTTCGGTCTCCTCGAAACCTTCAGCCAAAAAAATACAAACTGTTTTCATAACTGGTAATTTATAGTAGTAAGTTGTATAATTGTACAGCAATAATGTGGCAAGTCCCATGAGAAATGCATTCGGACTTTATCTCCCAAACTGCCTGCAGGCGACATCTCCTTTACCTCCTCAACAACCCTCACTTCAACTTGAAATAGTAGGTGATGGTTCCGCTTTGGTTGTCCACCCCGTCTATCTCATTGAAACGGGCCTTTGCGGCCGCCTCCAACGCCGCGCGGCGCAAGGCCGGATTTACGGTGTTGGTACGCTTGTTGATGCCGGTACGGATGACACGTCCCGCGGGATCTACTACGATTGTGACCACCACGCGTCCCTCATCCTGCACGTTATAGACAGGCACAGGCAACGATCCGGTTCCCAACGAGCGACCCTGCAGGTCGAACACGCCGACACCTCCCACACCCGTAGCCTTTCCTTCACTGCCATTGCCCGTGGGACTGCCCTGCCGGCCCGTCTCTGAACCGTTTCCAGAGCCGCCCATCTTGGAACCTTTCCCGAAAGCTCCGGCAATCTTGCTGGCCGCCGCCTGGGCCGCGGCCTTTTCCGCCTCGGCACGTTTCTCGGCCTCCGTCTTTTCCTTTGGCTTCACAGCCACTTCAGGTTCCGGTTCCTTTTTCTCTGGCTGTACTTCCTTCTTCTCAGGTTCCTTCTTCACCTTCATGGGCGATTCATCCGTCTGTGCCACTATCGGCTGCTCTTCCGTGACGACTTCTTCCGGCTGCTCAGGAACAGGCTGTATGTCCACCTCGGTCAACTCATACGCGTCCGCGTCACCGCCTCCCGATTCGGAATCACCGAGCATAACAGGCACACCCCCCTCTTCCTGCTCCTCAGGGACAGTGAGCTTGAGAAGGAAAAGCAATGCCAGCACCGCCAGATGAAGCACTGCCGTACAAACGACTCCTGTTATCTTACTCCTTTTCATTCCGGTCATTTCTTATCCGGCCTACGGGTAGCCAGCACCATCTTAAAATGATTCTCGTTCGCAATGTTCAACACCCTCACAATTTCCCTGTAGGGTATCGACTCGTCGGCATAAAGCGCCACATACATGTCCGGCTCCTTCCGCGCGCATTCCTGCAGAAAGGCCGTCAGCTCATCCACATCCAGCGGCATCTCGTCCTCATTGCCGAACGCCCCGTAATAGTTCAGGTTCCTGTCGATGATCACCCGCGTCATAGGCTTTGCCGAAGTCTGCTCCGAACCCTGCGGCAAGAGCACCTTGATGGCGTTCGGCGACACCATGGTGGAAGTGATCATAAAGAATATCAGCAACAGGAAGATGAGGTCGGTCATGGACGACATGTTGAACACCGGCGATATCTTTTGTCTTCTTTTCAATGCCATATCCCAGGAATTAAGAGTGAGGTTCGTTCAGCAGGTCCATGAAGGCCATCGTGCGCGCCTCCATCTGGCCCACCACTTTGTCTATGCGGTACACCAGATGATTATAGGCGAACATCACCGCGATTCCGACAATCAGACCGCCCACGGTGGTGATCATCGCCTCATAGATGCCGCCCGACAACAGCGTGATATCAATGTTGTTGCCGGCGTTCGCCATATTCCAGAAAGCACGCACCATACCGGTCACCGTTCCCAGAAAGCCCAACATGGGCGCTCCGCTTGAGATGGTCGCCATGATGGAAAGCTTGTCCTCCAGCTTGGCCACCTCGATGTTTCCCGTGTTCTCGATAGCCGCCTGTATGTCGGCCACCGGACGTCCCATGCGCTGGATACCTTTCTCGATCATCCGCGCGGAAGGTGTGTTGGTCATCCGGCAATAGTTGACGGCCGATTTCACGTCGCCCGACTTCACATAATCACGGATACGGTCCATGAACAGCGGGTCGTCCTTGCCCGCCTTGCGGATGGTCACCGCACGCTCGAAGAAGATGTAGAACGCGATGACCGACATCACCGCCAGTACAATCATTATCCAACCTCCCTTGCAGGCCATGTCCCAAAGGTCCATCTCAGGCTCGCCCGTTGTCACAGGCGTAAGTACCGGATTCTCTCCGGCCAATGTCCCAGCGGCCGCCTGGGCCGCTGCCAGTAAAGTAAGCATCATAAGTATATCAACGTAATTTGTTTCCCAATCTGTTATCTGTCACGCAATTTCACCATGACGCAAATCCTTTTTACACGAAAATCACTATCTTTGCGTCAACAATATGCAAAGTTAGCAGGTTTTACGGAAACCCTGCCATGTTATCCTACAAAAAGATTGATAAAAAGCGACAATATATGCAACCAAACATGAAATTCGCCCTTTTCGGGAACACGTATCAGGAACACAAGTCAGCCCATATCGCCCACCTACTGAAGATTCTGCGCCAGAGAGACGCGGAGATATGCATCAGCGCAGAATTCTACTACTTTCTGAAACACCACACTCAGACAGACCTGGGCGGACTGGAGGTGTTTGAGGGCAACAACTTCTCGGCCGACATGGCACTCAGCATCGGAGGTGACGGGACTTTCCTGAAAGCCGCCAGCAGAGTAGGCAACAAGGAGATTCCGATTCTGGGAATCAACACGGGTCGGCTGGGATTCCTGGCCGCCATCTCACCGAACGAGATGGAGGACACGTTCAACGAGATCTACCGGGGGAAATATCTTGCCGAGCCACGACGTGTGCTGAAGCTGACCTGCAACGGACAGGTGCTCAAGGGGTATCCTTACGGTCTGAACGAGATCGCGGTACTGAAACAGGACAACTCGTCGATGATCACCATCCGGGCATATGTCAACAACGAGCTTCTCAATGTATATCAGGCGGACGGATTGATAGTGGCCACTCCAACGGGTTCCACGGGGTACTCGCTCAGTGTGGGAGGCCCCATCATGGTCCCGCAAAGCGGCACGTTCAGTCTCACCGCCGTAGCCCCACACAGCCTCAACGTGCGCCCGATCGTGCTGCGCGACGACTGGGAAATCATTCTCGACGTGGAAAGCCGGAGCCACAACTTCCTGGTAGCCGTGGACGGACGGAGCGAGACTTGCCGGGAAGGCACACGGCTGACCATCAGAAGGGCCGAATATTTTATCCGTATCGTGAAACGCTGCGACCATTCTTTCTTCAACACACTGAAGGACAAACTGATGTGGGGAGCGGACAACCGCCAGTAACAAAGATAAGGCGACAAGAGAACTTTCAGAAAACGTCTTGAAAAAAACTATGGTCCAGCCCGTGAACCGTATAGTCCACGGGCTGGACCGTATAGACCACCGGCGTGGATCATACGGTCCACGAGCCGGACTATAGAAAACATCAGGGTGTTTTCACCTTTCTGCCCTGAGGCTGTCCCGGATCATTTCGAGATATTCGCCTCTTCCAGTCCGTAATGCTTCTTCGCATCCTCCGCACGAAGCATCATGGAAATGACGATGGCGCACAAGCCAAATACGGAGAAGATGGCCATCGGCACCGTATAGTCATAACCAACAATGTTTCCGGTCGCATCTCTCAATGTCGCGAAACGATCGATCACCCAACCGATCAGCCAAGGCACAGCCATCAGACCGATGTTCTGGATATAGAAAATGATGGCATAGGCAGAACCCAGCTGCTTCAAAGGAATGATTTTCGGTACGGAAGGCCACATGGCACTCGGCACCAGCGAGAAGGCGATGCCCAGCACAATCATCACGATCACCGCAAACCACCAGTAGTTCATGACAGGAAGCGTGAACAGCACATGTACCACCATAAGCATGAAGGAACCGATAATCATCAGCGTGGCTCCCTTTCCGATACGGTCATAAAGTGAGCCGAAAAGAGGGGTCAGCAGAATCGTCCCGAACGGCAGCAACGCGGGAATCAGTCCGGCAAACGACTCCGGCACCTCGTACTTGTAGATCATCAGCTTGGTGGCGAACTTCAGGAACGGGAACACACCGGCATAGAAAATGAGACAAAGAAGGGCGATCAGCCAGAAGCCGCGGCTTCCGAAAATCAGTTTCAGGTCGGACATCTTGAAACCTTCCTCTTCCTTCTCACCAGCCTCCTCGCGTACGGAAACCTCCGAGGCATCCTCCTTGCGGTCCATCACACAATATACCAGATAGAAGATGAAACCTGCGCACAGGGCAATCAGCCCGAACAACACCGGATAAGACACGGCTCCCATCATCTGGGCCACCGGAAGGCTCACACCCAACGCCACGGCTGTACCGATACGCGCCATGGCCACCTGAAGTCCCATGGCCAACGCCAGTTCCTTGCCAGTGAACCACTTCACGATGATCTTCGACACCGTAATTCCTGTAATCTCGGCTCCCATCCCATAGACGGCGAATCCCACTGAAGCCAGAGCCACCTGCATCGGCATGCCGAACAACTGGGAATCACCGAAATCGCTCACCAGCGCATACCATTTGATCAGAGCGCCCAACAGCATCATCCCGCACGACATCATCCCCGTGAAACGGATTCCCATCTTGTCCAGAATCAGTCCGCCAAAGAAAAGCATCAACAGGAACACATTGATCATGCCGTACGCACCCGAAAAGAAGCCATATTCAGAACTTGACCATCCTTCCCCGTCGGCCACCGCACTGACGGTCTTCTTGACAGCCCCCTGTGGACCTTCGGCATTTTCCAGAAACTGAAGCTCCATTCCGGCCTCCACCTTATCAGCGGTCAGATCGGGTTCCGACAGGGAATTGGCAATGGCAAAAAGATTCGCCTTGGTCACCAACGAATCGGCCGACATGGACGTATTGTCCGTGAAATACACCACCCTCCCCTTCGTTGTCAGCAGATTCTCCAGAGGAGACATCACATCGGTAAGGAAATACGCGCACATCATGGTAAACGACACAATCATCAGGGCCGTCCAGCGTGCCACCTTCGAGTCACTCAATTTTTTCTGAATATGTTCTTTCATCTTTAAGTTTTATTGATAATTTAATATTAAGTTGCAAAAAAACGCACAAAGATAGTAATTTTTCAAACCATTTTCTTGCCAAACCGAAATTATATCCTAACTTTGTGAGAAATACAAGACCTGAAACAGACTCTTAACTTATTTAATTTATAATGCGTATGAAAACAACAAAAATGAAAGTCCTTTGTGTAGCCTTAGGATGCAGCCTGATGTGTTCATCATGTATCGGCTCGTTCGGCCTGTGGAACAATCTGAGAGAATGGAACCAGGGCATCGGACATAAGTTCGTGAATGAAATCGTATTCCTGGCCTTCCATATCATCCCTGTATATGAAGTGGCTTACTTTGCCGACATCCTGATACTGAACTCCATCGAGTTCTGGTCAGGCTCGAACCCGTTGGCCGACGTGGGCAGCGTAAAGACAGTGAAAGGCGAGGACGGAGAATATCTGGTACGAACCAATGAGGACGGCTATACCATCACTAAGATCGGCGAGGAAGACAGACCGCTGAATCTGGTATACAATCAGGACAACCGTACATGGAACGCCGTGACAAACAACGGACAGAGCTTCGAGCTCATCACAATGAACGAGGACGGAACCATCACTTTCAAGCAGGCGGACGGAACCCCGATCACCGTTTCTCCGGACTTGCAAGGAATGGCTGAAGCACGTGCGGCCAACGGCCAGTCACTGTTCTTCGCGGCAAGATAAAAACGGTCCGCCTCTGAAACAGAAAGAGGCGACACCCAAATATAAATTATACTGGTATACAAAGACACGGAGCACAGAGTCATTCATATTCCTGATGATCAGGAGAATGTTTACTCTGTGCTCCGTGTCTTTGCTTGTTTTTTTTCGGAAAATAGATCAGTCCTTTATACGGATCAGCAAATTGGAGACAATCGCGGTCAGCCCACCGGCGGTGATACCTGACGAAAAGATATTCCGCACCGTCTCGGGCAACTTGCAGAGAATGTCAGGAACGAGTTCCACACTCAGACCGAAAGAAAGGCTTAGCGCAATGACCAACGTAGCCTTACGGTCCATCTTCTGAGAAGCGATAATGCGTATTCCGGCTGCGGCCACCGTCCCGAACATCAACAGGGTGGCACCTCCCAACACCGGCTCCGGCATCAGCGAGAACACCAGCCCCACCGCCGGGAAAAGCCCCAACAAAATCAGGAAACCCGCAATGAAGTAACCCACGTAACGGCTTGCCACACCCGTAAGCTGGATCATCCCATTGTTTTGGGCGAAAATTGAATTTGGAAACGAATTCAGCATACCCGCTATCATCGAATTGAAGCCATCGGCAAGAATGCCTCCCGAAGCACGCTTCACGAACTTCTCTCCCTCTACCGGCTCACCGGAGATTAGGGAATTGGCGGTAATGTCACCATACGCCTCAATGGCCGTAATCAGATACACCAGTCCCAGACCGATGATGGCGGAAATGTCAAACGAGATGCCGTAACGGAACGGGACAGGGACATTAAATCCTCCGAAACTCTGCACATCCGAGAAACTGACCATACCCAGCATCCATGCCAGCACATATCCTGCCAGCAGACCTATCACGATGGAGCTCATTCTCAGATAACGGTTCGAGCTTCGGTTGAAAAGGATTATCAGCACCAGTACCAGCGCGGCCAGTCCTACATGCTGGAACGCCCCAAACGTTCCGTCCGCCTGAGCCGCCGCCCCACCTCCGCATGCGGTGATTCCGACACGGATCAGGCTCATCCCTATCAATGTGACCACAATGCCGGAAACCAGTGGGGTAATGACCTTGCGGGTGTAGCGCAACACCCTGCTGATGAGCATTTCCACCGTAGACGCGGCCATACAGGCACCGAAAATCGTGGACAGTCCACCGGTCAGTCCCGCAGAAATAATAGGCCCTATAAAGGAAAAGCTTGTCCCTTGTATGCACAGCAGTCCGCATCCCACAGGCCCAAGACGCCGGCATTGGACAAAAGTAGAGATACCTGACGCGAAAAGCGCCATCGACACCAGATACCCCGTTGTATTCAAATCGAGTTTTAAAGCTCCCGCTATTATCAAAGGTGGTGTAATGATAGCCACAAATATGGCCAGCAGATGCTGCAAAGCCGCGAAAAGTGTATCTTTCAGCGGAGGACGGTCGTTCAATCCATAAATCAGGCCTTCCCCTCCGGAATACTCTCTGTTCTCCTGTCGCATCTCCTCCATTTTTAGTCCTTCAGTCTGATCCGGCAATTGTCAAGACTTTCCACAATGGCCAACGACTCCACGTGTATCCCTGCGGCTCTCAGATAATCCCCTCCATGCTGGAAAGCCTTCTCGATAAGGAATCCCATCCCCACCAGTTCCGCTCCCGCCTGGCCCACCAGATCAATCACCCCCTTGGCGGCATTCCCGTTGGCAAGAAAATCATCGATGAAAAGCACCTTGTCGCCCGGACACAGGAAATCCTTGCTCACGCATACGGTATAAGTGGTATCCTTTGTAAACGAATATACACTGGTAACCAACATGTTCTCCATTGTGCTCGGTCTTTTCTTCTTGGCAAAGACCACAGGAAGTTCCAGAAGATACCCCACCATGATTGCCGGAGCGATGCCACTGGCCTCGACAGTCATCACCTTATTGATATCCGTACCGGCAAAACGCCGCACAAACTCTACCGCCATTGACTTCATCAGGACAGGATCCATCTGATGATTGATAAAATTATCCACTTTGAGTATACCGCCCTCAAAACATTTCCCGTCGCGCAAGATCCGCTCTTTCAGTGCCTTCATATCTTTTTTCTTGATTGATTAAGTTAGGAGCTGCAAAGTTACGGGTTTTTCCGCAGAATATAAAATCCAAGGCCGGAACCCGGAAAAAGAAAAGGAGGCGCTTTTTCAGACACCTCCTGATAATCTCCGACCAATCATTTACGGTCTTTCCACTTTTCCCTCACCACTTCCACAATCGCGGGAAGCAAAGAAATGAATATGATGGCCACCAGCAAAAGCTTCAGGTTTCTCTGCACATAAGGCAGGTCTCCGAAGAAATAGCCAACATAACTGAACAAAGCCACCCATGCTGCCGCCCCTACAAGATTATACACCATAAAATAATAGTAGTGCATCTTACCCATACCTGCCACAAAGGGAGCGAATGTCCGGACAATCGGCACAAAACGTGCGATGATAATGGTCTTTCCGCCGTATTTCTTGAAAAAATCATGTGTCTTATCCAAATAACTCTGCTTGAAAATCCTGGAGGAAGGATTACTGAACAGCTTCCTGCCGAAAAAGTGTCCGATCATATAATTACTGGAATCACCCAATACTGCCGCCGCAAACACGACCAGCACCAGCCAATGCACATTCAAAGGCATACCAGGCAACGCGCTGATCGCCCCACAGACAAACAAAAGGGAATCTCCGGGAAGAAAAGGCGTGACCACCAGTCCCGTCTCACAGAAAATAATGACAAACAGAATCGCATAGGTCCACATGTGGTAATTCTGGACTATGGCTATCATATGCTGGTCAATATTCAGGATAAAATCAATTATAAAGTCCATCTTGATTCTACTAAAAACAGTTCCACAAAAAAACAGAGGACATTGAAAAACGTCATGTTTTTCATGTCCTCTATCCAAAGAACAGCTTTTTGCCGTGAAAATTTGAATATGAAATAGAAAAATAAATCTCTTACTGCAGATTTTCAATTCCTTCCAATGCCTGCTTGGCTGTGGCATTCTCAGGATCTATAGCCAGAATCTTATTCCAATATTCTTTTGATGTGTCATACTCCATCTTCAGGAAGTAATAGTATCCCAAATAGCTCTGACACTCGATAAGCACTGACTTGGAAGCTTTCGGATTCTGCGCCAACACTTCATATGCTTTTTCGTAATACGGCTTTGCCAGACCTAAAGTGGTTTCAGGGTCGAGCATCGCATTGGTACGCGCACGCCAGAAATAACCCAGATAGTTGTCGGGCACACGCCGTGCAACCTGAGCGAAGATAGTATCCGCTTCCGCAAGATAAGCCTTCTTCTGGATTGTGTCAACAGCCGCAACCGCCACATTCATGGATGAGTCAGCCGGCGCGCTCAAAGAACCCGCAGCCATATAATACAGACGTCCGAACAGGAACAGGTCGCTTACGTCTTCCTGACCACCTTTCAGGCCATCAAGATAACGCTCGTACATACGGATCGCATCCGGATAGTTCTGCCATTTCTCATATGCCTGAGAAGCCTCTTTCGCGATTTCAGGATGTTCGTTTTCCTTATCAGCCTCCAATGCCTTATCGAACTCAGCGATGGACAGGTCCTTATCTCCATGCAAGAGATACAGACGGGCACGGTACAGGAAATCAAGATATACGTAATCCGGATTGTCAGGATCCTGGAAGAAAACCTCAGCTGCCTTCAGCCCCTCGTCATATCTTTTCAATTCATAAAGATTATACATTTTCAGACGGCGAAGCAAATGGTTCTCCGGATCCATGCCCATACCTTTCTCTGTCATGTCCAGTGACTGGTCATAGTTCTTGTTTAAGTAAAGCAACATGGCATAACGACCGTAGTCTGACTTGTCAGCAGTACCTTTCTTCATGAATTCATCGTAAGCATCTTTCGCCTTACTATAAGTACCCATCTGGTAATACGCGATTGCCAGTTCACGGTCAACATTAATTTCTTCAGGATGCTTGGCCTTCAGTTCCAACAGCTTGTCCACCGACAACTGCGGATTTACGCCAATATACGCACGGGCGTATTTGTAATAAGCCTCAAAACAATCCTTATCGAAGAGGATTGCCTGTTCATAGTAACCACACGCAGTACCCACATTGTCTTCCGCCAATGCGACATCACCAGCGAACATACAAGCTTCTGAAGATTTGGAATTCACCTTCAGTGCACGGTCTGCATACTCTTTCGCTTCTTTTGTCTTGTCCTCCTTCAGATACGCATTACCGATAGCGATCAGAAGTGAAATATTTTTCTTGTTCTTACCTTTTGCCAAATCATCGAAAGCATCAGCGGCAGCTGTAGGATTATCCTTGATTGTCGCTGCAATAGACTCTACCTGCTTAGACAAATCAGCAGCCAAAGGTTCTTGAGCCTGCAAAGAGGCTGCCGACAACAAAAGGCCGCAACAAATTATACCAAATATCTTATTTCTCTTAATCATATTCTAACTAATTAAATTAAAATTCATCTTTCACATTGACCAGACGCACCGGTTGAGTGGCCGGTACGATGCCCGATTTCAGAATAATACGCTGCCCTCTATCGCCTGTAAGGAAAGTCATCAGGCCGGTAGGAAGTCCCATCCGCGGATCATTGACCAAAATATAGACAATGTGTGTCAAAGGATACTCTCTCAGAGCTAAATACGCTTGATAAGGCTTATAGCTGTTTGCAACTGTCGCATGACCGGAATTACTCACGGACATAACTCTGACCGATTCGTTAAACGAGAGCCGGGTCGTATCCGACTTGTTCCCTACCCAGTTTGCACCGATCACACCCAACGCCGAGGGTGTCTTCGCCACATGGGCAATCACCTCTTCATTCGTTTTCAAGGCAGTCAATGTAGGAGCCAGTTTTCCACCGTCGCAAATAGAATCAATCGCATAATGGATAAGCCCGGAATTCGGGTTGTCAAAAACAACCTGAAGTTTTCCCAGCCTGGAATTCGGGTTCAATTCCTTCCAGTCCGTTATTTCCCCCAGCAATATCTTCCGGAACTGCCCCACGGTCAGCAATGAATCCGTATTCTCGAGATTGGTGATCAATGCGATTCCGCTCACAGCCATAGGTATCGACTCAGGGAAAAATTTGCGTGCATGAAAAGACGCGAGCTCCTTCTCTGTCAACCGACGGTTCGCTATTACCAGACGGACACTATCCTTCAACAGAAGATTGATAGCCTCCACTTCACTGCAATAAATCGGAGTCACTTCCGCTTCCGGCATCAGAGCCCGGTAAACCTGAAGCTCCTCTTCCATAATCGGCTTGAATGAATCGTCTACCGCAATCTTGATTGATCCGGAATACAGCGTCTCACCGTCACCTTTTTTCTGCCCTTGGCATGAAGCCATCAGCAGAAGGCATATCGAACAAAGAAAAAACAATCTTTTCATACACGCAAACCAAAGCTTATATTACTGCAACTTAAACTGAATCGGCAATGTATAGTATACAGGCACATTACGTCCGTTCTGCTTGCCAGGAATCCATTGCGGCAAAGTGCTCACCACGCGGATAGCTTCCTTATCGCAATTCGGGTCAAGTGAACGAAGCACGGTAATGTCCTTCACCTCACCGGTTGCAGAAACGACGAAACGCAAGATTACACGACCCTGAATACCGTTCTCCTGTGCGATTGTCGGATAACGCAAGTTCTTTGCGATATACTTCAACAGCTCAGCGGGACCGCCCGGGAACTGCGGCATCTGCTCTACCATCGTATACGGTTTCTCTTCCTCTTGCGGAGCTTGGGTAATCACTTCCTGAAGGTCGGCGATATCCGCACCGTCCAGTTCGTTATTACCTTTCACATCGGCAATAGAAATCTGTACCTTAGACTCAGTCAGCTCATCCTGACTCTTCAGCTCATCCTCATCACTCACCTCTTCATCTTTCTTGATGACCGGGGCGGTAAACTTGATGGTACTCTTCAGCTGAGGAGGAGGAGCGATCTGCTCAACCGGCTTAACCAGCTCTTCCTGCTTCACTTCCGGCTCTTCCAACTGAGAAAGCTGAGTCACTTCCAGCATTTCCTCTTCCTTCTCAGGAATAGCCATCTTGATCAGACGCGGAAGATAGAATCCTACAGCAGCCACCACAATCACGATGATGATAGCGGCCAACTGACGTCTACCGAAATCACGGCGCAACTTATACGCACCGTATGCCTTATTCTTATCTTTGAAAATGAGTTCACACCATTCCAAAGAAATCAGATCAATTTTTGCCATATTTTTTCTTCTTTAAAAGGTGTTACACATTTCAACTTTGAGCAGCCATTGTCAGCTGGCCCTTAGAATTATAGTTATCAATCAAGAACTGGTCACCTTCGGTGATGTCCACAATCACATACTTACCGATACTGCAAATCTGCATTTCGTCCAAAGCGTCAATCAAGTTCTTGTAAGTAGACTTGTCCGTTGCCTTGATGATTACAGTCGGGGTATCCTTTGCACCCTTCACTTCCGAAACCTGTTTCTTGTATTCATCCTCCGTAATCTCCAGATTAGCCTTCTTCACTTTCAACTCTTCCACTTTCTTCACCGCATCGTAGTTCTTGCGCAGCAAGACCTTACGGATACCGTCGGCAGTGTAAGTAGTTTCCTTCAAAGAAGTATAATCTTCATAATTAGGCTCGCCTTCATAATAATAGAGCTTATTATCCGCGTCCAGCAGCAAAGTGATGGCCTGAGAGGCCTTTACCTTATTCTGCTGTTCTTCAGTAATGTTCTCATCATTGGTAGGCATACTAATCTCCATCGTTTGAGGCTTGCTCAAAGAGGTACACAGCATAAAGAAAGTGATCAGAAGCATGTTCATGTCCACCATCGGCGTAAAGTCCACGCGGACGGCCATTTTCTTCTGCTTGGATCCTTTTCCTTTTCTGCCTCCACCATTATCTTGTACTTCTGCCATATTTTCTCCTTATTTAATCGTCAGACACTTGTTTCAATGAAGTAATCAGATTGTATCTGTTTTCCTTCAAATCCTGTAGAGAACCCATCACGTTCTTAATGACAGAATAAGGAGTGCTCTGGTCAGCTTTGATGGCAATACGCAAGTCACGGTTGGTAGCGCGCGCATTACGAATCCAAGCTTTGAACTGGTTGTCCACACTGTCACAAGGAATTCCGTAATTCTTCAATATCTTGTCCTGCTCTTCGCCCGGAAGTGCAAGGAACTGCTTCATATTCTTCATCGGAACGCCGAAAGTCTGGAACACGGAGAACTTCTTGATCTCTTCGGGAGTGAATGTCAAACCATATTCCTTTCCGACAGCCTCCAATGTAGCTGCCATATCCTGTTGTTTGTCAAGACTCATGAAAATCTTGCCAGACGGCTCGACAAGAATCTGCAGGATGTTCGTTTCCGGAATCTTGATCTCGGAAACAGAACCCGGAGTAACGACCTGCACCGGCTCTTTCTTGATGAAGTTACCTGTCAACATGAAGAAAGTAAGCAGCAACACGGTCACGTCACTCATGGCAGTCATGTCGATAAACATGGACTTCTTTTTAACCTGAACTTTACCCATAAATTAACTATTTTAAATTAGTTATCAAACTCCGTTTATATAAGGGGTACAGGCCCCCTTGGATTTTATTTATGAGTAGCGTTAAATGTCTGTACGATAGAGAAGCCTACTTCGTCAAGGCTGTAAGTCAGTTTATCAATCTTGTTAGTAAAGTAGTTGTAAGAGATAACGGCCAACGCACCAGTCAAGATACCGAATGCTGTGTTGATCAAGGCTTCAGAAATACCGGTTGACAACGCAACTGAGTCTGTACCACCACCAGCTGACAGAGCGGCGAATGAACGGATCATACCGATAACGGTACCGAGCAATCCCATCAAAGTACCCAGAGTAGTGATAGTACCGATAATCGGCAGGTTCTGCTGCAACATAGGCAATTCCAATGCTGTCGCTTCTTCCAGAGACTTCTGGATAGCCAGCACTTTCTGATCCTTGTCCAACTCAGTGTTCTGTTCCATTTCACGGTAAGTCTGCAAAGTAGCACCTACAACGTTTGCTACAGAACCACGCTGCTTGTCGCACAGAGCCTGAGCGGCCTGCATGTCGTTCTTTGCCAAAGCGTCCTTGATCTGAGCCACGAATTTAACCAGCTTGCCACGACCGAAAGCGGCACGGATAGTGAAATAACGTTCAACGCTCAACGCCAACACAGTCAGCAACAATGTCTGGATCACAGGTACGACAACACCACCTTTGTAGATAGTACCCAACATGTTACCCGGCAGCGGGTGATTGTTCGGGTCGTTGTTCATGAAGTTCGAAGGATCACCCAACACGAACTTGTAGATACACAATGCTACGATAAAGCACGCGATGATTACCAAACCTGCAGCTTCAATACCTTTGAAGCCCTGCTTTTGCTTGTTAGTTGTTTTAGTTTCCATAAGATAATTGTTTATTATGTTAAAAAATTAGTGAGTTTCTACTCCTTACATAAAAATAACACCTTTTTCATCCGCTCAATGCATTTGAGTTACACGCGGACAAGGAAACAACCTACGCACGAACGATGTTTTCTCATAGCATAAATCAATGGAACAACCTTGGCGTCTACCAAACCTGCCGCACCACCCCGCTTCCCTTTCCGGACGAGAAAAAAGAAACCCGTGCTGCCACATGAAGGCATTTCCACACATCATGGCAAGAGCTGTTATTTTTTCTATTTCCGCACAAAGAAAAAGCAATTTTATGATATTTCAAAATGAAAAGATGTTATTTTGGCTTATCAAACTTGAATATTTTGCGAAATGCCTAAAAAGTGTATCAAAAAAATTACATTTTTTACTAATAGGCCTCATCAAAAAACCCAAGTTTACACAAAGTTATGTAAACTTGGGCAAATATTAAAGAAAAACCGGATTTTTTTGAGACCTGTTTCAAATTTTATACTGACCCGGAACACCTTTCCGCTCCGGCCATAAAGAATCTTGTTCCAAGCATGGAAAGTATTCCGTCTGTCACTCCACCGGGGTCTCCTCTACGGCGATTTCCGGAAGCTCGTTCTTATTCCATCCCGTCACGTCATATCCGACTATCTTCAGGCCTTCCTTTGTCAGTTTCAGGACATATTTATTGTAAACGCCCGCAGTGAATACCTTATCCAACTTTGTGGTGCTTGCGGTATACGGAATACCGTCACGTTCATACGAGATCTCCAGTTCAGGATTCACCGCCAACTCGGTCGGGTTGCATACCAAAGTAAATGAGAAACCTGTCTCACTCACCACTTCCTCCGGCTCCGCATATTCGATAGCCAACTCGTCCACCGAAGAGCCTCCTGTCGCTGTCATACCATCTCCCTCAGAAGTCTCTCCGAAATGGTATTCTGACTTGCTGAACAGTCCGCTGCCCCTCAGAACCACCTTACTGATATGGACCACCTCTTCCGATTTGTCCTTCTTGACCGTTATGGAGAGCAAGGAATACACATGTCTGAACGCGTCATCCCCCACAAAAGACACAGCCCCGGCGTTCTCGCTGTAACCGGTCACACGACGTGCCGCCAGGAAATCATACGTACCCAACTCCGAAAAATCCCCTTTCTGCGCACTCAGGTCAGGCATAGGGATAGCCGTACGCACGGCCGTTTCTTCCGTACAAGGGTAATAGGCGCAGAACTCAAACTCATCCACCTTATTTTCCCAAACCAAAGGAGTCTCCGATGTCCACCCGTCACTGCCCAGCGTCCATTCCACCGGTGAGTCCTCACCAGGCATAAAGAAACCGATCCGGTCACCCGTTTCAAAATCAGTGGATGCGTCCTCCGCATCCGTTACAGTACGCGAGATCACCGGAGATGACACTGATGCCTGGAGGCTCATGACAGCCTCATCCACTGACTCCGGTTCATTTTCATTTTGTTGACATGCAGCCAACAGGGGCAAGACACATGCCCACATCATCATTTTTTTGTTCATAATAAGTTTTTTTATCAGAGAAACATTTCTCGTTCAATACTGAAAATGAACAAACCAGATCATGTCTACCGCTTCCGGTATCTTTTTGATGCGGCATGCGATTCAATCAAAAGAAAAATAAGGTGCAAGACGCTGCATGTCCGCTTCCGAGAATTCCTCGAACATCGCTATCCGCGCCATTCCTTTTATCCGCCCCCTTTTCCGGCGGTACTCAATGATGGCCTTCGCCTTATAGAAATCCATGTACGGATGATTTCTCAGACGGTCCAATCCGTCCCGGTTGACCCGAAGCTTGCGGTACGGCCCATCCTTCAATTCAAACCACCTGTTCAAACCCATATCAAGATAAGGGATTTCCTGCAACTGTTCTATGCGGCTAAAACCTCCCAGACGATGCCGGTAAGCTACAATCATGCGGGCCAGTCCGCTGCCGATGCCCGGAATCCGCTTCAGGAGTGAGGTGTCCGCCTGATTCAAAGGAACAGTGCTCCCCTCCGGAAGTTTTGCGGGTCCGACAGGCACAAGATGTTCCTTTTCCGACATAACGACAGTTTCCCTCACCGGCACATCTCCACGGACAGAAAAGGCAGATGCGATACGGACATACGGTCTCAGTGCGACAAACTGACTGTCAGTCATTCCATAGACACGCGACAATGCATCAAGATCCCTGAACACGCCTCCCTTTTCCCGGTAACGCAAGATATTGCGGGCCACAAACACACTCAGTCCCAGACTGCGGAGACGGGCCGAATCAGCGGTATTGGGATCGAAAAAGTCCAAACGTACCGGAACACTCCCATACATCTCCTTCCGGACATTTCCGCCACGGACAAAACGCCTCTCTTTTGCCTTGACGCCGGCAAGGAACGAATCGATACGGGCACTTTCCTCCCGCCCCGCATCCGGCCGGGCTCCCGGCATGCCCCGCCACAAAAAGAGCCCTCCAAAGCCCATCACGACAAGCAAAAGCAGCACGACAATCGCCCGCCGTTCGGATCTGGAATAATAAAAGTAATCCTTCCACATTCTTATGTCAACCTAACCACCCCAGTTCGTTGACAAATATCAATGCGATACCTATCGGTGCAATGAAACGTAAAATGAATACATAAACCGGATAATAAGGTGATTTCAGCAAACCGTAGTTCGTCACCTCACCCTTCACGACGTGCTTATCAAGAACCCATCCTACAAACACGGCAGCAAACATGCCTCCCAAGGGCAACATGATCTTGGCCGTCACGAAGTCCAGCGCGTCGAAAAGATTCATTCCGCCAATCGTGAACGGACTCCACACTCCCAAAGCCAACGAAGAGATGATGCCGACCACAAGACTTCCGGCAGTCACCAACACCGCGGCCCTGCTGCGGGTGAAATGGAAACGCTCATGCAGAAAAGCCGTGGAAACCTCTTGAAGCGAGATGGTAGAGGTGATGGCCGCCAAAGCCAATAACACATAAAACGCCACAGAACAGACATACGACAACACCGGTACTTCCCCAAACGCCTGCTGGAACACATTCGGCAAGGTAATGAATATCAGCGATGGACCCGCGTCCGGCTGGATGCCTACAGAAAAAGCCGCGGGAAAAATGATAAGACCGGAAAGCACCGCCACGAAAGTATCGATCAGTCCCACACTCATGGCCGTCTGTCCCAGATTCGTGTGCTTCCCGAAATAAGACGCATAAGTGGAAAGGCATCCCATTCCAAGGCTCAGCGAAAAGAACGCCTGCCCCATCGCGCCCAAGAACACATCAGACGTCACCTTGCTGAAGTCCGGGTTCAACAAGAACTCAAGCCCCTTCTCCGCGTCCGGCAAGGTCAGTGAACAGACAGCCAGCAGAAGAATCAGCACGAACAGCAGTGGCATCATGATCTTTGACGACTTCTCAATCCCGTCCTTCACACCTTTCACCACCACAAAGTGAGTAATCAGAAGAATGGCCAGCAGCCACAGCAAAGGGCGGAACGGATCCTGGGAGAAATCTTGGAACATGGTCACGTAGTCAGCAGACGTCTTTCCGGAAAATCCCCCGGACAAAGCCTGCCAGATATACTCCAGTGTCCATCCTGATACCACGGAATAATAACCGAGAATAAGGAAACCCGTCAATACCCCAAGATAACCGACCCACCGCCAACGGGTGCCCGGCGCAAGTACCTCATACGCGCCGCCCGTACAAGCCTTCGAACGGCGACCTATCGTAAACTCGGCAATCATGATAGGCAGACCGAATATGAACACACACCCAAGATAGACCAAGATGAAGGCGGCCCCTCCATGGTTTCCCGCCTCATAAGGAAAACGCCAGACATTACCTAAACCTACAGCAGAGCCGGCCGCCGCGAAAATGGCTCCCAACCGGCTTCCAAAGTTGACACGATCACTCATAAATTCTCTTTTATATAACAATCAGTTTCAAATCAGGAGGCAAATGTACAAAAAATATCGTATTTTTGCCGCGGAAACAAATAATTTACACAAATGCATTATCTGACTCACTATCCCGTGTCACTGATTGTAATGGCAGCCATTTGCTACCTGTCCTTCTTCAACCCTCCACAGACTGAGCTGAACGAAGTGCCGTACATCGACAAAATCGTACACGTCTGCATGTACGGAGGACTGTCTACGGTCCTCTGGGTGGAATATCTTTTCCGCCACCGCCGTATCGCCCCCAAACGTCTGACAGTAGGCGCCATAGTCTGCCCCGTTCTGATGAGCGGATGCATCGAGATCCTGCAGGCCACCTGCACGGAGAACCGCAGCGGAGACTGGATGGACTTTCTCGCCAATTGCCTGGGTGTGTTGCTGGCCTCTCTTCTGGGACACTACCTCTGGCGTCCGCTGTTCCAAAAACATTTCCATAAACAAGCCCCGTCCGCATGACAAAAAAAGGCCGGCTGTTTCACAACGGCCGACCCCAGTTAAATTAATCGTATATTAAAGATAGAGAGTTCCTTTTGTCTTATCTGAAATCCTTCAAGTCCCGTTTCAGTTTCTTGCGCGTGAAATGGATGCGGCTTTTCACCGTTCCGATCGGAAGATCGAGCTTGTCAGCTATCTCACGGTACTTGAAACCCGACACATACATCGCGAAAGGCACTCGCAGCTCTTTCGGAAGCGAGTTCACCGCCTTACGGATTTCCTTCAGGTCGTAAGCGCCCTCCATGGAATCATCGGCCAGGTCCACGCCCAGATTCAGGAAATACATATTGTCCGTATAATCCACATAAGTCTGGTCGCGTACCGTCTTCCTATAATTGTTGATGAAGATATTGCGCATAATCGTATATATCCATCCCTTGAAGTTCGTCTCGGCCACATATTTCTCTTTATTATCCAGTGCCTTCAGCGAAGTCTCCTGAAGGAGGTCGTTTGCGTCATCGTGGTCAGCCGTAAGTTTAAAGGCAAAGCGGCGTAGTTCTGTCTGCATGCTCAACAGGTTTTGAGCGAAAGTGGCTGTATTCATATTTCCTTTGTTTGAATTAATATTCCGTCGTTTCGACACTGCAATATTAGTCCAAAACAAAAGGCAACGGGACATGAAAACTGACATCTTATGGGGTAAAAACCATTTATTGTACGTTTTCACCCCCTATCCTGACAGTTTACCGGAAGTCATTCCGTCTTTTCCGTCCACGAACAATACGGACGCGCCATCAGCGACGAGTTGTAATACTGACGCTGTCCGGTCACCTCCTCTCCCAGAAAGGAAGGACGCTCAAAATCCTCATCAATGCTTCCCAACTCCACTTCAGCCACCACAAGACCCACGTTTTCGCCGGAAAACTCGTCCACCTCGAAAGTATGGTCTCCGCACCCCACCAGATAACGCACCTTGTCAATCATTCCCGGCTTGCAAAGCCTCATCAGTTCTTCCGCTTCGGAAAGAGGCAGTTCCCGTTCCCACTCAAAGCGGCTCGTCCCCGACGGGTCGGACGGACCCTTAATGGTCAGAAATCCCTTGCCGTCACGGATACGCACACGCACCGTCCTTCCGCTTTCACTGCAGATATATCCCTGCCGGATGGTGTAGCTTTTGAAAGCCATCCGCCTGTAAGAATCATCTTTCACCAGGAACTTACGTTCTATTTCCTGCGCCATGACGATAATCCCGGATCATGAAGCCAGCGCATAGCCGACAATCATCAGCAACGCCAACAGCAACAATGCCGCACATATCAGTTTGAAAAGGCGGTTAGCCTTCTCCTCTTCTCTTTTCTCCAAGTTCTGGCGCCTGGCCATCCTGTCATTTCTTCTCATAACCTATCAGACTTTAATGTTTCCAAAAATAAACATATTCGAGAAAAAAGACAAACTTATGCCGTTTTTTTCATCCAAGGGCATAAAAAAAGGAGGATTTTATTCCTCCTTCCCTGCAAACTCCATCAGATATGCCTTGATAAACCCGTCAATCTTGCCGTCCATCACCCCGTTCACGTCCGAAGTCTGATAATTCGTACGGTGGTCCTTCACACGGCGGTCGTCAAACACATAGCTGCGTATCTGGGAGCCCCACTCGATCTTTTTCTTTCCGGCCTCCACCTTCGCCTGTTCTTCCATACGGTGCTTCAGTTCCTTATCGTACAGAATAGAGCGCAACTGGCGCATGGCATTTTCCTTGTTCTTCGGCTGGTCGCGGGTCTCGGTGTTCTCAATCAGGATCTCCTCCTCCTCACCGGTGTACGGATCCTTGTACTGATAACGCAGACGGACACCCGACTCCACCTTATTGACATTCTGCCCTCCGGCGCCACCGCTCCGGAAAGTGTCCCACGACAGACGTGCCGGCTCAACCGTCACCTCAATAGAGTCGTCCACCAACGGAGTGACGAATACAGACGCGAACGAAGTCATACGCTTTCCCTGTGCATTGTAGGGAGACACACGCACCAAACGATGCACACCATTCTCACCCTTCAGATAACCATAGGCATAGGCACCCTCGACATTCATGGTTACCGTCTTGATGCCCGCCTCATCTCCTTCCTGCAGGTTAGCCACCGAAAGCTTGTAGCCGTTGGCCTCGGCCCAACGCATATACATACGCATCAGCATGGACGCCCAGTCCTGGCTTTCCGTACCTCCCGCACCCGAATTGATTTTCAGCACGCAATCCATCTGGTCAGCCTCCGAACGAAGCATGTTCTTCAGTTCCAACTCCTCGACAGCCTTCACCGCTTTTGCGTAAGCCTCGTCCACCTCTTCCTCGCTCACCAGCTCGTCCTTATGGAAATCGTAGGCAAGCTGAAGCTCATCGGCCAATGTTTTCACCTCCTGATAACCGTCAATCCACTGTTGCAGGCCTTTCACCTTCTTCATCTGTGCCTCGGCCGCCTTCTGGTCGTCCCAGAATCCGGGTACCTGTGTACGGAGCTGTTCTTCCTCCACCTGAATTTTCTTCTCTTCAATGCCCAAATAACGATACAATGCTTCTGTACGCTCGTTTACATCTTTCAGCTGCTCTATGGTAATCATAAATCTCTTAACATTTTACTTTTTCCAGGACGCAAAGGTACGAAAAAAAACTCAATCACAAGCCCTTGCCCTTACGCATCCTCATACATCTTGTCAATAATATCCTTATAGTTCCTTGCCACCACCGAACGTTTCAGCTTCAAAGTGTTGGTCAGCTCTCCACGTTCCATACTGAACGGTTCAGGAAGCAAGGTAAAGCGTTTCACCTGCTCATAATGGGCGAATTCCTGCTGCAAGGTGTCGATACGAGTCTGGAAAAGGCTGATGATCTCCGGTTTCTCCAGCAGGTCTTTCCGGTCTGTATAGGATATGCGGTGGTCCTGCGCGTATTTTTCCACCTGCGCGTATTCCGGGACAATCAGTGCTGAGACGAATTTCCGCTCGTCCGCGATTATGGTGATCTGGTCGATATACCGGTCCACCACAAGCTTGGTCTCGATGGCCTGCGGCGCGATGTATTTACCGTTGGAAGTCTTGAACAAGTCCTTGATACGCTCCGTGAGATACAGGAAACCGTCCTTGATATATCCGGCGTCCCCAGTGCGGAACCATCCGTCATCGGTAAAGGCCTCCCTGGTCTTCGCCTCCTTCTTATAATAGCCGGCAGTCACCGTACCTCCCTTCAACTGGATCTCATTGTTCTCACCGATACGCACGTTCAGTCCCGGCAGCACCCGGCCCACACTGCCCAGACGGAAGTCCCCCTTCCATTCGCACGAGACGGTAGCCGTGCTTTCCGTCAATCCATACCCGGCAATCATGTGGATCCCCACCGAATGCACAAACTTCTCCACCTCATAAGGGATGGCGGCTCCGGCTGTCGGAAAGAAATTCCCGTTCTCAATGCCGATAGTCTTCTTCAGCAGGCTGAAAATGGTTTTCTCATAAAACTGGTATTTCCACCTCAACCTCGAAGGAGGAGTCTTCCCGTTCATCAGATAGTCTATATTGTATTCCTTCCCCACCCGGATGGCGTCAATCATCATCCATTTGGCGGGCCCGTGGGTCTCGTTGATCTTCTCCTGCACACCCGCATAGACCTTCTCCCAAAAACGGGGAACGCTGCACATGGCCGTCGGACGGATTTCCTTGATGGTTTTCTGCACATCCTGCGGACGGAGATTGATACACAACGTACATCCCTGATCTAAACAGAAATACGACCATGCCCGCTCGAAAATATGGGTAAAAGGCAAGAAATTCAGCACCACGTCATCCTCCCCGATCTCCATCAGCCGGCGGCGGTGTCCCTCAAAGGCCGCCTCATAGTTGGAATGGCGGAGCATCACCCCTTTCGAGTCGCCTGTGGTGCCCGAAGTATACAGAATATTGGCCAGGTCATCGGGATCGGACGCGGAAGAACGCCGGTCCACCTCGGCCCGGTAAGGACGGTTCTCCCCGCTTTGCATGAACTCGGAGAAATAGATGGAGTTCGCATCCCCTTGCGCCCGTTTCACTTCCGGATCGAATATGATGATCTGCTTCAATGACTTGCACAGGCCCTGCACCCGATAAGCCACATCATACTGATATTGCTCTCCGACAAACAGATAACGGATGGACGCGTCCTCCACGATATAATGGACCTGCGCCTCCGAACTGGTCGCATACAGCGGAACGGTCACAATACGGTCACGGAACGCTCCGAAATCCACATACAGACATTCCGGCATATTCTGCGAGAACACACCCACATTCTCCTGTTCCCCCACGCCGGCAGAGACCAGTGAGTTCGCCACAATCTCCACCAGCTCTGAAAAATAATTCCACGTCACCGGTTTCCATCTGTCTGTCGAATAGTCACGGTATCTCAACGCCACCTTATCGCCGTACTTGCGCGACTGCCTCAAGATAAGACGTGACAAATAAGTGTTAGCCATTATGATATTGTCTTTAAAGTTCTTTTATCATGCAAATATAAGATTTTATCGGGAAATTCCACAAAAAGACATCTGAAAGAACTCATTTCGCGGAACATGATTTTTTAATATCTTTTCTCTAAAGAAAAACGTTTTCTTTATTCTGCCGGTGTAGAATCCCGCAGATTATATATATATTTGCGCGGACATAAACAACCGCAGATATATGACAGACATAGCTTACTATACTTCAGAAGCGCTCACCCTTCTTCACTCGCTCATCGGCATTCCCTCCATCAGCAGGGAAGAAGAGGCCGCCGCCGACTTCCTGCAGAACTATATTGAGGAAAGCGGCATCATGACCGGACGTTCAGGAAACAACATCTGGTGCGTCAGCCCGCATCTCGACATGAACAAGCCGACCATCCTGCTCAACTCGCACATCGATACCGTCAAGCCGGTAAGCGGATGGCGCAAGCAACCTTTCACGCCAAAGAACGAGAACGGAAAACTTTACGGTTTGGGAAGCAACGACGCGGGCGGAAGTGTGGTCTCCCTTTTCCAGGCCTACCGCTACTTGAGTGCGACCGAACAAGACTACAATCTGATTTTCCTGGCTTCCTGCGAAGAAGAGGTATCCGGAAAGAATGGGGTAGAAAGCGTATTGCCGCAACTTCCCCCCATCGCTCTGGGAGTGGTGGGCGAGCCCACTGAGATGAATCCCGCCGTGGCAGAAAAAGGGCTGATGGTGCTGGACATCACCGCCCACGGAAAATCGGGACACGCGGCCCGCGAGGAAGGGGAAAACGCCATCTATAAGATCCTGCCCGACATCGAATGGCTGCGCACCTACCGTTTTCCCAAAGAATCCCCCCTGCTCGGCCCCATCAAGATGAGCGTGACACAAATCAACGCAGGAACCCAGCATAATGTCATCCCCGACATCTGCAATGCGGTAGTGGACATACGCACCAACGAATGCTATACCAACCAGGAAGTGTTCGAGGAAGTATGCAGGCACCTCACCAGTGAGGCAAAAGCCCGCTCGTTCCGTCTCAATTCATCGTGTATCCCCACAGACCATCCGTTCGTACGGCGCGCGACCGCGCTGGGAAAGACCCCTTTCGGCTCACCGACCCTTTCCGACCAGGCCCTCATGCCTTTTCCGACGGTCAAGATCGGTCCGGGAAAATCATCACGCTCCCACACCGCCGACGAATACATCATGGTACATGAGATTGAGGAAGCCATCGCTCTCTATATCCAGATTCTTGACGGACTGAAGATCTGAGCGCGGATCACCGCCCGATCCAAAGTTCCGGATTCAGCTTGGCCGTTTCCTTACGCAACTGGAAATGAAGCACCGTATTGCCGTCCGCATCCGTGTTCACCTCGCCCAGAATATCCTTTGTCTTTACCAGACTGCCCCGTTTCACACGGACTGACGACAGGTTGCAATATACAGAGATATAGCTTCCGTGACGGACCAGCACATTGGTCAGTCCGTTGTATTGGAACACGGCCGACACCTCTCCGTCGAAAATGGCCCGGGCGTTCGCCCCCGGCTTCCCTTTGATGTCCATCCCCTTATTGTCCAGGCGGACATTCCGCAAGCCTTTGACCTGATATTTGCCGTAATGCCCCACAACCACATAAGGACCTGTGATCGGCATCGGCAGAATCCCTTTGTTGCGCTCGAACACATTCGAGAGGCGACGGTCCTCGGAACCGGCCTTATAGGTCCCCATCTTGTCCACGGACACCGACGGAGTCTTCCCGGCAGAAGCCTCGTTCGCCTTTGCCGCCGCTTTCCTTGCCTCCTCAGCCTTCCTTCTGGCCTCCTCTTCCGCACGTTTCCGGGCCTTCTCTATCTCAATCTCAATCAACCGGTCTATTTCCGCATTCAGTTTATCGGCCGAACGGCGTTTTCTGTCCAGTTCCTTCTGAATGCTTCTTTGCTTGCCTTTCAGGGTCTGCAGGAGACTTTTTCTTTCCTCTTCCTGCTTTTCCAGTCTGGCTTTTTCCTCCTCACCCTGTCTCAACAGTTCCTCTTTTGCCTTGCGGCTGGCCACAAGTGTGTTCTTCTTATCATCCACCTGTTTCTGTTTCCGCCGCACCTGCAAACCCTGCAGCCGCTGATAGTCGGCATACTCACGCACATACCGCAGACGGCGGTACATCTGGCTCAGGTTGTCGGCAGAGAAGATGAACATCAGTTTCTCCTGAACCGACTTGTTCTTATACAAGTAACGGACCGAACGCTCATACTTCTGACGCTTGTCCTTCAATTCCTTCTGCAAACGGACCAGCTCACCGCCCAGACGGTCCACTTCCAGCTGGATGGACTTCACATCGACCTCAATGGTCCGGATATATTTCCTGCGTTCCTCTATCTGGCCGGACAGCAACGCCAGGTTGTCAAGCTGACTTTTCACGTCTTTCCGGGCCGACTTCAGCAAGGTCTCCGATTCCGTAATCTGCTGACGCAGTTCATTCCGCTGCTTTTCCAGTTGACGGATTTTCCTTGTGGTCTGGGCTTCCGCACCGGCCAGAGAGAGACAAACCAGCAATATGACCCAAAGGCATCTCATCTGTCCGCTCACTTCAATAACAATTTCAACAAATCCTCCACGTTCATCTTACTGTATTTCGATGACAGGTCCGTAGTGGCATTCCAGCCGGAGTCTGTGGAAAGACGGGAGAAACGCATGTCAAGCGAATAACCGGCCCCGCCCGATTTTGTCACCCTCGCCACCATGTGCCGGGGAAACATCTTTCCGCCGAGACCGGAGAAGTCGCTGTAGTCCCATTCCAACTTATAACCGGTGCCCTCCATTCCCAGACTGGTCTTTTCCAACAGACCACTTTCCGCGCCTGTCAGGAAAGAACAGGAGACCGTTTCCGACAATCTGGGGACAAGCAGCGCATGTCCTCCTTCGGAAATGACCCGGAAACGGCGCACATCATCCGCTTCAAGCCATGCCTTTCCCGGAAGGAACACCTCATTCAGGAAAAGAGACTGCAACGAATTGAAATCCAGTTCAGTATGCAGCATACCGCTTAAAGTCCCGAATGAAATCTCCACATAACGCTTGTGCAGACGGTCTATGGCCAGTATCCGGTCGGGTGTGATTTCCACCCTCGCCACCTCAATACCCAGCAGAGGAGCCACCGAAAGCTGGATCACCTCACCTTTCTTCATGCGCACCGTCGCGCTCAGACTGGTGGTGCCCTTGCTTCCCATATCCAGGCTGAAGGCCACCTTTCCCGTCACAGCCTGCCAACGGGGAGCGTTTTCGATGAGTCTCTCCAGATACTCCTCACCCTTCAGATTCCCTATCATGGACGACTTCTCCGCATGACGCGAAGTGGAACAGGCCGCCATCAGCAGCACAGCCGCCGCCATCCACACATAACGAAAAAACGATCTTCTCATTCAGCTATATATTTTTTCAACGCGATTTTCCTTTTCAGCCGCCTCAGCTCAGCTTCCGTGCGCGGAGTGGAACCATCGCCCGGATCGGGATCCATCCCGTCGGCCTTCTTCCAATACTCCAGCGCCTTCTCCTTCTCACCCAGCATATAATATACGTCGCCGCAATGCTCCACGATGACCTGGCTTGTGTCTCCTCCGTTTTTCATGGCCTGCTCGATATAGATACGCGCCTCCGTGTAGCGCTTCTTCTCAAACAGAATCCACGCGTAGGTATCCAGATAGGTGGCGTTTTCCGGCTCGGCTTTCACCGTGCGGTAACTCATCTCCTCCGCCTTGTCAAGATCCTTTCTTTCTACCGACAGATAGTAGGCATAATTGTTGAGTGTCCCTATGTTGTCGGGATTATAGACCAGCGACGAGTCGTAGGCGGCATACGCCTCGGCCTTCATATCCTTCGTGTTGTAGATGTCTCCCAGAATGGCATAGAAGTCGGACACGATTCCCTTGTCACTCTTTTCATCCACCTGTCTCACGCCTTTGCGGAACACCTCCAGCGCCTTGTCCATATTCTCCTTCTGATAATAAGCCAGTCCGAGGTAGTAATAGAACTCCATCGCGTCCGGATTGTATTCCAGCGCCGGAGTGGCCACACGGATCACCTCATCCAGATTGTTGTCGCGGATGGCATAGACCAGAAGCTGCAGACGCGCGGGCTTGTTTTCCGGGTCAATCGAAAGGATCTGGTCCAACACCGGCACTGCTTCCTTGTCCATCTTCTTGGTAATCAAATACTGGGCGCAGAGCATGGCCAAATCGGCGTTCTGTTGCGGACGCTCCAGTATGCGTCTGAACAAGCTGACAATCTCCGTACTGTCCCTGGTGGTCTGTTCCGATACGAATATCATGTTGCGCATCAGCTCCATCTTCGTGTCAGAAGGTACATTGTCGTTGACCAGAATCGTGTCGATCTGCGCATGGTAGAGGCTGTCGTTCCCTATCTTCTTGTAATATTGGGCCAACGACAGGATGGTCGGCGCATAGTCCGGCACCTCCTTCAGGATACGCTGATAAGTGTCATACGCCTCCTGTGTCTTCCCGTTGTCCAGATACACGTCACCGAGAATGTTCTGGTAGCGCATGTCGTAAGGATATTCTTTCGACAGGCTCTCAATCTCACTGAAGGCCTGATCTTTGTTGCCCATCAACAGATAACAGCGGAATTTCTCCATACTGATCTGTTCCGATTTCCCGTCAAGTTCTTCCAGACGGTCCAGTGCCTTGATCTCCTCCGCATAACTTTTGGCCTGTCCGTAAAGGTCGACCAAGGAAATCAGAGGCTCCAGACGCGACGGGAACTGGCGTGCCATATCCTCGTAAACCGCGACGGCTTTCGGAAGGTCACGCTTCTGCTGATAATAGGCGGCAAGAGTCTGCTTGTACCAGAAATTCCTCTCATCAGACTGTACCGCCCGCTTCAGCGCGTCCACTCCCTTCTCTTCCTGCCCCAGCGCCATATAGAATTGCGAGATCTCATACAGCGTGGCGGCCGATTCCGGATAAATATCCAGACAATGCCGGTAAAGCTCGAAAGCCGCGTCATAGTCGCCTTTCTCCTTCATGCGCACCGCCTCCAGGAAAAAGTAGTCGAACTTACGCCGCTGTCCGTATGTCAGCGGATCTTTTTCTTCCACCCCAGCCGGTCCCTTCACTGCCGCGCCATGCTGTCTGCCGGTCGTACCGCATGCAGCCAGCAAAGCGACGAGACCCACCAAATAGAGAATCCTCCTCATTGCTTTCCTGTTTTACTCCGTTCCCGTATGACCGAATCCTCCGGCCCCTCGTCCGGTGGCGTCCAGCACCTCCACTTCTTCCCATTCCGCCTGTTCATGACGGGCTATCACCATCTGCGCGATACGTTCCCCGTCATCGATCACGAAATCTTCCGACGAGAGATTGACCATGACGACACAAATCTCCCCCCGGTAGTCCGCGTCGATCGTACCCGGAGAATTGAGCACCGTGACCCCTTTCCTGATGGCCAGTCCGCTGCGCGGACGCACCTGCGCCTCATATCCGGCAGGGATCGCCACATACAGGCCGGTCGGCACCAGACAACGGGCCAAAGGCTTCAACAAGATAGGGCTGTCTATGTTCGCGCGGAGATCCATGCCGGCCGACAGGTCTGTGGCATATTGCGGCAACGGATGTCTTGACTTGTTTATTATCTGTATTCTCATCTTTCTCAACATATTTTCGTTTAAGAATGCGAATTTACACATTCCACGGAATTAATAGCGGCATTTACCATTTTTTTATATTTTTGCAGCAAGTTTTGAGCCTTCAAAAACGCCTTGACGTTTTCCCTAAAACGCCGAAGCGTTTTGATCAAAACGTCAGGACGTTTCAAAAAAACGTCAAGGCGTTTTCCGGAAGGGGCGTATTCTTCTAAAAACAATGACAATGAACTGGAAGCAACTCATATCCAACAAGCGTTTCGGTCTGGAAAACCTGCATGAGAAAAGAAAGGAAGACCGCACCGAATTTCAGCGTGACTACGACCGACTCATCTTTTCCGCCCCTTTCCGGCGTCTGCAGAACAAGACTCAAGTATTTCCCTTACCCGGAAGCATCTTCGTACACAACCGTCTGACACACAGTCTGGAAGTCTCTTGCGTGGGACGCTCGCTGGGAAACGACATCGCCGTCGAACTGCTGAAGAGGCATCCCGAACTGGCCGACACGCACATTTCTGAAATCGGCTCCATCGTCTCGGCCGCCTGTCTGGCACACGATCTGGGGAATCCGCCCTTCGGACACTCCGGGGAAAAAGCCATCGGCACTTACTTCTCGGAAGGGAAAGGCATGTCGCTCCGTCCGCTCCTGTCGGATGCGGAATGGGAGGACCTGACTCATTTCGAGGGAAACGCCAACGCATTCCGCCTGCTCACCCACCAGTTCCAGGGCCGCCGCCCGGGAGGTTTTGTCATGACCTATTCCACACTGGCATCCATCGTGAAATATCCGTTCTCATCGCGCCTTGCCGGCAAAAAACAGAAATTCGGATTCTTTCTGAGCGAAGAGGAGGATTTCAGACGGATTGCCGACGAACTGGGCATCAGGCGGCTCAGCAAAGAAGGCGAACCGCTGCGCTACGCCCGCCATCCACTGGTGTATCTGGTAGAGGCGGCCGACGACATCTGCTACCAGATGATGGACATCGAGGACGCCCACAAGCTGAAAATCCTGACCACAGAAGAAACCAAAGCGCTCTACTGCCGTTTCTTCACCCCCAAACGGCTGGAACGGACTGAGAAAATATGCAGTATGGTAAGTGACACGAACGAACAGATAGCCTACCTGCGCACATCCGCCATCGGAGTACTGATAAAGGAATGCGTGAAGACATTCGTTGAATATGAAGAAAATATTCTGGATGGAAACTTTGAAGGCACACTTATCTCTCATCTGCCCGAGCATGTGAAAGAAGCGTACGAAAACTGCTCACGGACCGCGTTCGACAAGATTTATTTCTCAAAGGACGTGGTGGACATCGAACTGGCCGGTTATCAGGTCATCACTACTCTTGTCGACCTGATGATCGAGGCGGTGCGCTATCCGGAAAAAGCCTATTCCCAGTTGCTGATAAACCGTGTATCCAAGCAATACGAGATTCAGGCTCCGACGCTCTATGCCAGAATACAAGCCGTACTCGACTATATTTCGGGCATGACTGATGTCTATGCACTCGACCTGTACCGGAAAATCAACGGGAACAGTCTGCCTGCGGTGTGAGACTGACGCCCCGACAGACTGTGACAAGACAAAAAAGAAAGTGTGCCGGAATGTCTCAGAGCACGAGACACTTGCGGCACACCCTCTCTAAACAAACTGTAATACTCTTTTATTGATTATCTTTCTGGCGGATCTCCACACGGCGAATCTTGCCGCTGATAGTCTTTGGCAACTCGTCCACGAACTCGATGACACGCGGATACTTATAAGGAGCCGTGACACGCTTCACGTGGTTCTGCAATTCCTTGATCAGATCGGGACCAGCCTTCGGCTTGTATTCCTTCGACAGGACGATGGTGGCCTTTACCACCTGACCACGTATTTCGTCAGGCACACCCGTGATGGCACATTCCACCACTGCCGGATGGGTCATCAGCGCGCTTTCCACCTCGAACGGACCGATGCGGTAGCCGGAACTTTTGATGACATCGTCAGCACGCCCCACAAACCAATAATATCCGTCCTCATCGCGCCATGCCACATCACCGGTATAGTAGATTCCGTCGTGCCAGGCGACTTTGGTCAGTTCCGGGTCACGATAATACTCCTTGAACAGGCCCAGCGGCTTGCCCTTGCCGGTGCGCACCACAATCTGTCCCTGCTCACCGTCCTCCGCCGAACGTCCGTCGGGTTTCAGCAAGTCAATGTCGTACTGCGGATTGGGCACCCCCATACTTCCCGGTTTCGGTTCCATCCACGGGAAGGTGGCCAACGTAAGCGTGGTCTCGGTCTGTCCGAAACCTTCCATCAGGCGGATGCCCGTAATCTTCTTGAAAGTCTCATACACCGAATAGTTCAGAGCCTCGCCCGCCGTCGTGCAGTACTCCAGTGAGGAGAGATCGTATTTGGTCAAATCCTCCCGGATCAGGAAACGGTAGATGGTAGGAGGCGCGCAGAGCGAGGTAATATGATAGTCATGTATCTTCTGAAGGATGTCGGCCGGAGTGAACTTCTCATGGTCGTACACGAAAATATTCGCACCGGCAATCATCTGTCCGTAGAGTTTTCCCCAGACCGCCTTGCCCCATCCCGTGTCGGCAATGGTGAAATGGAGGCTGTTCTCGTTCAGATTATGCCAATAGCATCCGGTAGCGATATGTCCCAACGGGTAAGTGAAATCATGGGCCACCATCTTCGGCTCACCGGTAGTTCCCGAAGTGAAATACATCAATGAAATGTCCTCGTTCGAGTTGGGATGCTCGGGACGCACGAAAGGAGCCGCGTTCTCGATGCCTTTATGGAAATCCTCAAAACCTTCGGGATATTCAGGGCCTACACTGATCAGCCTCTCCACCGTAGGCGATTCGGGCATGGCGTCCGCAATGTGTGTGGTGATGACCGATTCTCCGGCAGCCACTATGGCCTTGATGCCCGCCGCCTGACAACGATAGACAATATCCTTCTTGGTCAGCAGATGAGTGGCCGGAATCGTGACCGCCCCGATCTTGTGAAGGGCAATGATGGAAAACCAGAATTCATAACGGCGCTTCAGAATCAGCATCACCCGGTCGCCCTTGCCGATGCCGATGCTCTGGAAATAAGAAGCCGTCATGTCGGTATATTTCTTCAGGTCGGCGAATGTGAACTGGATATGTTCTCCTTTGTCGTTAGTCCACAACAACGCTTTCTTGTCCGGAGCCTCAGCAGCCCAGGCATCCACCACGTCATATCCGAAATTGAAGTTTTCGGGTACCTTTATCTTGAAATTCTTGATGAAATCCTCTTGCGAAGTGAAATGTGTCTGTTCTAGAAATCTCTCTAACATATCTTTTTCCTTTTATGATTATTGCATGATGACGGCCAGAAACTTCACCGTCTGTCCGTCGAGTGCCTTCATGCCATGCGGCAGCGAAGAGTCAAAATAAATGCTGTCTCCCTCGTTCAGCACGAGTTCTTTTCCGTTGACGCTCAGAAGGAGACGTCCTTCAATCACCAGATTGAATTCCTGACCGTTATGAGTGTTGTAATACATGGGAGTATCTTCCGGCTTCGGTTCCACAGTCACGATGAAAGGGTCAGCGATACGGTTCCGGAAGCCCGAAGCCAACGACTGGTACTTATAGGCTTTGGTACGCTCCACAGAAATACCGGTGCCTTTCCGTGTCAGGAAATAGGAGTTCATTTTCGGCTCCTCGCCAAACATCAGCACGTCCAGAGGAATCTCAAACTGATGGGCAATCTTCTGAAGCGTACTGACCGCGATGTCATGCTCGCCCGACTCTATCCGACGATACTCATCTACTGACATTCCGCACTTCCCGGCCATTTCCTCTATTGTCAAATCCAGCGCATCCCGCAATCCGCCGATACGCTCGGCAATTTGTCTTATTTGTTCGTCCATAGTGTGATTATGTTAGTTTTTGCCAAAATTACGAAAGATTCTGATACCAAAAGAGAAAAATGCAGGAAAAAAGTTCGCGAATGAAGTATTTTATCTGAAAGAATGGAAAGCAAACTGATTCAATCCGATAATTTTGTAAATTTGCAGTCCAAACCCAATATCCCTTTTATGAAGAAACTGGCATTCATCATTCTGACGGCAGGCTGTGTCATTTCTTGCACCGGTACTTCCGAAAAACAAGAAAAAATTTCCGGAGACACTGTCAGACAATCCTACGAAGTTTCCGTCGGACGGCCCTCCGGAAAAGTGGAAATTCGATTGGAAAAAGATACCATCCTGCCCAATGAAAACAGAATCGGACTAACCATCAGAAACAATTCGCCCCATACCATCCAAACGGGAAAAACACATTATTTCGACAGATGGAACGGAAAGGAATGGGAACGAGTCTACCCAGAACTTACAGATGACAACACAATCATTACGTTCGATGCCATCGGATACGAACTTTCACCAGGAAAAGAACTGACCTTATACGCGCGTCTGTATCGATTTGCATATCACTATGCCGCAGGGAAATACAGAATCTGCTGGCCCATCACCGAAGAAGGGAAAAAACGGACCTTGATTAAAGAAGTCTATATAAAAGAATAAAAAATGATAAAACAAGACTATCTGATACGGATAATCCAGCAGGTGATTTCCGCGATAGTGGAGGCACTGCTGCACCGCAAACCCATGCGGAAACAGGAATGGGAGGAATATGAGGGAATCGCCCGACAGGTCCTCGGTTTTTCCACCGAAGAATTGCGGACAATGGACATCCAAGAAGTGCTCGCACGGTATGAACACGACAAAGACCAAATGGACAAAATAGAACTGGCCGCCATGGTGCTTCTGAAAATAGCGGACGACGCGGAGAGCGACCCGATGCTGAAAGCCAAGTTCCGTCAGGACGGCACTGCTCTGCTGGAATACGTGCAACAGCACGGACAGACTTATTCGCTTCAAAGAGAGATGCTGATTGCCATGCTGAGAAAGCTTTGACAACAAAAACACAGCGTCTTATATTTGTCAATCAGCCAAACATAAGACGCTGCACTTCGTATCTTTGCCGCCTGTTCAGGCCCGGTCTTGATCAGTCTTCCACGCGGATGATATTGCCGTCCGCACTGACATACACATCCAGTTCATCGTACACCTCCACTTCATAGAAGGTACCTTCCGGTGTCTCCACACATTCGATGTCATCATCCCAATAAGCGTTGGCACCGAACCTTTCCGTCAACGAAGCCTTCACCGCTTCCGGAAGCTCATCCGGACGAATGTCATACGTCGTGTAAAGCCACTCCTCCTTAAAATTGAAAAGCACCTCTTTCTCGCGGCCGTCATGACGGATCTCAATCTCGATACAGCCGTCATCATAGTCCCTTTCCACCACTACGGCATCAGGATACTTCTCATTCAACACAGCCTCCAGACCTGAATCCACTGTCACGTCTCCTCCTCCGATATTGACATCACCCGTGGAAGGACGGTTGATCTCCTCACCGGTCTCATCCAGATAAATCTTCTTCTCCCGGTCGCCACGTTCTATCTCCACGCAATAATAAGAGTCTGTGGTTGTTTCATACCAGTCCACATCGTCTATATGATAATCCGGATAACGGGTCTGCACAGAAGTGCGCACCACGTCCGGATAATTATGGTGTCCATATTCCGTCTTTGTCCGGATCCAATTGGAAGAGGCGTCGAACAGAATCTCATGCTTCATGCCGTCCTGCACGATCTCCACTTCCGTACCGTTACTCTCCTTGTCGATATCCACAATCCGTGCATCCGGGAAATGCTGTCCAATCCAGTCATGTATGCCCGATTCCGGTGACTGCGGAAGATAACCCGTATAATCGTTGCCTTTTCCGTCCGTATCGACATACTCATTCACCAGTACACCGTCTTCCGTGAAATAAAGGTCCACATCGACACCCTGCTTTTCCATTTCAACCACATACAGTTTTTCAGACCCGTTGCGCTCAAGCACATCCACTTCATTATCCGGAATCCAGTCGGCATACGCGCTTTCACCGATTGCCGCAGTGATAGCCTGAGGCAATGAAGCGAAAGGAATCTCAGTCTCCGTCATTCCCCAACGTGCGTCATCCAAGGCATACCATGCCGTTGCCTTTCCCTTGTCACCGGAAAACTCAGCGATCGCATACCCGTCTTTAGTAGTCCAGGTGGCCCGGGTATCCCCGTATTGTCCCTGAAAAGCATCCAATATGGTTTGAGGAACCGTTCCGTCACCACCCTTATCCGGTCCGTCATCGTCACTACATGACACGAGGAAACCCATTCCACATGTCAACAACATCAAAAAAGCTGCTTTTAAAAACTGATTTCTCATAACGCATTTCATTTTAAGTTACACTACAAAGTAAGCCCCCAATTCTGAAAAGATTCTGAAAAATGTGTCAATCCAGATACAAATAATCGTAATGTACCAACGGACGATGCCCGTGCTCTCCCAACATCTTACGCGCCTCATCTGATTCCACACTTACCCGTCCTACTCCGAGTTGGATACCGTCGGCATCCATAATCTTCACGATATCATCCTTCTCGAAGTCCCCTTCAATCCGCGTGACACCGACCGGAAGGATACTGACCGCCTTGTCGCCTTTCACGGCCTTCGCCGCCGAAGCGTTCAGATGCAGCTCACCTTTGGCAAACCCCTCACTATGCGCGATCCATTTCTTCACACTCGACACTTCTTCTTCCGAAGGAATGAAACGGGTGCAGACCGTCTCTTCCGGATTTTCCAGCAGGTTCAGCAGAATGTCGTCACGCTTTCCGTTGGCTATAATGACCGTAATCCCCTCATCGGCCACTTTCCGTGCAATGGTTGTCTTGGTGAGCATTCCTCCCCTCCCGAAACTGGATTTCCCGGTCTGTATATAATCGGACAGATCCTTTCCGTGCTCCACCCTGCGGATCACCTCTGTGCCAGGGGCGGAAGGCGAACCGTTATAGATGCCGTCAATGTTGCTCAGGATAATCAGAGCCTGCATGTCGAGCATCGAGGCCACGAGCCCGGAAAGCTCATCGTTGTCGGTAAACATCAGTTCGGTCACCGAAATGGTATCGTTCTCGTTGACAATGGGAATCACCCCGTTCTCAAGCATCACACGCATACAGCTCCGCTGATTCAGGTAATGCCGCCGGGTTCCGAAACTCTCTTTGGTGGTCAGCACCTGCCCCACAGCAATGCCGTGCTCACGGAAAAGCTCATAATAACGGTTGATCAGCTTGGCCTGTCCCACAGCCGAAAAGAGCTGGCGCTGCTCCACGCTGTCCAGCCTGTGGGTCTGCTTCAACTCGCTTCGTCCGGAAGCCACGGCCCCAGACGACACCAACACGATTTCCACTCCGTTCTTATGCAGTTCGGCCACTTGGTCGACCAATGCCGACATACGGGTCACGTCCAACGTCCCGTCCCTACGGGTCAGCACATTGCTGCCGATTTTCACGGCTATCCGATTGAATTGATAAGTCATATCTGCAGTTCTTTAATTATTATCAGGCATTACATAGCGATACCTTTTCCACTACTCTAATGCCACCCCAATACATTCACCACAAAGATATAATTTCTTGCCAGACCCCCACAACAAGACCTGTCAAAATATTATCTTTGCGCCAAAAAACAAATGAACAAGCACAATCCTGCCAAAAAACGCGTCAATACTTTGCAGATAATCTGGCTGCTCTGTCTGTGCGGACTAAGCTACACCGAGATGGACGGTTCCGCGGACTCCAGCCTTTTTTTCCCTTTCCTCCTTCTGCTCAGTATTTTCTGCATCGCCCGCAAACGCCGCTTCCTGCCTGTATCGTGGCATGAGGCGCTTGCCGGACACATGCGTCCCCTCATCGTACGTCTCCGGGCGCTGCACATCCGGCAGATCTGCGGAAAGGCTTCCCCGGTCCTCAGCACCCGGCCGTGTACCTGCAAGAACTGCGGAGAGAAATATACAGGAAACTTCTGCCCCCGTTGCGGACAAAGCCGGAACACACCGCGCTATTACCTGAAAGACGCTCTTGGGAATGTGCTGAAAAGCCTGTTCCGGGTGGACGGGAAATTCGCGCACACGCTTATCAATCTGTCCTACCGTCCCGGATATATGATCAAGGACTTTATCCGCGGACGGCGCATACACTATACCATGCCGTTCCCCACCGTATTCCTGCTCACAGCCTTCTACGTGCTGACCGTCCAGCTCATCGTGCCTGAAATAAAATCAAAAGAAAAGGAGAAAGAAACGGCTGTACAGACCGACACCCTAATGAGCCAGGCACAACAGATGCAAGTGGTCATCGACAGTCTGGAGCAGAAGAAGGCACAGATAAAAAGCAGGTCGGCACAACTCGGAATGGAAATCACCATCAATGAGCTGAAAAAAGAACAGCGGAAGATGGAAAAGGCCGGTACACCCTATGCGGAAAGCGGATTTCAACTGGACAATGAACTGGGCAAGGCCCACGGAAGACTGAAAGCACTTATCAGCCAGGCGCCTTTCCTTGAACATGTGGTCGACCTGCTGAAAAAATGGGGGCACGGCAACAAGGCCCTGCGTATCCTGCTCACCCTCCCGGTTCTGGCCGTCGCCACGCGCTGGGCGTTCTACCGGCGGAAACATCGTGCCGCCTACAACATGATGGAACATATTTTCATCCAGGCATATATCGCCGCCCAGATTCTGCTGCTCAGCATCATTGTGGTCCCGTTCAACGGCACCGCCCACGTGGACGACCTTTACGAAGTACCCTTCTGGTTCATCTTTTTCCTGTTCTGCTGGGACTACAGACAGATTTTCCAATACACATGGGAAAAGACTTTCTGGAAAACAACGCTGATGTTTACCTACTGCCTGTCATTGGTCATCGGGATCGCCGTCCTCGGCGTACTGACACTTTTATTGGTCAACAGAATCTAGACCTGCCTGTTTTTTCATAACTTTGCACACGAGAACAAAAACCGCATCACAATCATGGTCAAGGCAATCTTTTTCGATATAGACGGAACACTGGTGTCGTTCCGCACACATACAGTCCCGCAATCCACCTGCGACGCGCTGAGAAAACTCCGTGAACAGGGTATCAGGATCTTTATCGCCACCGGACGTCCCAAAAGACTGATGATGGAGGCGGTGGGGCATCTGGAATTCGACGGATACATCACACTCAACGGCGCCTACTGCTTCACCTCCGACCAACGGGACATTTACAAGAGCGGTATTCCGGAGGACGATCTGGAGCGGCTGATCGCCTACTCGCATTCCCATCCGGAAGTGCCTTTCGTGTTTGTCCACGACAACACATGGTTCCTGACCCACGTGAACGAAGCCGTAAGAGACGTGGCACGGCTGATTGAGATCGAGATACCCCCCATCCATCCGGCGGACTACGCCCGAGGAAAGGAAATCATGCAGGTCATGGGATATTTCCCGGAGGAGAACGACCACGACATCTTTACCCATACACTGCTTCACTGCACACCCATGCGCTGGTATCCGCTCTTTGCCGACATCATCGCTACGGACAACAGCAAAAGCCACGGCATAGACAGGGTGCTGGAATACTACGGCATCGACCTGAAAGATACCATGGCTTTCGGTGACGGGGGAAACGATATTCCGATGCTTTCACACGTGAATATCGGAGTGGCGATGGGAAACGCCGCCGAGAAAGTACGGGCCGCGGCCGACTATGTCACGACTTCCGTGGACGAGGACGGCATCGCCCACGCGTTGCGTCATTTCGGACTGCTTTGACCGACCGTCAACCGGGCCAGATAATCATAATGTTCTCCTTCGGCCAGCATCTCAGCCTTAAAGCCATACTGCGCGGCATAGAGGCTCAAGGTGTTGAAATCAATATAGAGCCAGTCAAAACGGTCTCCTTTCACTTGCCTGTACTGCATCCGGAAATCCACCTGTCCGTAATAGTCGGCGGCCAGGTCAATGACGAAGCTTCCGTCCTCATCCTCGAAAAGATAACGCAAGTCGCTCGAATCCATCAGCACACAACCGCCGGGAGCGAGAAGCTGCCTCATGCGATTGAAAAAGCCGCCGATATTCTCCAGCCGTCCGATAATTCCCGAACCGTTCATCAGCATCAGTACCGTATCGAACTGACCGGTAAACCGGGGGTCGAACAGGTTCACCTGCCGCGCGTCCAGTCCACGGGTCCGCATCACCTCCACCGAAAGCGGTGAGATGTCTATCGGAAGCACTTCCTTCCCCCTCTCCTTCAGAACCAGCGAATGGCAGCCACTCCCGGCACCCACGTCCAAAATACGTCCTTCGGCCAAATCCAACGCTTTCCGCTCAAGGACAGGCATCTCCCCGTATGTACGAAACAGTCCGGCCACAGGTATCTCATCCTCCTCGAACTGCGAGGAAAACACCCTGAGCCGCCCGGCTTTTCCAGCCGCATGGTAATCACGGATAGCCGCCCCCATCGGATCCTTGTCCGGTGTCAGACATTCAATATTCATCATGTCCATCATGAGTTTTTTATAATACAGCCACAAAAATACAATTTTTTAACGGATTCCCGTCTACATCCGCTGGTCGATGAGAAACGGGATACCTGCTTTTTTGTTATATTTGTCCAGAATCCATAAAAGAACAGACAATGACGGGAAAACTATACTGGCTGTCAGGACTGGCCCTGCCTCTCTGCATGCCACAGATCATACAGGCGCAACAACAGCCCAACATCATCTTCATCATGACCGACCAGCAACGTGCCGACGCGGTAGGATGCAGCGGAAACGGACGTATCATCACGCCAAACATCGACTCGCTGGCCAGTGACGGCTATTATTTCAGCAATGCCTATACGGCAGCTCCCAGCAGCACCCCTGCACGGGCGGGACTGCTCACGGGGATGTCACCCTGGCACCACGGAATGCTGGGCTACGGACGTGTGGCGGAACATTACCGGTACGAACTTCCACAGATGCTCCGCGATTGCGGGTATCTCACGCTGGGCGTAGGGAAAATGCACTGGTATCCGCAGAATGTGTCCCACGGATTCCATGCCACTTTCGTGGACGAAAGCGGAAGAGTGGAATCACCTTATTTTATGAGTGACTACCGGAAATGGTTCCAGACTGTAGCCCCCGGGAAGAATCCTGACGAGACAGGAATAGGATGGAACGACCACGGGGCGGCCACGTACAAACTGCCGGAAAACCTGCATCCCACCGCATGGACAGGAGATGTGGCCGTAAGCATTATCCGGAACTACGAAGGCGACCGGCCTCTGTTCCTGAAAGTTTCCTTCGCACGGCCCCACAGCCCGTACGACCCTCCCAGACGTGTGCTCGACAAATACAAGGACATCGAGATGGAGGCTCCGGCTTCCGGCGAATGGAGCCGGCATATCGGTGAGAACGTCACCGACCCGGACACCGCTCCTGACGCCGCCTTCGCCCAGTTCGGCGATGAATACGCGAAAAACAGCAAGAAGCACTACTATGCCTCCGTCACTTTCATCGACGAGCAGGTAGGGCGTATCATCCAGGCACTGAAAGACAGAGGAATGTACGATAATTCCGTCATCTGCTTCACCTCCGACCACGGCGACATGATGGGCGACCATCACCACTGGCGGAAAACGTACGCTTATGAAGGCTCCGCGGCCATCCCTTATATCATCAAGTTCCCGGAATCCATGCAGACCGTCAGACCCGCCGGCTCGGTGATAGAGAATCCCGTAGAACTGAGAGATTTCCTGCCGACATTCGTTGACATGGCGGGAGGAGAGGTTCCGGAAGATATCGACGGGAAGTCACTGGTCGCGCTGGTGAGGGAGGAACATCCGCAATGGCGCAGATGGATTGACATGGAGCATGCCACATGCTACTCCGACCATAACTACTGGTGCGCGCTGACCGACGGAAAAATCAAATACATCTGGTTTGTACATACCGGAGAGGAGCAATTGTTCGACCTGACAAACGACCCGAAGGAAACCAGAGATGTCTCCAAGGACAGAAAGTACAGGAAGCGGCTTGAAGAGCTTCGGACGGCCATGGTACAGCACCTGAGCGAGAGAGGCGAGGAATGGGTGAAGGACGGACAGCTGGTGAAACGCGGAAAGACAATGCTGTACAGTCCGGAATACCCGACCGAATGAGAATATTCCCAACGGACAAAAATCAGATAAAAAAAGGACGATATGAGAAAAACGTTTTTTATCCTGATGACAGGCATCCTGCTGGCCGCTTGCGGCACACCTGCCAAAGTACTGACCAGCGATGAGATCAGAACGATGACCACGCGGATCATCCAGGCCGACTATGACATGACGTTCACTTCCGCCCTTTCGCTGCTTCAGTCGGAAGGATTCCTGATCAACAACACCGACAAGGAAACGGGACTGATCAACGCCTCCAAACAAGAGGACGCATCAAACGCCACACTCAATAAGATCTTATGGGGAAGTGCCACCGAAGCCTATACAACGAAAGCCGTATTCCTCATCATCAAGTTGAACGACCGGCTGACAGAGGTGAAACTCACCATGTATCAAGGAAGCATAAACACATTTATCGATGACAGTTGGTCCGAAAACCAGACCGAGGAAAACAGGATGGTACAGAATGCCGACATCTACCGCCTGTGGCTCAACAATCTGGAGACGGAAATCGCGAGAAGAGAATCGTTCCGGGGGAATAATCCTGACACCTACAGCCGAGAAGGAAATAGAGAAAAGAAAGTCGCACCGTAATTGAAAGATCCGCAACAAGCCTGAGCATAAGCATATTACACAAGCCTCAAAAACGCCTTGACGTTTGGACTGAAACGCCCTTATGTTTTACTTAAAACGACCTTACGTTTTAGTCCAAACGTCAAGGCGTTTTTTCAAGCCCCCGAAACCGGCCGGACCGACAAACGGGATCCCACAGTCCTGTCATCCAAAACCCATGTCTTTCAATATGTCTTAACCATACGGCCTTATGAAAGGACCTTGCATGTGCCACACAAAAAATCATATTTCCTTGCATATTATTCCAATATAATCCGTATATTTGCGGCCAACAAAGAATAATTATACAATGAAGAACAAGAACAGCAGACTCGATTCCATCAAGATGATCATCTCCAGCAAAGAGGTAGGCAGCCAGGAAGAGCTTTTGAACGAACTTGCCAAGGAAGGTTTCAAACTTACGCAAGCCACTCTCTCGCGCGACCTGAAACAGCTGAAAGTGGCCAAGGCCGCCAGCATGAACGGGAACTACGTGTACGTCCTGCCCAACAACACGATGTACAAACGTATGACCGAGCCTCACAGCGCAAGCGAGATGCTCCGCCACAACGGATTCGTCTCCATCGAGTTCTCGGGCAACATCGCCGTCATCAAGACGCGGCCGGGATATGCCAGCAGCCTTGCCTACGACATTGACATGCGGAGCTTCCATGAGATTATCGGAACCATCGCGGGCGATGATACCATCATGCTGGTAATCAGCGAGAACTCATCAAGGACAGCTGTTCTACAGGCCTTGTCGGGCCTGATACCGAATATAAACCATAATATATATAAGTAAACGAAGGAAGAATGGAACCTACTAAACAAATTGATGTAATGGTAGCCGACGCCTCACACGAGGTTTACGTTGACACGATTTTGGACACAATCAGAGAAGCAGCCAAGGTACGGGGCACCGGTATCGCGGAACGTACCCACGAATATGTGGCTACCAAGATGAAAGAGGGAAAAGCCATCATCGCCCTGTGCGGAGATGATTTTGCCGGATTCACTTACATCGAATCATGGGGGAACAAACAGTATGTGGCCACCTCGGGACTCATCGTACACCCGAACTACCGGGGACTTGGACTGGCGAAACGCATCAAGCACGCATCGTTCACGCTGGCGCGCCTGCGATGGCCGAAGGCGAAAATATTCAGCCTGACCTCGGGAGCGGCCGTCATGAAGATGAATACCGAACTGGGCTATGTGCCGGTGACATTCAACGAACTGACCGACGACGACGCGTTCTGGAAAGGGTGCGAGGGATGCATCAACCACGAGATTCTCATGGCCAAGAACCGCAAGTTCTGCATCTGCACGGCCATGCTCTATGACCCGGCCCTGCACACGGACGACAAGATCACCAATTTTTAAGACTAAAACCGAAAAACATATCAATCATGGAAGAGAAGAAAAAAGTGGTCGTCGCTTTCAGCGGCGGACTGGACACATCATTCACCGTGATGTATCTGGCAAAAGAAAAGGGATATGAAGTGTATGCGGCCTGTGCCAACACGGGCGGATTCAGTGCCGAACAGCTGAAAAAAAACGAGGAAAACGCCTACAAGCTGGGAGCGGTGAAATACGTGACACTCGACGTGACTCAGGAATATTATGAGAAGAGTCTGAAATACATGATTTTCGGAAATGTGCTGCGCAACGGCACTTACCCCATTTCTGTCAGCTCGGAACGCATCTTCCAGGCGCTGGCCATCGCGCGCTATGCCAACGAAATCGGCGCACATGCCATCGCACACGGATCTACCGGAGCGGGCAACGACCAGGTGCGTTTCGACATGACTTTCCTGGTAATGGCTCCGGGCGTGGAAATCATCACGCTGACACGCGACATGGCACTCAGCCGTGACTATGAGATCAACTACCTGAAAGAACACGGATTCGAGGCGGACTTCACCAAGCTGAAATATTCATACAACGTAGGAATCTGGGGAACTTCCATCTGCGGAGGAGAGATTCTGGACTCGGCACAAGGACTGCCGGAAAGCGCCTACCTGAAGCAGGTGACCAAGGAAGGAAGCGAACAGCTGAAGCTGGAGTTCAAAAAAGGCGAGCTTTATGCGGTGAACGGAGAAGTGTTTGACGACAAGATCAAGGCCATCCAGAAAGTGGAGGAAATCGGCGCTCCTTACGGAATCGGACGTGACATGCACGTGGGCGACACCATCATCGGCATCAAGGGCCGTGTGGGTTTCGAGGCCGCCGCTCCGATGCTGATTATCGGCGCACACCGCTTCCTGGAGAAATATACGCTCAGCAAATGGCAGCAGTACTGGAAAGACCAGGTAGCCAACTGGTATGGAATGTTCCTCCACGAAAGCCAGTATCTGGAACCCGTGATGCGCGACATCGAGGCCATGCTGACCGAATCGCAGCGCAACGTGAACGGTACGGCCATTCTGGAACTCCGTCCGTATTGCTTCTCTACCGTAGGCGTGGAATCGAAGGACGACCTGGTGAAGAACAAGTTCGGCGAGTATGGTGAGATGCAGAAAGGATGGACGGCGGAAGACGCGAAGGGATTCATCAAGGTGCTCTCCACTCCGCTCCGCGCCTACTACGCCAACCATAAGGACGAAATGATGTAATCACCCATACACAATCAAATCAGAATACAATGATCAAAGCCGGAATCATAGGAGGTGCGGGATATACGGCAGGCGAACTGATCCGCCTGCTGCTGAACCATCCTGACGTAGAGATAGGATTCATAAACAGCTCCAGCAATGCGGGAAACAAGATTACGGACGTACACGAAGGTCTGTACGGAGAGACAGACCTGGTGTTTACGGACGAACTGCCTCTGGACGAAGTGGATGTGGTGTTCTTTTGCACGGCCCATGGCGACACGAAGAAATTCATGGACTGCCACAACCTGCCGGAAGACCTCAGAATCATCGACCTGTCGATGGACTACCGCATTGCGGACGGAAGCCATGACTTCGTGTACGGACTTCCGGAACTGAACCGCCGGGCCATCTGCCACAGCAAGCATGTGGCCAATCCGGGTTGCTTCGCCACCTGTATCCAGTTAGGGCTGCTTCCGCTGGCCAAACACCTGCTGCTGAACGATGACATCATGGTGAACGCCATCACAGGAAGCACCGGAGCGGGTGTAAAACCCGGACCGACCAGCCATTTCAGCTGGCGCAACAACAACCTCAGCATCTACAAGCCGTTCGCCCACCAGCACGTGCCTGAAATCAAGCAGTCGCTCAAACAGTTGCAGAACAGCTTCGATTCGGAAATCGACTTCATCCCCTACCGGGGCGATTTTGCGCGCGGCATCTTCGCCACCCTTGTGGTAAAGACGAAAGTAGAGCTGGAAGAGATTGTCAGAATGTACAAAGAATACTATGCGGAAGACTCTTTCACCCACATCGTGGAAAAGAACATCGACCTGAAACAGGTGGTGAACACCAACAAGTGCCTCATCCATCTGGAAAAGCACGGCGACAAGCTTCTGATCGTGTCCTGCATCGACAATCTGCTGAAAGGAGCCAGCGGCCAGGCCGTCCACAACATGAACCTGATGTTCAATCTGGAAGAGACGACCGGGCTGAAGCTGAAGCCGAGCGCTTTTTAAATGAAGAATGAAGAACGAAGAATGAAGAATCTGCACAAACGACATGATTCTCCGCTGCATATCAAAAGCTATGCATTCGCCTTACGTGCCGTACGCATGGCACAATATCTGCACAATGAAAGGCAGGAATATATACTGAGCAAACAAGTTCTTCGTTCGGGAACGGCTATCGGTGCTTTGGTGCGGGAATCTGAATTCGCACAAAGTCCTGCCGACTTCATCAACAAACTAAGCGTCGGGCTCAAAGAGGCAAATGAAACGGACTATTGGCTCAATCTGCTGTATGACAGCAACCAAATTGACGAACAATCGTTCATCAGTATGGAAAAAGACTGTAATGAACTGATAGCCTTGCTCGTTGCATCAATAAAAACAGTAAAAAACAACCAGAAGAAGAATGAAGGTCTTTCGAAATGAGGAAATATTCTTCATTCTTCACTCTTAATTCTTCATTATAAAGATGAAACTTTTCGACGTATATCCTCTATTCGATGTAAACATCGTGAAAGGAAAAGGCTGCCACGTCTGGGATGACAAAGGGCAGGAATATCTGGACCTCTACGGCGGACATGCCGTAATCTCCATCGGACACGCCCATCCTCACTACGTGGAGGCCATCAGCAGACAAGTGGCCACATTGGGATTCTATTCCAACTCGGTAATCAACAAACTCCAACAGGAAGTGGCCGACCGCATGGGAGCACTCTGCGGATATGACGACTACCAGCTGTTCCTCATCAACTCCGGAGCGGAAGCCAACGAGAACGCGCTGAAACTGGCTTCTTTCCACAACGGACGCACGCGTGTGGTTTCGTTCAGCAAGGCATTCCACGGCCGTACCTCACTGGCGGTGGAAGTGACCGACAACCCCAAAATCATCGCTCCCATCAACGACAACGGGCATGTGGTGTACCTGCCCCTGAACGATGTGGAGGCCATGAAGGCCGAGCTCGCGAAGGGCGACGTGTGTGCGGTGATTATCGAAGGCATCCAAGGAGTGGGAGGCATCCAGTTGCCAACCACCGAATTCATGAAAGCCATCCGCGAGGAATGCGACAAGCATGACACCGTGTTCATCGTCGACGAAATCCAGTCGGGCTACGGACGGAGCGGAAAATTCTTCGCCCACCAGCATCACGGTGTACGTCCTGACATGATCACGATGGCGAAAGGTATCGCCAACGGATTCCCCATGGGCGGTGTACTGATCAGTCCGAAGTTCAAGCCAGTCTACGGACAATTGGGAACGACTTTCGGAGGGAACCATCTGGCCTGTGCCGCCGCAATCGCCGTACTGGACGTGATGAAGGAGGAGAACCTCATTGACAATGCGGCAAAAGTGGGCGCACACCTGCTGGAAGAGCTGAAGAAATTCAAGGGTATCAAGGAGGTACGCGGTTGCGGCCTGATGATCGGCATGGAGTTTGAGGAACCGGTCAAGGAACTGCGTACAAGACTGCTCTTCGAACAGAAGGTATTCACCGGTGTAAGCGGAACGAATGTCATCCGTCTGCTTCCTCCCCTCTGTCTCAGCATGGAAGAGGCCGATGATTTCCTGAACCGTCTGCACAACGTGTTGAAATAAATCAGCCGCTTCTTCATTGAAGCGAAACACAGCCATACTTTACGTGAGCACCGCTCACCGCAAAGGCCACAGATATGAAAAGGACCTGATATCCGGTATATCTTGTGGCCTTTGTTTCTCTTGCCAGCACCTCCACAGGTTCTCATCCCTTTATAATATCGCGGGCATCCTATTCACCTAACAAAAAGACACCCAGCGATATACGGATTCTTCCCATTTATATTTTCATTTTATCCGAAAAAAAGGCCGGAGAAAAGGCTCTATATTTGTGAAGAACCCTAAATTTATCAAATATCATGAAACAAACCTTATTGATCATTATGACTTTACTCAGCTTTCTCGGTTTCTGCACCAAAGCCCGTGCCATTACCGTAAACAAGGTCGCACCACAATTCTGGTGGGCCGGCATGAAGAATCCGGAACTCCAGATCATGCTTTACGGCGACCGTATCGCCTCGGCCGATGTGACTCTTTCCAGCAAAGACGTGACCGTCAAGGAAATCGTACGTCAGGACAACCCGAACTACCTGCTGCTTTACGTGGACTTGTCGGAAGCGGCTCCCCAACATTTCGATATCATACTGAGACAAGGGAAAAAAACAACCGCCGTTCCTTACGAGCTGAAGGCACGCACACGTAAGGGAGAGGACATACAGGGATTCACCTCCAGCGATGTGCTCTATCTGATCATGCCCGACCGATTCGCCAACGGTAATCCGGACAATGACATTGTGGAAGGCATGAAAGAATGCAAAGTGGACCGGAGCGACTCGTTCGCACGCCACGGAGGTGACCTGAAAGGGGTGGCCGACCATCTGGACTATATCAGCGACTTGGGTGTAACCGCCATCTGGCTCAACCCGATTCAGGAAAACGACATGGAAAACGGTTCTTACCACGGATATGCCATTACCGACTATTACCAGATAGACCGGCGTTTCGGCAGCAACGAAGAGTTCAAGAATCTGGTGGAAAAAGCTCACCAATCAGACCTGAAGGTGGTGATGGACATGATTTTCAACCATTGCGGGAGCGAGAACTATCTGTTTAAAGACAAACCCTCGAAAGACTGGTTCAATTTCAAGTCGGAATATGTGCAGACCTCTTTCAAGACTGCCAGCGTGATGGACATTCACGCCAGCGATTATGAGCGGAAAATCGCCACCGACGGTTGGTTCACACAAGTCATGCCCGACTTCAACCAGCGCAACCGCCATGTGGCACGCTATCTTATCCAGTCGAGTATCTGGTGGATAGAATATGCCGGCATCAACGGAATCCGTCAGGACACCCATCCATACGCAGACTATGACTTCATGTCAGAATGGTGCAAGGAGGTGCTTGACGAGTATCCGCACTTCAACATTGTGGGAGAGACATGGCTCAACAGCAATGTGCTCGTGTCCTACTGGCAGAAAGACAGCAAACTGGCCGCTCCAAGAAATTCCAACCTGCCTACAGTAATGGACTTTCCGCTGACCGACCTGATGAACAAGGCTTTTGACGAAGAAACCACCGACTGGGCAAACGGTCTTTACCGCCTGTATGACTATCAGACTCAGGACCTAGTCTATGCCAATCCGATGAACCTGCTCGTATTCCTCGACAACCACGACACCTCACGATTCAGCCGTACGGAAGAGATGGCCAAGAACCTGACACGCTACAAACAGGCTCTGACATTCCTGCTCACCACCCGGGGCATTCCACAAATTATTACGGTACGGAAATCCTGATGGACGGCGACAAGGCCGATGGTGACGGATGCCTGAGAAAAGATTTTCCGGGCGGATGGCTGGACGACAAGAACGACTGCTTCAAGGCAGATGGACGCAGCCAGCTCCAGAACGAGGCTTATGATTTCACAAGGAAACTGCTGCAATGGAGGAAAAACAACGAAGCTGTCGGGAAAGGGACACTGAAACACTTCTCCATCGCCCACGGCACATACGTCTACGAACGCGCCTACAACAGCATGTCGACAGTGGTCATCATGAACGGAACCGACGAAAAACAGGAACTTGACCTGACTCCTTACAAGGAAATACTCCCTCAGACCAACGCGACAGACTTTTTAAGCGGACGCACCGTCAGCCTGAAAGAAAAGCTGGCACTCGGAAAACGTGAGATACTGATATTCAATTTCTGACAAGAAGGAAAGGGTGCGCCGACAAGTAAAGAATCAACACAGAGGCACACCCTTCCTGTTTTCATCCTTCCACCATCTTCAGCCCGATTACGGAACCGATCAGTGTGGCAATGAAAAACAGACGGGCCAACGACGCCGGCTCATGAAAGAACACGATGCCCAGGATTACCGTCCCCACCGCTCCGATTCCCGTCCATACAGGATAAGCCGTCCCGATAGGCAATGTCTGTACGGCCTTGGCAAGCAGAACCATGCTGGTCACCAGACAAAACAGGAACCCCGCTCCCCAAAGATAATATGCCAATCCTTCCACGCCTTTCATCTTTCCCAGACAAAACGCGAAACCGGACTCAAACAATCCGGCCACAATCAAAATAGCCCAAGCCATATCTATACTCAAACAATGGTTAATGATTAAAAACGCCGCAAACATACATAAAATTTGTCGGTTTTTATGTATGTTTGCATATAGACAACAAAAAAACAGACTATTATGAAAGTAGCGATTATCGGAGCCGGGAACATGGGCGGTGCCATCGCACGCGGACTGGCGAAAGGACATTATATCAAAGCAAACGAAATAACGGTCTCAAACCCCAGTAACGGAAAACTGGAAGCGTTGAAAACCGAGTTTCCGGACATACACACAACCCACAGCAACAAGGAAGCGGCCTCGGATGCCGACATCGTGATCGTGGCGGTGAAACCATGGAAGATGGAGGAAGTGCTGAAACCTCTCCGTCTGCGCCAACCGCAAGTTCTGGTATCCGTGGCAGCCGGACTCACTTTCGAGAACCTGGCTCATTATGTGGACTCCGAAATGACTATTTTCCGTGTCATCCCCAATACAGCCATCTCGATTGGAGCCAGCATGACACTTATAGCTGCCCGTAACGCCTCCGATGAACAAACAAACATGCTGATGAGACTCTTCAACGAAATGGGTATGGCCATGCTGATTGAAGAAAAACAGTTTGCCGCGGCAACTTCACTCACTTCATGCGGCATCGCGTATGTATTGAAATACGTGCAGGCAGCCATGCAAGCCGGAGTAGAAATGGGAATCAAGCCACAAGATGCCATGAAAATGGTGGCACAGACAGTGGAAGGAGCCGCACAGCTTCTCCTGCACAACGAATCCACTCACCCTGCCCTGGAAATCGAAAAAGTGACTACTCCGGGCGGGATCACGATAAAAGGAATCAATGAGCTTGAACACGAAGGATTTACCTCCGCCGTCATCAAAGCCCTGAAAGCAAGTCTGTAAATCGGTCAAAGACCTGTACCATGAAACGCAACATTCTTATCACGATGGGTATCCTGATTCTCATCGGCTTTGCCCTGCAAGGCTTCATCGGCGCAATCGGAGGAATCTTTCTCACCACCTTCATCGGCATCATCTACGGGACAGCCAAGAAGGACAAACAACTGGTGAAATGGTCGGCCGCCGCTCTCATGATTACGATCTTCTGTATCATGGTCTGCTACGGCTGGCTGCTGCTTACGGCAGAAAAAGCATAAACCGGAAGGAACCAAAGAAACCGGAGGAGGTTGTCGCTTTGCCCCGTCAAAAGGCAAAGACGGCCACTTCCTCTCACTTTCAATTATCTCACAAACCCTTTCTTCGCCCATTTCAGGCTGTTCCAACGCTTTACAAAAATAAATGCACGGATATTCTCGTCAAGCAGGAAAGCACACCACATGCCAACCAGTCCCCATCCCAGACAGATACCCAGAAAATAGCTGAGACCTACAGATACGGTCCATTGCACAATCAGTCCCACATAGAAAGGATAGTTCACATCACCCGCCGAACGAAGGGCGTTCGTGGCATAAATATTCACGGCGCGACCGATCTCTACCATCACATCCACCACCAGGATGGTCACCCCCATACGGATAATCTCTTCATTATCTGTAAGCCAGTCGAAGATGGCATGTCCGCAAATGGCCCATAGACATGACAACACCAATGAAACGAGAATGGAAAGCCTCATCACATACTTTCCCAGAAGATAAGCCGCACGAATCTTCTTTTTCCCCACCAGATGGCCGATGCAGATGGCGCCACCCTGCGCCATGGCAATGGCAAACAGATAGACAAACATCGTGGTATTCACGGTGTAAGTACGTGTGGCCAACGCCTCATTACCCAATATATTGATGAGATAGGTGATGACCACCTGAGAAAAGCTGTAAGACATGTTCTCGCCCGCCGACGGCAATCCCACCTTCAGCAGGTTCTTCAGCTCCACCCAAGGGAAGGGACTGAAACAAGAGCGTGGGAAACTCGGAATATGCTTGCGGAACAGGATAACGAACAGCACCACCATGCTTACGCCACGCGAGATTGCGGTAGACACGGCCGCACCCTCGGCACCCATCTCCGGCATGCCGAACTTACCGAAAATCAGCATATAGTTGCCGATGATGTTCATCACATTCACCAACACCGTCACCAGCATCGGATAAACAGCCTTGTTCGCACTACGCAAAGACGCGGAAACCGTCAGGGAAATAGCCTGAAAGAAAGCAAACGCACCGACTATTTCCATATATCCTACTCCGTATTCAAGAAGCTCCGGACGCAAGCCCATCCAGCCCAGAAGTGTAGGCGCACCGAAATACAATATCGCACTGACCAGAAGTCCGACCACCAGATTCAATAAAAGCGATACACCGACTACCTGCACCATCTTATCACGCAGTCCGGCACCCAGATATTGAGAACAAAGCACAGAGGTCCCTATATTGATGACCTCAAACACCAGAAAAGCGAACATTACAATCTGATTGACCACGCCTACCGCCGCCACACTCTCGTCCGAATATTGGCTCAGCATGATGGTGTCCATCGCACCAAGCATCATGATCAGCAATGTCTCTATGAAAATCGGAATGACAAGCTTCCGCAATTCTTTCCGGACCGCCAAAGACTGGCGTTGAATAACCTGTTCCATAATCACCTTGCTTGAACAACAACCTTTCTGTCATGTCTCACATAAACAGACACGCATATCAACCCTACCAACACGACGAACGCACCAGCCAACGCAGGATAGCGATACCCCAAACCCATCTCAATGGGGAGTCCGCCGACATAAGCGCCCAATGCGTTACCCAAATTAAAGGCAATCTGCACGCATGCGGCCCCCATCATCTCGCATCCGCGGGAATTCTGCAGAAGCAACAGCTGCTGGGGAGGAGAAACGGCAAACAAGGCGGAGGTAGCTACGAACATTAAGACTACAGCCAACCAGGGGACACCGGCAAAGAAGAAAGTTCCCACCAAAGCCAATATCATACAAATCTGGGTAAATTGTATTACCGGAGCCAACCCGTACAAATCGCCACACTTGCCTCCCACAAGATTCCCAATGGTCATACCCAGACCGGCCAACATCATGATCAATGTCATTTGTGCAGGAATAAACCCGGCCTCATGGATCATTTGCGGGGTTACATAACTGAACCAACAAAACACTCCTCCATTTCCGAACATCGTAGTAAGAATAATCAGCCAAGGTCCAGGGTTCGACAAAAAACGGAACTGGTCTTTCAGGCTTGTATCCGAAAGAGATGGAAGAGAAGGAATCCATTTCCAGATAAGACCAAACACCCCGACACCCCATAATGCATTAAAGATAAAAGGGAGACGCCATGATATGACATTGCTAAGCATTGTCCCGAGCGGAACACCGAAAAGGTTGGCTATCGTCATCCCGGCAATCATAAAGGCCACGGCCTGTGACTCCTTACCTTTGTCGGCCACTTTTTCGGCCACAATGGAAGCCACACCGAAGAACGCTCCATGGGGAAGGCCTGAGACAAAACGCATCAATAGAAGCGTCAGATAACCGCTTGACATGGATGCACATAAGTTTCCAAACAGATAAATGGCTGTCAGTCCCAACAGAATCTGTTTAAGCGGACGCGTACGGGCCACGACGACCATCAACGGAGCTCCTACGCAAACACCTACCGCATACGCAGAAATAAAATGCCCGGCCTGGGGAATACTGATATCCAGATCATGAGCCACATCGGGCAATATCCCCATCATGACAAATTCCGCTATACCCAGCCCCAATGTTCCTGAAGCAAGGGCCAACAAACTTTTCTTCATTGATTATCCTTCTGATTTTTCAGCGTGCAAAATTACATCAAATCCTGCTCCGATGAACTGCATGGATAATTTCTTGACATAAGTCAAAAAGAAGTATGGAAAGAACGGAGCTCCTCACGCAACCGGTGGGAGTGACCGCCCGTCATCGAGTCAAGAAGTTCCCAGAACCGGGGGCCATGATTCATCTCTCTTGTATGCGCAAGCTCATGAAGAATCACATAATCCATCAGATGCGACGGTACCAGCATGAGATAACAGGAAAGGCTGATGGTACCCGCCGCCGTACAGCTTCCCCATCTGGAACGGGCACCGGTAATCCGGACCTTCCGGTATGACAACCCGTAACGCCCGGCCCACACAGCCACCAAAGGAGGAAGAAACCCGGTCGCCACTTTCCTCATCGCCCTGACAATCGCGCCACGCACAAGTTTCTGTACTTCCTTTGAGGAAAAATCAGTGCCACGCGGACAAAATATCTTCACTTCGCCCGACTCCATCTGCCGGACCGTGAAACATTTCAGACGGCCATGCTCCAGAGAAAGCCTGAAGCATTCCGCCGTAATGCGGAAATCAAGATCTATCGGCCTGACAGCCACCTTACGGTAACGCTCCAACAGATCCTCACGATATTGTCCCACTATCTGCAGCGCCTTCTCGGTCTTTGTATACGGAGGTACGGTCACCAGCAAGCCTTCCGGCTTCACCCTCATCGTAATGTTACGCGCCCCCCGACGCGACGACAATGTAATACGACCGAAATCCTTATCCTCTATGTAACGTTTTGCTGACATGACAGATGCAAAATTATAAAAATTCCCCAGTAAGCGGATCACAAGATTCAAAGAAAAGCGGTAAATTTGCGGCAAATTAAAAAGATTCTGTAAAATTATGGAACTACCCAAAGATCCGATGATGCTATACAGCTTCATCAACATGAAACTGAGAGACTTCTACCCTTCACTGGACGCGCTTTGCACAGACTTGAACGTCAACAAGGATGACATCGTGAAAAGTCTGAAAGAAGTGGGATTCGAATACGATGCCAGACAAAACAAGTTCTGGTAACCGGCACTCCCCCACCTCAATACTCCAATGGAACTGACATTAAAAAAAGGCTGCCCTTCGGACAGCCTTTCTTGTTTTATCTCATTTGGACGATTTCCGTAATCAGCACTGAGCCAACTTTCCGTCAGATCCCAATACGTTAAGGATTTTGTGCTTGTACATCTTTTCCATTTCGTCACGAGCCGGACCCAGATACTTACGAGGATCGAATTCAGCCGGTTTTTCAGCGAATACACGACGCACAGCGGCAGTCATGGCCAGACGAGAGTCTGAGTCGATGTTGATCTTGCAAACTGCAGACTTGGCAGCCTTACGCAACTCTTCTTCCGGAATACCGATAGCAGCTTCCAGCTTGCCGCCATACTGGTTGATCATATCCACATATTCCTGAGGAACTGAAGATGATCCGTGCAACACGATAGGGAATCCCGGCAGTTTCTCCATCACAGCATCCAATACATCGAATGCCAAAGGAGGAGGAACCAGACGGCCAGTAGCCGGGTCTACATGACACTGTTCGGGTTTGAACTTGTAAGCACCGTGGGAAGTACCGATTGAGATAGCCAAAGAATCGCAGCCTGTACGAGTTGCGAAGTCAATCACTTCTTCAGGATTTGTGTAAGTATGATGTTCTGCAGACACTTCATCTTCCACACCGGCCAACACGCCCAATTCACCTTCAACTGTCACGTCGAACTGATGAGCATATTCAACGACTTTCTTAGTCAAAGCCACGTTTTCTTCATAAGGCAGGTGAGAGCCGTCAATCATTACAGAAGAGAAACCGAGGTCTACGCAAGATTTGCAGAGCTCGAATGAGTCTCCGTGATCAAGGTGAAGAACGATTTCAGGATGTTCGCAGCCCAATTCCTTAGCATAAGCCACAGCACCTTCGGCCATGTAACGCAGCAATGTCTGGTTCGCATAGTTGCGCGCACCTTTAGACACCTGCAGAATCACCGGAGATTTAGTGTCAACAGCAGCCTTGATGATAGCCTGCAACTGTTCCATGTTGTTGAAGTTGAAAGCCGGGATAGCATATCCACCCTTAATGGCTCTAGCAAACATTTCCTTTGTGTTTACCAGACCTAAATCCTTGTAATTAACCATTGTTATAAAATTTATAGTTGTTAGTAAATGATTTCCGTATGCAAATGTAACAATAAAAACTTTAATATGTGACATTCAGGAAAAAGAAAAAAAGGCAGAAAACCTGTTTGTTGACATAAATCATGACATTTTCAGAACAATAGACACAGATGCAAAGTGGATGTTGCAATTATCCGGCGGCCCGCAAGCGTACACCCGGCCTCCGGAGGGAACGCCTCATAAAAACCGGCAGAAGCGTGTGTTCCGGTCCGCCCGCCCGGAGAAACGCCTAAAACAAAATAAGCAAAAAATTCACCGTTTATTTTTCTAATTCAAAAAGAATCAATATCTTTGCAACCCGAAAAAGACCATTACACACTTTCAGTGTTACCATAAAGAATAATAACAATAAAAAACATATACAAAATGAAAAAAGGCATTCATCCAGAAAACTACCGTCCGGTAGTATTTAAAGACATGTCAAACGGTGACATGTTCCTGTCTCGTTCCACTTGTGCCACAAAAGACACTGTCGAGTTCGAAGGAGAGACTTACCCGTTGGTGAAGCTGGAAATCTCCAGCACATCCCACCCGTTCTATACCGGCAAATCAAAGCTGGTCGACACCGCAGGACGCGTGGACAAGTTCATGAGCCGTTATGCCAACCACAAGAAGAAATAATCCGGAAACTTACCGGAAAAAAAGAGGCGCTTCCTTTCAGAAGCGCCTCTTTTTTTATGCCTTTTCCCACACTCAGGAAAGAATATCATAATAAAAAAACACAAAGACACGGAGAAAGCTCCACGGATCCGCAGAAAGACGCCGTGTCTCTGTGCCTAAAGCATCAGGCTTTCACACGGCCCACATATGAGCCGTCGCGAGTGTCCACCTCGATCATCTCATCGGTATTGATGAACAACGGAACGCGTACGGTAGCACCTGTCTCCACTGTGGCCGGTTTGGTCGCGTTGGTAGCCGTGTCACCTTTCAGGCCCGGTTCCGTATAAGTGACCTTCAACTGCACTTTCACTGGAAGTTCCGCATAGAGGATTGTCTCCGTAGAAGCGTCAGACACCACGTCAACCACCATTTCTTCTTTCAGGAAATCCACACCTTCAATCTGGTCACGGGAAATAGGCACCTGCTCGAAAGTCTCCTGGTTCATGAAAATATAGTCTTCACCTTCTTTATACAGGAACTGGTAGGGACGACGCTCCACACGCACGTCTTCCAGCTTTTCTCCGATATTGAAACGACGTTCCAGCACATAGCCGTCAACCACGTCCTTCAGCTTTGTACGCATGAAAGTGTTTCCCTTACCCGGCTTTACATGCAGGAAGTCAATGCAAAAATACAATTTGCCGTCCATTCGGATAGCTGTTCCGATTTTAATGTCTTGAGCATTAATCATAACTAGAATCTTTATTATTATGTTACTGTGTAAATTACTCTGTTCTTAATCCGGACGCAAAATTAATCTAAATCACGAAAAAACGCAAAAAGATTTGTGTAAAAATGACTTAGCCCTTTGATTATTTAAAAAAAGTCACTAATTTTGCAGCCCGAACGCTATGGAATAATAACATAATAATATATTGAAAGATGAAAAGAACATTCCAACCCTCTAACAGAAAGAGAAGAAACAAACACGGGTTCCGTGAAAGAATGGCAACCGCCAACGGTCGCCGAGTATTGGCAGCGCGTCGTGCAAAAGGACGCAAGAAGCTGACTGTATCTGACGAATACAATGGTGTAAAAGCTTAAATCCTTTTTTAAAGCAAACTTTGTAGGGGCTGTAGGGACGTGAGTTCTTACAGCTCTTTTTTTGCGCCCTCCGGAAGCGTGTACAGATACAAGAAAGAGGATGTCTCAAAATGAAAATCGGCTATCAAAAAGTAATGTCATTCTGAGCATAGCGAAGAATCTCGTGTGCATCAGCTTGTGTTTTCGAGATTCTTCACTCCGCTCAGAATGACAAAATGAAAGCCTGTTTCTATTTTGATACAGCCTCTTCCTTTCATAGGAAACACGGCCCGAGGCCGCATCTCCCTATATCTTCGCACATCAGTCCTTTATCAGGTCGGTGCCGGTCATATCCGCCGGTTGTGCCATACCCATGATGTGCAGGATAGACGGAGCCACATCGGCCAGCACACCGTTTTCCACCTTGGCAGCCTTGTTTTCCGTCACGTAAACGAACGGAACCGGATTCAGCGAATGGGCAGTGTTCGGAGTGCCGTCCTCATTCAATGCATGGTCAGCATTTCCATGGTCGGCAATGATGATCACCTCGTAACCGTTGGCCTTGGCAGCCTCCACGGTGTCGCGCACGCAGTTGTCGATGGCCACCACAGCCTTTTCGATAGCCTCGTACACGCCCGTATGGCCCACCATGTCACCGTTGGCATAGTTCACCACGATGAAATCATATTTCTGGGTATTGATGGCTTCCACCAGCTTGTCCTTCACCTCATACGCGCTCATTTCCGGCTTCAGGTCGTAAGTAGCCACCTTCGGGCTCGGAACCAGGATACGGTCCTCGTTGTCGTACGGAGCCTCACGCCCGCCGTTGAAGAAGAATGTCACGTGCGCGTATTTCTCGGTCTCCGCGATGTGCAGCTGAGTCTTCCCGTTCTTTGAAAGATACTCGCCCAGTGTATCCTGTACGTTCTCTTTCGGGAACAGAACATGTACGCCCTTGAAAGAAGCGTCATACGGAGTCATGCAATAGTACTGCAACCCCGGAATGGTCTTCATACCTTCTTCCGGCATATCCTGCTGGGTCAGCACTATAGTCAGCTCTTTCGCACGGTCGTTACGGTAGTTGAAGAAGATCACCACATCACCTTCCTTGATCGTACCGTCGAAGTTGGCGTTGTTGATGGGCTTGATGAACTCGTCGGTCACGCCCTCGTCATAAGACTCCTGCATGGCCTGCACCATGTCAGTAGCCTGTTTTCCCTTGCCTTCAACCAACAGGTCGTACGCTTCCTTGACACGGTTCCAGCGCTTGTCGCGGTCCATGGCGTAGAAGCGTCCCACAATGGAGGCGATCTTTCCTGCCGACTGCGCGCAATGTGCCGTCAGCTGCTCGATGAATCCCTTGCCGCTCTTCGGGTCCGTGTCACGGCCGTCCATAAAGCAGTGGATGAAAGCATTCTCCAGTCCGTATTCCTTCGCGATGTCGCACAGTTTAAACAGATGTTCCAGAGACGAGTGCACACCTCCGTTGGATGTCAGGCCCATGAAATGGATATTCTTGCCATGTTCCTTCGCATAAGTGAAAGCAGAAACCACTTCCTTGTTCTTCAGGATGCTTCCGTCCGCGCAGGCACGGTTGATCTTCACCAGGTCCTGATACACAATGCGGCCCGCGCCGATATTCAGGTGGCCCACTTCCGAGTTGCCCATCTGGCCGTCGGGCAGTCCGACATTCTCTCCACTTGCCTGCAGCTGCGAATGAGGATACTCAGCCAGCAGACTGTCCCAATACGGAGTCGGGGTGTTGAAGATTACGTCATCTTTCTTGTGGTCTCCGCAACCCCATCCGTCAAGAATCATTAAAAGCGCTTTCTTTGCCATAATTATTTCGTTTAAAAGTTGATGTTCCTCTATATATGTTTTCTGACAGCAAAAATACAAAATATCCCGTGTGGAGACTCATATTTAACAAATAAAAAATGTCATTCCAGCCAAAGGACGACCGGAATGACATTTTCTGTTATCAATGATTGCAGCCTGTATTATTCAGCGCGCAAAGTGAAACGCTTGAAGTCAACCACAGCCAGTTCAGGATCGACAGCCTTCAACATTTCCGCCACTGTCTTCTTCGGATCCATGATGCTTTCCTGCTTCAACAGACAAACCTCTTTCAAGAACTTGCCCAGACGTCCCTTGGCGATGTTCTCGATCATGGCCTGCGGCAGGTTGGCAGCCTTCTCAGCGGCCACTGTAGCCTTGATTTCCTTGGCTTTCGCCACATCCTCGGCAGTGATCCATCCTTTGGCCATATTGCTTTCCATATGGTCCTCGCTGTCCACGTGCGCGGGATTGATGCCCGCTTTCTTCAACGCGGCGTCAACAGCCTTCTGCACCTGTTCGGCCTTTGTCTTCTCGACAGCCACATTGATTTCCTCCTGCTTCACTGATTCAGGCACACCGTCCTCGTCAATGGCGATCGGATTCATCGCAGCGATCTGCATGCAGATTTCGTGAGCCACCTTCTCGTCGCAAGGCTTGTTGAAGGCCACCAATGTGCAGAGCTGGTTCTTGTTCATGTGGTTATAGACAGCCGTACAAGCACCTGTCACGACACTATATCCGTCCAGTTCGGTCTTTTCGCCGGTCACGCCGCTGCGTTCCACAACCGCGTCCGCAACCGTACCGTTGCCCATCGGCAAAGCCTTCACCTCGTCCAGTGTCTGGCATTTGTTTGCGATAGCCGCATCCAGGATAGCCTGGGTCAAAGCCACGAAGTCAGCGTTCTTGGCTACGAAGTCAGTCTCACATTTCAAGGCGATCATAGCGGCGTAGTCACCGGTAGACTTAGCCAGCACACAACCTTCTGAAGTCTCACGGTCAGAACGTTTTGCCGCAACAGCCTGTCCCTTTTTACGAATAATCTCCATTGCCTTGTCGAAATCTCCTTCCGCTTCTGTCAAGGCGTTCTTGCAGTCCATCATACCGGCACCAGTCATTTTGCGCAGGTGCTGGATATCTGCCATACTTACAGCCATAATAATCTTTTCCTATTTTAAATTAATGAATAATAATCGTACTAAAGCAAGCAGAGAGCCGGGAACAGAAAGACCAAGGAGCGCCCTTGTCAGGCAGCTTCCGGTTTTTCAATTCCCAACTCTCCACAAATATATCAAGCCTCGTCTTCCTTAGTCATGAAAGCGGCTGCCTTTGAAGCGTTGATCGCATCTTCCTCAGCCTTGTCCATGCGGGCCTTGACAGACTTTTTCTTGCCGCCTTTCGGCGCGTTGTTCTCGCCTGCAGCCTCCATGTCCACCTTCTCGGCCTTTCTTTCTTCCAGACCTTCAGCCATGGCCGCGCAACATGCGTCCATAATCACTTCGATGGATTTTGTCGCGTCGTCATTAGCCGGAATCACATAGTCCACATTAGAAGGATCGGAGTTTGTGTCCACGATAGCGAACACAGGAATGCCCAGACGGTTCGCCTCACGCACGGCGATGTTCTCCTTCATCACGTCAACCACGAACAGCGCCGACGGCAGACGGGTCAGGTCGGCGATAGAGCCGAGGTTCTTCTCCAGTTTCGCGCGCTGGCGGGAAATCTGCAGGATCTCTCTCTTGGAGAGGTTCGCGTAAGTACCATCGTTAGTCAGCTTGTCGATGGTAGCCATTTTCTTGACAGCCTTACGGATTGTCGGGAAGTTGGTCAGCATACCGCCCGGCCAGCGTTCGATCACATAAGGCATGTTCACAGAAGTTGCTTTCTCAGCTACAATCTGCTTTGCTTGTTTCTTAGTAGCGACGAACAGGATCTTCTTGCCTGATTTTGCGATTTGTTTCAAAGCTTCCGCAGCCTCGTCCACCTTAGCCACGGTCTTGTTCAGGTCAATGATATGGATACCGTTACGTTCCATGAAAATATAAGGAGCCATTGCTGGGTTCCACTTTCTCTTCAAATGTCCGAAGTGGCAACCGGCCTCCAATAATGTATCAAAATTCACTCTTGACATTGTCTTAAATTTTAATCGTTTACTTTCTTTTTTGTTTTAATGAACCAACTGTCGGGTAGTCTCTCCGCAAACCCATTGTAGGGAGAATCCGGACAGTTTAGATACTAAACGCTCTTTCAAGTCTTTGAGTCCTTCATTCTTCAGGCAGCCGCACTGATGTCCGATTATTGCCGGCAACCTGCAAACGAAAAAGACAACGGACCCAAATCAACGTTTACTGAACTGGAATCTGCGACGTGCTTTCGGACGTCCCGGCTTCTTACGCTCAACGGCACGTGAGTCACGGGTGATGAAGCCTTCAGCACGCAAGGCCTTCTTGTCGTCCGGATTGATCTTCACCAGCGCGCGGGCGATGGCCAGACGCAATGCCTGAGACTGGCCGGTAAATCCGCCACCGTTCAGGTTTACCTTAATATCATATTTCTCAGCCACTTCCAGCTTGTTCAACGGCTGTTTCACTACAAACTGAAGAATCGGTGATGGAAAGTACTCAGCAAGGTCTCTCTTGTTAATCGTAATCTTTCCTGTACCTTCGCTGACGTAGATGCGGGCTACCGCACTTTTACGTCTGCCTAATGCATTTACTACTTCCATTCTTGATTATTTAAGTGAGTTAATATCTATTGCTTTCGGAGACTGAGCCTCGTGTTTGTGTTCGCCGCCCTCGTATACATACAGGTTCTTCAGCAGCTTCGCTCCCAGACGGTTCTTGGGAAGCATGCCTTTCACTACTCGTCTCATCAATCTCTGTGCTCCGTCAGGCTTAGCCATCAAAGCGGCGGGAGTAATCTCACGCTGACCGCCAGGATAACCCGTATAACGCAGGTAAACCTTGTCTGTCATCTTCTTGCCTGTAAATCTCACCTTGCCTGCGTTGATGATGATCACATTGTCACCGCAGTCTACATGAGGGGTAAAGTTCGGTTTATACTTACCTCTCAACAACTTTGCAACTTTCGCACCGAGCCGGCCTACAATCTGGTCAGTGGCGTCAACCACAACCCATTCCTTGGTTACGGTTGCCTTGTTTGCAGAAATGGTCTTGTAACTTAAAGTATCCACTCTTTGAAAAAATTTAAATGTTAACTACTAAAAAACAATTTCTCACGCCCCTTCCCTTTCCCGGACAAAGAAAGGGAATGCGCTTAAAATTAAAAATTTATCACATGTTGATAATAATCGGCTTGCAAAGGTACGGCTTTTCTTTGAACCGACAAAGATTTTAATCTTTTTTTTAAGGAAGGACTCATGGAGACACAGTAGCTTCTATTTTAGCGACTTGCAGACATATTCCCTCTGCATCCTTGCGCCTCCGTGTCTTATCTTTCAATTCCGGCACACCCTCTTTGTGCCGAGCCATAAAAATGAAGAGGCCTCAAAACAGGATCTGACCATCATTTTGAGACCTCTTCATGCAATCAGGGGTATATCAAAATTCGGCGTTATGCGGCGTACGCGGGAACGGGATGACATCGCGGATGTTCGACATGCCCGTTACGAAAAGCAACAGACGCTCGAAACCGAGACCAAAACCGGAATGGGGACAGGTGCCGTACTTACGCGTATCGAGATACCACCACATGTCCTTCATCGGGATGTGCAGCTCCTGAATGCGTGCCAACAGCTTGTCGTAGCTTTCCTCACGTTCCGAGCCGCCGATAATCTCTCCGATCTTCGGGAAAAGCACGTCCATGGCACGTACGGTCTTTCCGTCGTCGTTCATCTTCATGTAGAAGGCCTTGATTTCCTTCGGATAGTCGGTCAGAATAACCGGACGCTTGAAATGTTCCTCCACCAGATAGCGCTCGTGCTCCGAAGCCAGGTCGACACCCCAATATACCGGGAACTCGAACTTATGGCCGGCAGCCACGGCTGCTTCCAGTATCCTGATGCCCTCCGCATAAGGCAGACGCACGAACTCCTCTTTCACCACGCTCTGCAGACGCTCGATCAGTCCCTTGTCGAACATGTCGTTCAGGAACTTCACGTCATCGTAGCAGTTGTCGAGGGCCCACTGCACACAATACTTGATGAACTCCTCGGCCAGGTCCATGTTGTCGTTGATGTCGTTGAAAGCCACTTCCGGCTCAATCATCCAGAACTCGGCCAAATGGCGCGGCGTGTTCGAGTTCTCGGCACGGAAAGTGGGGCCGAACGTATAGATGGCCCCCAACGAAGTGGCGGCCAGCTCGCCTTCCAGCTGTCCCGAAACGGTCAGACTGGCCTGCTTGCCAAAGAAATCGTCGTCATAGACGATAGACCCGTTCTCATCCTTCTTCAGGTCATACAGGTTCAGTGTGGTCACCTGGAACATCTGTCCCGCGCCCTCACAGTCGGAGGCGGTGATCAGCGGAGTATGGAAATAAAAGAATCCACGATCGTGGAAGAATTTATGGATGGCGATCGCCATGTTGTGACGGATGCGGAACACGGCACCGAATGTATTGGTACGGGGACGGAGATGCGCGATCTCACGCAGGAACTCCATCGAGTGCCCCTTCTTCTGCAAAGGATATGTGTTGTCGCACAGACCGAGCACCTCGATTTCCGTGGCCTGGATCTCGGCCGCCTGTCCGGCTCCCACCGACTCCACCAGCTTTCCGTTTACGCTCAGGCAGGCACCGGTGGTGATCTGCTTCATCAGAGCCTCGTCAAAATTGGCCAGGTCGGCCACAACCTGTATATTATGAATGGTAGAACCGTCATTCAGCGCAATGAAACTTACCTGTTTGCTACCACGGCGGGTACGCACCCACCCCTTCACGTTCACCGTATCACCGAATTTCGGATTCTTCCACAGGTCAACGATTTTTGTTCTACGAATCTTTTCCATATTGTTTCAAGTTACATGTTTCTATAATTGTTCAAAAAAAGAAGGCACAAAGCACAGAATCACGGAATCCCCCTCTCCTGCCACTTTATGCCTCCATTATCTTTCCGTCTCTGTTTGTCATTCGAATGCACCCATACGGAGCATGTTCACTTCCCGTTCCGTCAGATAACGCCAGTCGCCGCGGCGCAGGCCTTTCTTGGTCAGTCCGGCAAAGTAGACACGGTCGAGCTTCACGACACGGTAGCCCAGCGACTCGAAAATGCGGCGCACGATGCGGTTCTTGCCCGAATGGATCTCAATGCCCACCTGCGACTTGTCGGTGTCGGAAGCATAGCTGATCGCGTCCGCATGCACCTCGCCGTCGTCGAGTGTAATGCCCTGCACGATCTGGTCAAGATCCGCCCTGGTCACATTCTTGTCGCAATACACGTGATAGATCTTTTTCTTGAGATACTGCGGATGAGTCAGCTTTGAGGCCAGATCACCGTCGTTGGTGAGCAGCAGCACACCTGTGGTGTTGCGGTCCAGACGTCCCACCGGATAGATGCGTTCCTTGCAGGCGCCGCGCACACAGTCCATCACCGTCTTACGCTCCTGCGGGTCATCGGAAGTGGTCACACAGTCCTTCGGCTTGTTGAGAAGCACGTAGACCTTACGCTCGATAGTCACCGGCTGGTCGTGGAACCTCACCTCATCGGAACGCTTCACCTTCGTACCCAGTTCGGTCACCACTTGTCCGTTCACACTGACCACACCGGCTGTGATGAACTCGTCAGCCTCGCGACGCGAACATACACCGGCATTCGCCAGATATTTGTTCAGGCGGATCGGCGCATCCGGATCGGCCAGAATCTCCTTGTACTCAATCTGCTTCTTCTTGCTGTACTTGGCATTGGGGTCATAGTCCGCGGTGCGTGGGCGGAAGCCTCTTCCCTGACGGTTGTAGCCACCCTGTCCCCCACCGTTGCTGTTGTAGCGCGGACGATAAGGACGGTCGCCGCCTTCGCCGTTGCTGTTATTATAACGCGGACGGTAAGGACGGTCGCCACCCTCGCCGTTATTGTTGTAGCGTGGGCGGTAAGGACGGTCGCCGCCTTCGCCGTTATTGTAACGGTTATAAGACGGACGCCGGTTCCATGAGCCCTCGTTGCCGTTGGCCCCATAACGCGGCGTATATGCGGGACGATCGCCACCCTCGCCGTTGTTGCTATTATAGCGCGGACGGTAAGGACGGTCACCACCCTCGCCATTGTTGTTATTGTAACGCGGATTGTAGGATGAACGGTAATTGTTGCCTTCCTCCCGGCTGTTGCCGTAAGAACGGCGGTTGCCATAGCTTCCGCCCCTCTCACTTCTATTGTATCTGCTGTAACCTTCTTTGTTGTAGGATTTGTAACCGTCGCGGCCAGACTGGCTGTTCTCAGTATCCGGTCTGAATTCTTTTTCTTCCATAATCTTTTCAGTTCTTTTACTTGTTAATACTCACCCTCTCGGGCCTGTCTATTTAAAAAATCAAATGCCTGTATAGTTGTGCGGCGTGATGGCCCGCAATTCCTCCTTGATTTCCTCACTCACTTCCAGCGTGTCGATAAAATGTCCGATCGACTCTTTCGTGATGGCCTGGTTCGTACGGGTCAATGCCTTCAGTGCCTCATACGGATGAGGATACGCCTCACGACGGAGAACCGTCTGTATGGCCTCTGCCACGACACTCCAGCAGTTGTCGAGATCCTCGTTGATCTTATGCTCGTTCAGCAGCAGCTTGCCCAATCCTTTCAGCGAGCTTTGGATGGCGATCATGGTATGTCCGAACGGAACGCCCACGTTACGCAAGACAGTGGAGTCCGTCAGGTCACGCTGCAGACGCGAGATCGGCAGCTTCATCGCAAGATGCGAGAAAATGGCGTTCGCGATTCCCAGGTTTCCTTCCGCATTCTCAAAGTCAATCGGGTTCACCTTGTGGGGCATGGCGCTTGAGCCTACCTCACCCGCCTTGATCTTCTGCTTGAAATATTCCATGGAGATGTACATCCAGAAGTCCCGGTTCATGTCAATCATGATCGTGTTGATGCGTTTCATCGCGTCGAACACGGCTCCCAGACAGTCGTAGTTGGAAATCTGTGTGGTATACTCCTCACGCTCCAGTCCCAGTTTTTCGGCCACGAAACGGTTGCCGAACGCCTTCCAGTCAAACGAGGGATAAGCCACATGGTGAGCGTTGAAGTTACCGGTCGCCCCACCGAACTTCGCCGTGAGCGGACATGCCTTCAGCACCTCCAACTGGCGGCGCAGACGATAGACAAACACCATGATCTCCTTGCCCAGACGAGTGGGTGAGGCAGGCTGTCCGTGGGTCTTCGCCAGCATCGGGATGTCCTTCCACTCCTCCGCATAGGAGGCCAGTTTGTCGATGAGTTCCTGAAGCAGCGGATAATACACCTCGTCCAGCGCGTCCTTCACAGACAAGGGCACCGACGTGTTGTTGATGTCCTGTGAGGTCAGACCGAAATGGATGAACTCCTTGTAAGGCTCCAGTCCGCCCAGCCTGTCAAACTGCTCCTTGATGAAGTATTCCACAGCCTTCACGTCGTGGTTCGTCACGCTCTCGATCTCCTTGATGCGTGCGGCGTCCGCCTCCGAGAAGTTGCGGTAAATGTCACGCAACGACTCATACCGCGACGCGTCCAGTCCTTCCAGCTGCGGCAAAGGCAGCTCACACAACGTAATGAAATATTCAATCTCCACACGCACACGGTATCTCATCAGTGCGTATTCGGAAAAATAGCCAGCCAAAACTCCCGTTTTGTTTCTGTATCGACCATCTATCGGCGATATGGCTGTGAGTAAATCAAGCTCCATCATGATTTAATTTTTTTGATATCTTGGTTATGCGCATTAGTCAGGTTGCAAAGGTAATGCTTTTTCCTGATATTCATCCGGTAGCGGCATAAACTTTAGCAATTATTTTTACAGGAACTTCCGGACCGCCGGGCCACAGGCCAAAACGCCCTGACGTTTCAGGCAAAACGCCTAAGCGTTTTTAAAAAACATCAAGGCGTTCGGAACAAAACGTCAAGGCGTTTTTCAGGCACGGACAAACCGGCATGCGACAAGCCTCAGAGGCAGTTAATAAAAAATTTTAGAATAAGGGAAAGGGATCTTGTTTTATTATTATATATAAAAGGTGGGGGTGATTCACTTTTGATCCATTTTTACTCACAAGTGACTGATTATTAATAATATAAGTGTTTCGTTTAACAACCATTCACAATTCTCGGTCCAATTTAGCATATCAAAACCGTTTACGGTCACATCTGGCAACAATATTTTTACATATTTTAAAGAAACCGATCAGCTCACAAAAAACGGATGACTTTCAGTTTTGAACACAGAGACACGAATCTACAAGCATCCACATGAGATATTCCGCGCCTCTGTGTCCTGACTTTATCCCACCGTCAATAGGTGAAGCCCGTCTCCTTCACAAACACGCGGCAGTCCTTTATCTGTCCCGGAGCACCGGCCTCGGCACGGGGCAGCATACGGAATCCCGTCACCTGACATGCCTCTCCCAGGTCGATCACAATCTGATGCGGATAGGCCGTGCCGTCCGCCGTCTGCCAGAAAGTGCTTTCCTGCAGGTCGAACACCTTGTCGGCGGTACGGTTGCCGCTGTGGGTCTCCTCACTGTCGGCATACACGATCTTCCATGACTCACGCGGCACGGGCTTGCCGTCAGCGCCGAGCACGTCCATTTCCGCGATGGCCGCGATATGAGTGCCGTCATAACCGGAAATCCCTTCCAGACAGAAGAAACGTCCTTTGACCGGCTTTCCGAACTTCACTTCCTGCCAGCCGTTGCCTTGAATGAACGTGCCTTCATAGACAGGCCTTTCCGCTTTCAGGTCCAGACTCTGCCCCTTTCCGCGATGGGTTTCAGGAGCCTCCGCACGGAGCATGTCCAGCACGGGCTTCTCCAGTCCGGACACTTTCGTCTCGGCAGGACCTTTCAGGTCGAGCACGATAATCTCGTTCTCGCCTTCCTTCAGCCAGCATCCAGGCATGTAAAGCGTCTGCTGGGGACCGATCTCCCAAAAACGCCCCAACGCATGGCCGTTCACCCAGACCATGCCCTTTCCCCAGGTCTGCATGTCGAGGAACGTGTCACCCGTCTTGTCAAGATTGAAAGTAGCCCTATAATAGGCCGGTCCCTCTACAGCTTTTCCCGGCTGATAGTCCTTCTGGCTGACGAACTCATAGAAAGGAGGCAGATTGTAGACGGTCCATCCTTTCAGTCCGGCGACACGGTCTCCCTCAACCACTTCCACCTTCTCGGTGATGCCCTTGCGATCGTGAATCGACTTGTCGAAATTCACGCGTCCCATAGCCTCCACCAGAATGTCCAGCCGGGTACCCTTCTTCAGTGTCTCCCTCAACGGAAGGGTGAACTCTCCGCGACGGCGGTCCAGACGGCCCAGAAGCCGTCCGTCGGCAAACACCTGCGCCCAGTCGTGCACCTCGTCCAGATGCAGCGTCCCGCTGATGTCCTCTTTCAGTGTGGTGCGGTAAAGGATGGCACCCCAGCCTTGGTCGAACATTTCCATCGGCTGTATCTCTTCCGTCCGCTTGGGCGAGGGAAGATTCTCAAACAGAGGAGCCACCTGCCATTCGGTGACGGGAGCCAAACGAATCACCGGATAAGGAGCCGGAGGCTCGGGCAATACGGCACCCTCGGGAAGATAACCTTTCAGCAAGTCGCGCAACTGAAAATATTTCGGGGTGGTCCAACCGGCCTCGCTGACCGGAGCATCGTAGTCGTAAGAGCTGCACATGGCTGAGTATGCCGGATTGTTGGCTCCGCCCCACCAGCCGAACGTAGTGCCTCCGTGGGTCATGTAGAGACTGAACGAGATGTTCCGGTCGAGCATGTCCCTGATGCCCGCCACCATGGTCGCGGCGTCACGCGTCTCGTGCTTGCGTCCCCAATGGTCGAACCATCCGCTCCAGAACTCGCTGCACATCAGCGGAGTGTCCGGACGAAGTTCCTTCAGTTTCCGGAACTGTTCCTCGATATTGGCGCCCGTACCGAAATTCACAGTCCACAGCAGGTCGTCCAGCGCGTTGTGGGTGAAATTGGAGCTCCAGTCGCATTGGAACAAAGGCACGTCAGTAAATCCGGCCTTACGCACCAAATCCCTGATTGCGGACACGTATGGCTTGTCGATGCCGTAAGAACCGTATTCATTCTCCACCTGCACCATGATGATGCTTCCACCACGCGTAACCTGCAGGTCCTTCAGCTGCCGACCCACCTCGTCCATGAAGATGCCGACCCGCTCCATGTAATACGGGTCGAGGGTCCGCAACCGCACATCCTGCTTTTTCAGCAGCCACCAGGGCAGTCCGCCCATCTCCCATTCCGCACACACATACGGACCCGGCCGGACAATCACATACATGCCGTGCTTCTGCGCCAGACGGCAGAACCTCGCGATGTCCTTGTTTCCGGAGAAGTCAAACTCACCCGGACGCTGCTCGTGAAGGTTCCAGAATACGTACAGGCACAGCGTATTCATACCCAACGCCTTGCACGACAGGATACGCTGCTCCCAATAAGGTTCCGGTATACGGGGATAATGTACTTCGGCCGCCTTTACCACAAAAGGCTTGCCGTTCAACAGGAAGGTACCTTTACCTACCTCAAAAGTCTCCGCGCCGGATGCCTGCACGACAGAGGAAGACGAAGCGGCGGAAGAGACAGAAGCTCCGACAAAGAGCATTAATCCAAAAAAGATGCCTAAAATATGTCTCATGACTTTTAAAAATGAATGTCTGCCCACAAAGATAAAAACCAGCAGACATTCAGAAAAGTCCTTTTCATTCCGATTTCACACATTTTATCAATTTTTTCTCACCATTTTCCATCGTTGCCGCAAACAGATAGAGGTCACCCCCCTCTTTCAGCCTCAGCTTTTTCCGCAGCTCCGCCACCGACACCGGAAAATTGCGCACGGTGAGATTGGCCTTTTCCACTCCTTGCAGGAAATCCTTCAGCTCCTTCTTCCCGAAACCGGACACACCGGTCACCCGGAAACGTCTTCCGGGAAAACCGACCGATGTATCCGAAGTATAGAGATGCGTGTTCGGATGCAGTTTCCTCACGCCATACCGTTCGGAAAGCAGACGGTAAGGCCCGGCTTTCAACAATGCCACATTCGGTTCATAAAGATACCGGCCCACTGCTCCGGCCAGGACACAAGCCGCATTCCTCTCTTCAGAATAAGTGAAACGGAAAGGCTCCGCCAGAAAGTTATTAACAGCCTGTTCACAACAGACAACAGGCTCAGAAGGTGCTCCGGAAAGGATATCCACCGTTTTGCACAGAGTTATCAACAGTTCCTTGCACTCGTTGTTCACAGCCACCACATGCACCTCCCGAATGTGCCTCAATTCCCTCAAGGCTGAAAAAATATCAAGCATAGGAGACAACTTGACCATCACGTTCCGGCCTTTCTCCACCAGCAAAGATTCCAACGCACGCACATCCGGCTCACAATCAGCCATCTCCACCGTTTTCCGTCCGTGACTGTCGCGCCGTGCCGGATCCAGAAAGAGCCAGTCCACCGGCTCCATTCGCCTCAGATACTCCACCGCGTCACCGCAATGCACACGGACATTCCCCAGACCCAGCAGTGAGAAGTTATGAACAGCCTGTTCACAAAGATACTCCTGCCTTTCCACATAGTCCGCTTCCCTGAAATTCCGTGCCATATAGGCACAGTCCACCCCGAATCCGGCCGTCAGGTCGGCAAAAGTATCTCCACACGCCAGCGAAGCCTTATAGCGGGCAGTCACTTCCGACGAGCACTGCTCCATCGACAGATGTCTGGGATACAGGATCCCTTCGGTCTGCGACCATTCCGGCAGTTTTCTGACCGCCGCCTGCCATCCGGCGATCTGTTCCATGGCCGCCGCCATATCCACTCCCGGATATTTGGAAGCATGAAGAGCCAGGACACGCACATCCTCCGTGCGGTGCTTCTGGATAAAACGCAAGGTCTCGGGTGAAAACCGTATCATAAGTCATCAGGAATTATCGTTATATACAATCAAAGCCATACGCCCGGACAAACACAAAACCTGTCTGTCAGGCTCAAAATGCAAAGATAGTGAAATTCCGCATACCTCCGCCAACGGCAGGAGACATCCGTCATCCGCGCAGAACGTTCCCCGGACACCCTCCAAGAGGACAAAAGATAATTTTTCGGAATCATCCTACATAAAATTTTTGTGATTGGACAAATATCGCTAATTTTGCTGACAAATTGAAACTCAACCGACATGATATCATTTAAGGATTTCTTCTCATTCAAGAAAAACCGGTTCTTCTGGCTCAATATCGCCGGACTGATCATAGCTACCGTAGCCGTCAGCTGGGGAACACTGCTATGGCTCGACCACTATACCCATCACGGGGAATCGCACGTGGTGCCCGATGTGAAGGACAAGACCGTCACAGAAGCCCGCATCACCCTGCAAAGACAGAAAATGGAGGCCGTAGTCATCGACTCCAGCTATGTGAAAGGCTCACCGGCCGGCATCGTGCTCGACCAGAAGCCACAGGGAGGCTCCAGAGTGAAAGAAGGAAGGACAGTCTACCTCACCGTCACCACCACCCACGTCCCACAGGTCAGCCTGCCCGACCTGATAGACAACAGCTCGCTCAGACAGGCGGAGGCGAAACTGAGGGCCATGGGATTCAAGCTCACCGAACCTGAGTACGTATCGGGCGAGCAGGATTGGGTGTACGGCATCAAATACAGGGGACGGAGCCTGTCCACCGGCGACAAGGTGCCCAACGAGGCACTTCTCACCCTTTGTGTAGGCAACCGGAATATCCAGAACATGCTCCCGGGAGACTCCACACAGGTATCTTCCGTCACAGGTTCCACCGACGAGGGCGAAGCACAGATAGACAGTTCATGGTTTTAAAGCAAGACGATGGAAATGGCTGAAGATTATCTGGACAACGGGTTTGACGACCCGCTGGATGACATAGAACCGGCAGAAGACGGGACGGGGCTTTATGAACACTTCCGGGTGGTGGTCGACAAGGGACAGACTCCCGTACGCATCGACAAATATCTGTTTGAACGCATCGTGAACGCGTCGCGCAACCGGATTCAGACCGCCGCCGACGCGGGAATGGTCATGGCCAACGGAACCCCCGTGAAAAGCAGTTACAAGGTGAAGCCGCTCGATGTGCTGACCGTGATGATGGACCGTCCGCGCTATGACAACGATATCATCCCGGAGGAGATTCCCCTCGACATCGTGTATGAGGACGATGACCTGATGGTCATCAACAAACCGGCAGGACTGGTAGTGCATCCAGGGTGCGGAAACTACCATGGCACACTGGTCAATGCCATTGCCTGGCATCTGCGCGACGTGCCGACCTATAACCCGAACGACCCGCAGGTGGGACTGGTGCATCGCATCGACAAGGATACCTCCGGTCTGCTTGTGGTGGCCAAGACTCCCGACGCCAAGACCCATCTGGGCCTACAGTTCTACCACAAGACCACCAAACGTGAATACAATGCCCTGGTATGGGGAATCATCGACGAGGACCGGGGAACCATCACCGGCAACATCGGACGCAATCCGAAAGACCGCATGCAGATGGCGGTGATGAGCGATCCTGCCCAAGGAAAACATGCGGTGACACACTATGAGGTGCTTGAACGCCTGGGATATGTCACACTGGTGAAATGCGTGCTGGAGACCGGACGCACCCACCAGATTCGTGTCCACATGAAACACATCGGCCATGTGCTGTTCAACGACGAACGATATGGCGGACATGAGATATTGAAAGGAACCCATTTCAGCAAATACAAACAATTTGTCAACAACTGTTTCGAAATCTGCCCACGGCAGGCCCTTCATGCCAAAACCCTGGGATTCGTACACCCACGCACCGGCGAGGAAATGTTCTTCACGTCCGGACTGCCTGACGACATGACCCGGCTGCTGGAACGATGGAGAAACTATATCAGTAACAGAGAAGAATTATGAAACGCATCATCGCTATTGTTGCAGGAGGAGACTCGTCCGAACACGGAGTCTCCATGAAAAGTGCCGAAGGCATCTATTCGTTCATCGACAAGGAAAAATACACACTCTATATCGTTGAGCTCACCAAACTGAGCTGGGAAGCCGTACTGTCCGACGGCTCACGCGCCCAAATCGACAAGAACGATTTCAGTTTCATGGACCACGGGCGGAAAATCGTACCCGACTTCGCCTACATCACCATCCACGGCACTCCGGGCGAGAACGGAATCCTGCAAGGCTATTTCGAACTTGTCGGTATCCCCTACTCTACCTGCGACGTACTGGTATCGGCTCTGACATTCAGCAAGTTCACCCTCAACCAATATCTGAAAGGCTTCGGAGTGCGGATCGCGGAATCCATGCTTGTCCACAAACGCCAGGGTATCAGTGACGAAGATGTGATGGAAAAGATCGGGCTTCCGTGTTTCATCAAGCCGAACGCCAGCGGCTCCAGCTTCGGAGTGACCAAAGTGAAGACAAAGGAACAGATACAGCCCGCGCTGGAAGCGGCCTTCCAGGAGTCGGACGACGTGATGATAGAAGCTTTCATGGACGGCATCGAGCTGGCCAACGGATGCTATAAGACCAAAAAGAAATCGGTGATACTGCCCATTACGGAAGTCGTAAGCAAAAACGAGTTCTTCGACTACAACGCCAAATACAACGGACAGGTCACCGAAATTACACCGGCACGCCTCAGCCCTGAACTGACAGCCCGTGTACAACAGCTCACCTCGGCAGTCTATGACATTCTGGGCTGCAAGGGCATTGTCCGCATCGACTATATCATCACGGAAGGAGAAAAAATCAACATGCTCGAAATCAACACCACTCCGGGAATGACAGCCACCAGCTTCATCCCGCAACAGGTGCGTGCGGCCGGAATTGACATAAAAGATGTTATGACAGACATTATTGAGGATCATTTCAATTAAAATCACTATCTTTGGAGGAAAACAAAGAAACCATGAACACACCTGCCGAATTTGACGAGATCCGCCCCTACTCTCCGGAAGAACTTCCACAAGTATTTGAGGAACTGCTTGCCGACCCGATGTTCCAGTCAGTAGTCAAGGCTGCCATACCCGACATGACCGAGGAAAAGCTGAGACATGTATTGTCCCGATGCAAGACCAATCTGGATGTGCAGAAAAACATTTTCTACAACCTGCTCCTGAAACTCATCAGCGAGCATAGCGACGGCTTCAAGCTGGACGTGTCCGCATTACGCGACAAGTCATGCAACTACACATTCATATCGAACCACCGTGACATTGTGCTTGACCCCGGATTCCTGTCCGTGGGACTTCTACAGAACGGATTCCCCACCACAGTGGAAATCGCCATCGGCGACAACCTGCTGATCTATCCGTGGATCAAAAAACTGGTGCGCGTCAACAAATCCTTCATCGTGCAACGCGCACTGAGCATGCGCCAGATGCTGGAGTCGTCGGCCCGCATGTCGCGCTACATCCACTTCGCCGTCACCCGGAAACATGAGAACATCTGGATCGCGCAGCGTGAGGGAAGAGCCAAAGACTCTAACGACCACACGCAGGAAAGCGTGCTGAAGATGCTGGCCATGGGTGGCGAGGGGGATGCCATCGACCGGTTGGAAGAACTGAACATCGTCCCGCTCTCACTGTCGTACGAATACGACCCGTGCGACTTCCTGAAAGCACAGGAGATGCAGCAGAAGCGTGACATAGAGGGATTCAAGAAGACACAGGCCGATGACCTGAACAACATGAGGACCGGAATCTTCGGCTATAAAGGAAGAGTGCATTTCCAGGCGGCGCCTTGCATCAACGCGGAACTGGAGACATTGAGAGGCCTTCCGCGGACAGAAGTGTTCGGCCGGGTAGCCTCAATCATCGACCGGCACATCCACAAGAACTACAGCCTGTATCCGGGAAATTACGTAGCCTGCGACTTGCTTGAGGAAGGAAACCGGTTCGCAACCCAATATACAGCCGGGGACAAGGCCCGTTTTGAGACATATCTGCAGAAAAAGCTGGACATGATCACGCTGGAACACAAAGACGGACCGTTCCTGCGCAAATGCATGCTCACCATGTATGCCAATCCGGTGTTCAACCATCTGAAAGCCCTCGAAGCATGAGAATCTCCCATGCGACAGTGGTGATCGGGGCTGCATGCATGCTTATTCTGCAGGCGTGCAAGAAGGATGAATACGTTTATCCGAGTGTGGTGACGGAGTTCGTGGACGCAAGGACGGATGCGGACGGCACACTCACCCAGCTGATTACCGACAAGGGAGAGGTGATGGACATCCAATATCGCGAGGGACTGGGGGGACTGGCGGGCGACACCGTCTACCGCACGGTCTCCATGTTCCGTACCCTGGAGTCCGGAGAAGCGTTCATCTACTCCGCACAACTGATTCTGTCACAACTCCCGGAAACGGCGGACTTTTTCAAGGAAGGAATAAAGACAGACCCGGTCGACATCAGAAGCATCTGGCAGTCAGGAAACTATCTTAACATGATTCTCACCCCATTGGTCAAGGACCAGGACCACACTTTCCGCTTCATTGAATACGGCATCGAAGAGAAAGACGGGGGAAAGACCCTCCGCCTCGGCCTGTATCATGACCGTCACGGCGACGGGGAAGCCTTCACCCGCGAAGTGTATCTTTCCGTTCCCCTGTGGAAATATAAAGGTTCCCTCTGCCAGGGAGACAGCATATTCTTCCATATCCACACCTATAAGGAAGGAGAGACCATACGCAAGTTCACATTCCCGGAAATAAACTGAAATACAGACAACAACCATGAAAATACTTTATGTCATACTGACAGCATGCGCGGCGGCATTCATCTGGCAAGCCTGCGGAAACAAGTCCGGTGAAGGGTTCGGAAACCTTTCTGCCGACGAGTTCGAACGCCTCATCGAGGACAAGGACGTGCAGTGCGTGGACGTGCGCACAGTAGCCGAATACAGCGAGGGACACATTCCCGGAAGCCTGAACATCAACGTGCTCGACAAGCGTTTCACCAACGAAGCCGACGAGATACTCGACCGGGAATTTCCTGTGGCGGTCTACTGCAAGAGCGGACGGCGCAGCCGGAACGCGGCCCGTCTGCTGACAGAGAAAGGATTCAAGGTCTACAACCTGGACAAAGGGTTCGAGGACTGGAAGAAGACCGGGAAAGACATCGAAAGATAAGAGAGAGAGAAACAAACATTAATCCAATAAAAACTATTGTCATGAAAAAGCTATTCATTTATCTACTGTTGCTGGCACTACTCCCTTTAGGAGCGTTCGCACAACAAAAAAACACATTTGAGATCAAGGACGGCCATTTCTACCGCAACGGGGAAATCGTCCCCGTACTTTCGGGCGAGATGCACTACTCCCGTATCCCTCATGAATACTGGCGCCACCGTCTGCAGATGATGAAGGGAATGGGACTGAACACAGTGGCCACTTACGTTTTCTGGAACTGGCACGAGACGGAACCGGGAAAATGGGATTTCAGCGGCGACAAGAATCTGGCCGAATATATCCGTATCGCCGGCGAGGAAGGAATGATGGTCATCCTGCGCCCGGGACCGTACGTCTGCGCGGAATGGGAGTTCGGCGGCTATCCCTGGTGGCTGCAGAACGTGCCCGGCATGGAAGTGAGACGCGACAACGAGGCCTTCCTGAAACATACGAAAGCATATATCGAACGCCTGTACAAGGAAGTGGGCGACCTGCAATGCACCAAGGGTGGTCCTATCATCATGGTGCAGTGTGAGAACGAGTTCGGCTCTTACGTGGCACAGCGCAAGGACATCACCCTGGAAGAGCACCGCGCGTACAACGCGAAAATCAAACAACAGCTTGCCGATGCGGGATTCAACGTGCCTCTGTTCACTTCCGACGGCAGCTGGCTATTTGAGGGCGGAAGCACGGAAGGTGCCCTGCCGACAGCCAACGGCGAAAGCGACATCGAGAACCTGAAGAAAGTGGTCAACCAGTATCATGGGGGAAAAGGTCCGTATATGGTAGCAGAGTTCTATCCGGGATGGCTCTCCCACTGGGCTGAACCGTTCCCGCAAGTCAGTGCGTCCGACATCGCGCGCCAGACAGAAGCATATCTGAAAAACGATGTGTCGTTCAACTTCTACATGGTACACGGGGGCACGAACTTCGCCTTCACCAGCGGAGCGAACTACGACAAGAGACGCGACATCCAGCCCGACCTGACCAGCTACGACTATGACGCGCCCATCAGTGAGGCCGGATGGGTGACTCCCAAATACGACTCTATCCGTACGGTCATCAAGAAATATGTGAAATACAACGTGCCCAATCCTCCGGCACGGATTCCGGTCATCGAGATTCCTTCCATCAAGCTGAACAAGGTGGGCGACCTTCTGGCGTATACGGAAAAGTCACAGCCTGTGACGGACACCAATCCGCTGACTTTCGAGCAGCTGAACCAGGGATACGGATATGTGCTCTACACACGCCGGTTCAACCAGCCTATCAGCGGCACACTGGAGATTCCGGGACTGCGTGACTACGCGGTAGTGTACGTGGACGGCGAGAAGGTGGGCGTGCTGAACCGCAACACCCAGACTTACTCGATGGAAATCGACGTGCCGTTCAACGCCACACTGCAGATTCTGGTGGAAAACATGGGACGTATCAACTACGGCAGCCTGATCACGGAGAACAACAAGGGCATCATCAGTCCGGTAACGATTGCCGGAAAGAAAATCACCGGCGGATGGAACATGTACAAGCTCCCGATGGACCAGGCGCCCGACTGTGCCAAGATGGGAAGCTGTGCCTACACGAACGACGCCTCACGCGGCGCGAGACTGAAGGACTGTCCGGTCATCTATGAAGGCACGTTCACCCTCAACGAGACCGGCGACACTTTCATCGACATGGAAGAATGGGGCAAGGGAATCATCTTTGTCAACGGAAAGAACATCGGCCGCTACTGGCAGGTAGGTCCGCAGCAGACACTCTACATCCCCGGCGTATGGCTGAAGAAGGGCGAAAACAAGATCGTCATTTTCGAACAGCTGAACGAAAGCCCGAAAACGGAAGTAAAAACCGTAAAGACTCCTGTATTGACAAAACTGAAATAAACATTTAAACACATCGACATGAGAGCATTTATCTTGTCTATCCTATTGCTGTGCGGGACAATCTGTCCCGCACAACAGCAGGACAAATATCCTTTGGGAGAGTATGAAGAGCTGACGGACTCCAAACCGCACGACGACAAAGAGACCTGGGAAGAAATGGGTACCCCTACCTCACTGAGCTGGGGAAGCACTGACATCCGTTACAGGAAACTGGATATTCCGGATGTGAGGAAAACGACACGCCTGCAACTGAAGGCATGGAAAGGCGAGCGTGTCAACGCTCAGGCCGTATTGTGGACAAAGGCCGGCCTGACAGACGTGTCCGTTTCCGTAAGTGAACTGAGAAACGGCTCTTCAATCATCCCACAATCGGCCATATCCACCCATTTCGTACGCTATGTCATGACTGACGAGTTCGGCCCCGGATGCGGACAACGCCCGGACAAGACCAAATTCGACTCACTGGTGGTGGCGGACGTGCTCGACATCAACAAGACACTCGACGTGAAAGCCTGCAGCACCCAGCCCCTATGGGTGAAGGTATGGGTCCCCACGGACGCGAAAGCCGGAAAATACAAAGGCACACTGACCGTATCGGCAAAGGACCTCAAGCCGATGAAGCTTCAGATTGAAGTCAATGTGCTTAACCGTACACTGCCCGATCCGAAGGACTGGGTCTACTACCTTGACCTGTGGCAGAACCCGTATGCCGTGGCACGCTACTATCAGGTTCCTTTGTGGAGCCAGGCACATTTCGACGCCATGCGTCCGCTGATGAAGATGCTTGCCGATGCAGGACAACGTACCATCACGGCCAGCATCATGCACAAGCCGTGGAACGGACAGACGGAAGACCATTTCGACAGCATGATCACACGCATCAAGAAAATAGACGGCACATGGAGCTACGACTATACCGTATTCGACAAATGGGTGACTTTCATGATGGACGAGGTGGGCATCGACGACATGATATGCTGCTACACCATGATTCCATGGGCCTTGAGCTTCGACTATTACGACCAGGCTACCAGCCGCGTGCAATTCATTGAGGCCAAGCCCGGCGACAAGGCGTATGCCGAATACTGGGGCACTTTCCTGAAAGACTTCTCCCGTCATCTCCGCACAAAAGGCTGGTTTGAAAAAACCGCCATTTCCATGGACGAACGCCCGATGGAGGCCATGCGTGAAGCCATCAAGGTAGTCAAAGAGGCCGACCCGGAATTCAAGATCACTCTGGCAGGCAACTACCACGCGGAGATTCAGGAGGACCTGCACTATCTGTGCATTCCTTTCGGCCAGAAGTTCCCGGACGATGTGCTGGCATCACGGAAGAGCAAGGGACAGATCAGCACCTACTACACCTGCTGCACGGAAGCGTTCCCGAACACGTTCACCTTCTCCGACCCGGCAGAAGCGACATGGACAGCCATCCATGCCACGGCCGGCAACTACGAAGGCTATCTGCGCTGGGCCGTAAACAGCTGGACAGCCGATCCGCTCCGCGACTCCCGTTTCCGCACCTGGCCGGCAGGTGACACTTACAGCATCTATCCCGGACCGAGAAGCAGCATCCGCTTCGAGCGGCTGGTGGAAGGTGTTCAGGACTGTGAGAAAATCCGCATTCTCCGCGAGGAACTGGAAGCGGAAGGCGCTACCAGAAAACTGAAAAAACTGAACGAGGAAGTGGCCAAGTTCAGGTTTGAGAACATAGACGGCAACAAGCCGTCGGCCAGTGAGATGGTCAATAGCCTGGAACGACTGATCAACTCCCTGTAGCCACATACCGGAACCACACATTCTGAGACTGTCCCAATGACAAAAGGAAAACTGATTCTTGTCATTGGGACAGTCTTTTTTTACCATATCATTACCGGGACTTATACGACTATTCCAAAACGCCTCCGCATTTCTTATAGTCCAGCTCGTGAACCATACGGTTCACACTGTTGGTCTGTATGGTCCACAAGCATGAACCATACGGTCCACGGGCTGGTCCGTAGAATATCCCGTAATATTTTCAGAAAAGTGCAGGCATCCTTCCAAACTTGCCGTGGAGACACTCTCATAAAATATCCAAAAAGCAAGGATCCGCCCCTCTATAAATCCACCGCAATCCGCTTCAACTCAAAAAAATCATTATCTTTGCAGAATAGTTAACCCAAAATTTTATAGCATGGACACCAAATATTTCGTCGCCTTCGACCTGGGCGCCACAAGCGGAAGAACCATTCTCGGAAGCTTGTCGGACAACAGACTGACACTGGAGGAAGTGACCCGCTTCCCTAACCAGATGCTCCGACTCAACGGCCATTTTTACTGGAACATCTTCTCACTGTTCGAGAATCTGAAAAAGGGACTGGCAGAAGTGGCCAGAAAAAAGATCCCTGTCACCTCGGTGGGTATCGACACATGGGGGGTGGATGTGACCTGCATCGCTCCCGACGGCTCCATCATCGGACTGCCGTTCGCCTACCGTGACCCGCAGACCGTGGGCAAAAAAGAGGAGTTCTTCGAGAAGGTGATGCCGGCCGACGAGCTGTACAGAAGGACCGGCAACCAGCACCTGGACCTGAACACAATCTTCCAGCTGTATGCCATGAGGCAGCAGGACAACTTCGCGCTGAACCATGCGGCCCATCTGCTGTTCACGCCCAACGCCCTGTCGTACATGCTGACGGGAAACATGGTGACGGAATATACCATCGCCTCCACCTCACAGCTGCTGAATCCAGTGACACGGGATTTCGACGAGGAACTGCTTCAGACCCTGGGACTCCGGAAATCAATGTTCGGCAGGATTGTGGAACCTGGAACCACCATAGGAATGCTGTCTAAGGACATCTGCGACGAGCTGCAGATCGGGCAAATCCCGGTCATCGCCGTAGCGGGACATGACACGGCCTCCGCAGTGGCCGCCATACCTGCAGGCGACAGAAACTTCGCCTACCTGAGCTCTGGCACATGGTCGCTGATAGGCATCGAGACGGACGGACCTGTGGTCAACGAAAAGACCGCCACTTCCGACATCACCAACGAAGGGGGAGTGGACGGCACCATCCGCCTGCTGAAGAACATCACCGGCATGTGGATCGTGGAACAATGCCTCAAGAAATGGCACAAGGAAGGCACGGAGTATTCATACCCGCAGATGGTGGAACTGGCACAGGCCGCACGTCCCTTTGTCTGCTTCATCAATCCCGAGAATCCGATGTTCACCAATCCGCACGACATGACGGAGGCCATCCGAGACTATTGCGCGCAGACCCGCCAGGAATGTCCGCAGACACACGGAGAGTTCATCCGCGTCATCTTCGAGAGCCTGGCCATGAAATACCGGGAAGCACTGGAAGTGTTTGCCGGACTGTCTGACCACCCGATAGAGAAACTGCACATCATCGGCGGAGGGTCACGCAACAGACTGATGAACCAGTTCACCGCAAACGCCATCGGCCGTCCGGTGGCCGCGGGTCCCAGCGAGGCCTCTTCCATCGGCAACATCATGCTGCAGGCCCGGGCCGCAGGCATGGTCACCTCCCTGCAGGACATGCGCGACGTGATCTCGGCCAACGTGCAGCCTGAGATCTTCACGCCCGCCGAACAGGACGTGTGGGACGAAGCCTACAAAAGGTATCTGTCCGCAAGAATATAAAGCAATATCCTAACCTTTAAAACAAAACGATATGTACAGAATGATTTTGAACGAGACCTCTTACTTCGGGGCCGGATGCCGTGAAGCCATCGCTACGGAAGTGGCGCGGAGAGGTTACAAGAAAGCGTTTTTCGTGACCGACAAAGACCTGATCCGCTTCCACGTGGCGGACAAGATTGTCGAAGTGCTCGAAAAGAACCAAATTCCATACGAGATATTCAGTGACGTGAAGGCCAACCCGACCATTGCCAACGTGCAGCACGGAGTGGAAGCCTTCAAGGCTTCGGGCGCCGACTTCATCATCGCATTGGGAGGCGGATCGTCCATCGACACGGCCAAAGGTATCGGAATCGTGGTCAACAATCCGGAATTCGCGGACGTGCGCTCGCTGGAAGGCGTGGCTGACACCCGTCACAAAGCTGTGCCCACATTCGCCCTTCCGACCACTGCCGGCACCGCAGCGGAAGTGACCATCAACTATGTCATCATCGATGAAGCCGCCACGAAGAAAATGGTGTGCGTCGACCCGAACGACATCCCTTCGGTGGCCATTGTCGACCCTGAACTGATGTATTCCATGCCGAAGGGACTGACCGCGGCTACCGGAATGGACGCATTGACCCACGCCATCGAAAGCTACATCACTCCGGGCGCATGGGCCATGTCTGACATGTTCGAGCTGAAAGCCATCGAAATGATCGCGAAGAACCTGAAAGCGGCGGTGGACAACGGCAACGATCCGGTGGCACGCGAAGCCATGTCACAGGCACAGTATTTCGCGGGAATGGGATTCAGCAACGTAGGTCTGGGCATCGTCCACTCAATGGCCCATCCTCTCGGCGCACACTATGACACTCCGCACGGCGTAGCCAACGCACTCCTGCTTCCGTACGTAATGGAATACAACGCCGAATCACCGGCCGCCCCGAAATATCTCGACATCGCAAAGGCCATGGGTACAGACACCACCGGCATGAGCGTGGAAGAAGGCGTGAAAGCCGCAGTCGATGCCGTACGCCAGTTGTCGTTGAGCATCAACATTCCTCAGAAGCTTCATGAAATCGGCGTGAAGGAAGAAGACCTCCATCAGCTGGCCATCGACGCCTTCAACGATGTCTGCACAGGCGGCAATCCCCGTCCTACCTCAGTGGAAGACATCGAAGCACTCTACCACAAGGCATTCTGATTCCAATATAGGAACAACAAAAAAGCCTGTCCGAAAAGACAGGCTTTTTTGCTCTTCAGGTTGGACTTGAACCAACGACCCTCTGATTAACAGTCAGATGCTCTAACCGACTGAGCTACTGAAGAAAG
>DWVR01000063.1 GCA_019120125.1 Candidatus Phocaeicola excrementigallinarum | reverse complement strand
AGCCTTATTGAATGCAGCCCTTAGACTTCTGAACTGATAACTGATAGTAACATCGTTGTTGCCTTTACTGCGCATCCACTTCTCAAACTTCTTACAGAACTCTACATCAATATAGCTAAAGGTGTAATTTAATTTCTTTCCCTTATTGAAATTCTTTAATGTTCTGTACGAGTTGAGATAAGCATAGCTTGTCCCTATCCTGCCGTCCTCTTTCAGTTCCTTTATTAAGGAAAGATAGAACTCTTCCACCGTTTGGGCTTTGATGTTCTTACGTTGTTCATAAACTAAAGAAGTCGCTGTAAACTCTTCCTCTCTTGATAATTTTTCTATTACCTTAGTTTGGTATTCTGCCTTTACCTTTAAGATAATATTTTGGATTAATTCTTTGTTGGGGCATTTAGGTTTTGGTTCTCCTTTGACAAAATCCCAATGTTGGGGACTAACGGATATGCCCAAACTCTTCATCACCCTTTTTCTGTCTTGCGTAATCCTTAACATCAAAGGGTGTTCTCCATTGGCAAGTGTCTTGCTCTTGAAACAAACAACTGCAATCGTTACGCTCATAATTTTGCGGTTTACACAGCGGTTTACACAACCACCCTTGCGAGGGTATGTTTGGGGGCATATAAACAAAAGCCATAAAAAAAGAAAAAAGGACTGACAATCGTTTGATTATCAATCCTCTTTCACCAGTCGGGGTGACTGGATTCGAACCAGCGACCACACGCCCCCCAGACGCGTACTCTAACCGGGCTGAGCTACACCCCGAATTGCGGTTGCAAATGTACGGCTTATTTTTGAAAAGACAAACAATTCAAGAACTTTTTTGTCTGAAAAATGTATGGAAGTCCTTTTGACGCGCTCAGCCGTTTGTCCTTGTGGTGTGGGCTGTGTATTATAAAGCTTTGAAATAAAGTGGATTATCCCATGGTTTCACTGTAAAAGTCCAACAGCTCGTAAATTTCTTCCTGAGTGGCGGTCTGGTTGATTCGGATGTCGCCGATGTCCGCAAGGAGGGTGAAATTGATGACTCCTGCCGCGGAATTCTTTTTGTCGTGTTTCATGAAATTGTAGAAAGTCTCGTAATCGTCGCAGGTGAAGTGTAGCCTTCCATAATTTTCTTTGATGAACCGGATGGTCTGATACAGCTTGTCTTTCGGGAATCCCACACGCAAATGCGAGAGATAAAGCTCACATACCATTCCCCATGCCACTGCATAACCGTGGAGTACCGGGCGGTTGGCATGGAGGGAGAAGCTTTCGAAGGCATGTCCTATGGTGTGGCCGAAGTTTAGTGCCTTGCGGATGTTTTTCTCGAAAGGGTCTTTTTTGACAACCGTTTCCTTTACGTTCACCGATTCTCCGATCAGCTTCTGAAGCAGGTTATAGTCCGCATGGTCAAAATCGAATTTCAGTAATTCCGCCCAGTGGGAGACATGGCTGATCAGGCCGTGTTTCAGCATCTCCGCATAGCCTGACAGCAGATTATGCCGGTCGAGCGTTTTCAGAAATCCGCTGTGGATAAGCACCTGGTCGGCCGGATAGAATGCTCCGATTTCGTTTTTCAGGTCGTTGAAGTTGATTCCGGTTTTTCCGCCTACCGCCGCGTCTACCATCGAGAGCAGGGTGGTAGGTATGTTGATGTACGGAATGCCCCGTTTGAAAGTCGCCGCGGCAAATCCTCCGAGATCGGTGATCATGCCTCCTCCGAGATTGACCAGCAACGAATGGCGTGTGCCGCCTTTTTCGCCGAGTTGGCTCCATACGTAGGCTAAGGTTTCCAGATTCTTGTGGATATCTCCGGGACCTATATTGATTTTTACGGCGTCTTTCAGGCACTCTGTGTCTTCCAGAAGCGGAAGGCACAATACGTTGGTATGCTCGTCGGTCAGGATGAACAGTCTGTCGTAATTGTGTGTGCGGACTGCCTGTGTCAAATCTTCCTTGAGATTCTGACAGATGATGACTTGTTGTTTGTTCATGATTGTAGTATTTGTATGGCAAAATTAGAAAAAAAGTGAGACAACTGTTTTATTTGCTTTTCAAATAAGTAATTTTGCGGTCGAAAATTTAAGGATTGTCTGGATGTGGTCCGGATTTTCCTATAGGGGAATATGGGTAAAAATAAGTTAAAAAGATGTGGGGCGCACTAAACTTTCCGGAGGGATGTGTGTCAAACCTACATTCATATATACATATACTATAAAAACAAGATTGTAATATAATGAAAAAATGGGTTTTGGGATTGCTGCTGGTGGCACTGGGTGTCATTCCTGCTTTTGCACAAAGTGGAGGCGGTAAGGTAATAGTTTCAGGGAGAGTTCTTGATGGGGTAGACAAGTCGCCGGTCATTCAGGCCGGCGTTCAGATTCTGTCGGTAAAGGACAGTGTGGTCGTGGCCGGCAATGTGACAGATCTGGACGGAAAGTTCAGTCTGTCGGCGCGTCCGGGAAATTATCTGTTGAAAATATCCTATATCGGTTATAAGACGGATTTCAGAAATCTGGTGCTGGACCGCAACAGGCTTCGGACGAATGTGGGTGAGATTCCGCTGGAAGTGGATGCGGTGATGCTGGATGAGGCTGTGGTGGTGGCAGAGGCACCGGAAGTGATAGCCAAGGCCGATACGCTGGTCTACAACAGTTCGGCCTATCGTGTGCCTGAAGGCTCCGCATTGGAGGAGCTTGTGAAGAAGTTGCCGGGGGCTGAAGTGGACGAAAGCGGCAAGATTACCATCAACGGAAAGGAAATCACCAAGATCATGATTGACGGAAAGGAATTCTTTGCCGATGATCCGAACATTGCCATGAAGAATCTGCCGGTGAACATCATCGACAAGGTACGTGCTTATGACAAGCAGTCGGATATGGCGCGCATGACCGGTATTGACGACGGCGAAGAGGAGACCGTGCTTGACCTTAGCGTGAAACCTGAATTGAACAAGGGGTGGATAGGCAATGTCGATCTGGCCGCGGGCACGGAAGACCGCTATAGCGGAAAGTTCATGTTGAACCGTTTTGTGGAAAGCAATCAGTTTACGGTGATAGGTTCGGCCAATAACGTGAACGACAATGGCTTTCCCGGTGGCGGTGGAGGATTCCGTTGGGGCGGACAGAATGGACTGAATGCCGTGAAAATGGGCGGTTTCAACTTTTCCGTGGAAAACGAGAAACTGGAAGCCGGAGGTAGCGTGAACTATAACTACAGGGACGCTGATGTGCGGAGCAAGCAGAATTCGGAGACTTTCGTGTCATCGCAGACCAGTTCGTTCAAGAATGCATTGGACGCGTCAAGAAACAAGACAACAAACCTGATCGGCGATTTCCGTCTGGAGTGGAGGCCGGATACGATGACCTGGCTGATGTTTCGTCCGCGTGTCACGTACGGGAAAACTGACAACGGGAGCAGTTCCAGCTCGTTCACTTTCAATGAGGATCCCGAACTTTCCACGGACGAGCTGGTGGAGGCCGATGACATCACCTCGCTGGTGTCGAAGGAAAAGATTATCAATACAATCGTGCGTAACACGCTGAACCGTTCGGACAATATCAATGCCCGGGGGATGCTGCTGTTCAACCGGCGTCTGGGGAAGGCGGGACGTAATGTCACGATGAGGGCGCGCTATACTTATACGAACAATGACAGTGAGCAGCTTTCCGCTTCGCAGACCGATTATTATCAGACGGCGGAAGAGGCATTGGCAAGCGGAGCCGTGTCTGAGATCCTGAACCGCTATATCACTACTCCGACAAAGACTTCCGATTATTCGGTGCGCCTGTCATACAGTGAGCCGATTTTCAAGGGTGGTTTCCTTCAGTTCAGCTATGATTTCCAGTACAAGAACTCCACGACTGACAATTCCACATACGATATGCCTGTCGATTGGGAGGTCGGACAGGGTTTCATACCCGGTCAGGCGGTATTCAATACTGACTTGAGCAAGAGTGCGGAATACAATTACTATAACCATCAGGCGGAAGTGCAGTTGCGCTGGATCCGTCAGAAGATGCGTTTCAACGTGGGCGCCTCTTTCCAGCCGCAGCGTTCTACATTGAGTTATACGATGGGTGACTATTCAGTGGATACCGTGCGTACGGTATTCAATTTTACTCCCACACTCGACTTCCGTTATAATTTCTCGAAAACCAGCCAGCTCCGTGTCAACTATCGCGGAAGGAGCTCGCAGCCGAGCATGACCGACCTGCTTCCGATTACCGACGATACCGACCCGCTGAACGTGAAATTGGGTAATCCGGGTCTGAAGCCGGAATTCACCAACACGTTGCGTGTGTTCTACAACACTTTCAATACGGAAAAACAACGGGGCATGATGACCCATTTCAGTTTCCAGAACGTGATGAACGATATCAGTAACCGGCGGACGTATGACGAGACTACCGGTGGTTACCGGACCATGCCGGAGAATATCAACGGAAACTGGAACCTGTTCGGAGTGTTGGGTACGAATACAGCGTTGAAGAATAAGAAATATACCATCAACACGTTTACGATGGCGCGCTACAATAACATTGTCAGCTATATGAGTGCCGGAGAGACACTGGCCGATACGGACAAGAACAAGACGCGCCAGCTGGTGATGAGCGAGCGTCTGCGCGGAACCTACCGGAACGACTGGTGGGAAATCTCGTTGAATGGCTCATTGACCTATAACCATTCGCGCAACAGTTTCCAGGAGCAGAGCAACATGGATACGTATCAGTTCTCTTACGGTGCCAGCACCAATGTCCGTCTGCCATGGAACATGTCGATTGCCACGGATATCTCACAGAATTCACGCCGCGGATATACGGATGCCAGCATGAACCGCAACGAGTTGCTTTGGAACGCGCAAATCTCTCAGGATTTCCTGAAGGGTAACGCGGCGACGGTCAGTGTGCAGTTCTATGATATCCTGCGTCAGCAGAGCAATATCAGCCGTGCCATTACGGCGGCCATGCGTCAGGATACAGAGTACAATGCCATCTACAGTTACTGTATGGTGCATTTCATCTATCGTCTGAACCTGTTCGGCGGAAAAGGCAACCGTCCGCCCATGGGATCCGGCGGATTTGGCCCCGGCGGTCATCGCGGTCCCGGTCCGAGACGCTTCTAAGCATATGTAAATGGATTGAAACATTGGAAAAAGATGTGCCGAAATATGTCAGTCTTTCTATTTCGGCACATCTTTTTATTTCCGCTTGATTTTGTATATCTCACAAATAACATGTATTTTTGTTCAAAGTCAAGTTCTTATGGAAATCGTGATATGGAGCAATATCTTTTCGGCTGCCGTATATATCGTGTATTTCGCGGTCGTGCTGACCACAATCTTTGTGGTCATTCTGGATAACCGTAATCCGGTGAAGACGATGGCATGGATTCTGGTCCTGTTCTTCCTTCCGGTGGTGGGGCTTGTGTTTTATATCTTTTTCGGGAGAAGCACTCGCAGGGAGCATCTCATCAGCCGGCGGGGATATGCCCGTCTGACCAGGCGTCCGATGGCTGAATATCAGGCCCAGATGGCTTTCCACACTCCTACCGGAAAGCAGACTGTGATGAACTTTTTCAATCGTGTGAACGGCGCGTTTCCTTTCGGGGGGAATAAAGTGACCGTCTATGTGGACGGGACTTCCATGCTGACCGACTTGGTTAAGGAACTGTATAAGGCTCGCCATCATATTCACTTGGAATTCTATATCTTTCAGGATGATGCTGTAGGGCGTCTGGTGCGCGATGTGTTGATTGACAAGGCCCGGCAGGGAGTAAGGGTACGGGTGCTTCACGATGATGTGGGATGTTGGAAAGTGAACCGCTCTTTTTTTGAGCAGATGCTTTGTGAAGGTGTTGAGGTGCTTACGTTTTTGAAGGTCCGTTTCCCGCAATTTACGGGGAAAGTGAACTACCGCAATCACCGTAAGATTGTGATCATTGACGGGAAGGTGGGCTTTATTGGCGGCATGAATCTGGCCGAGCGTTATGTGAAGGGGGTTCCTTGGGGTGTCTGGCGTGACACTCATGTGAAACTGGAAGGAAAGGCTGTGTATGGGATCCAGACCGCTTTCCTGACCGACTGGTATGCGATGGACCGGACATTGTTTACTTCCGCGGAATATTTCCCGAAGATGGACGTGCGGGGGAATGTGGTGGCGCAGATTGTGACTTCCGATCCGGTGGGAGAGTGGAGGGACATCATGCAGGGACTGATGATGGCGATCTGCAGTGCCCGTCATTATTTCTATATCCAGTCGCCTTACTTCCTTCCCGATGAGGAGGTGAAGTCCGCTCTGCAGACCGCGGCTCTTGCGGGTGTTGACGTGAGGATCATGATTCCCAAGAGGGCGGACACCTGGATTATCCACAAAGGGTCGTTGTCGTATCTTTCGGAAATGATGGACGCGGGGGTGAAGATCTATCTTTACAGGAGAGGGTTTCTTCATTCCAAGCTGATGGTGTCGGATGATGATTTCTCGACGGTGGGTTCCACCAATATGGATTTCAGGAGCTTCGAGCATAATTTTGAGGCCAATGCCTTCTTTTATGACAAGGATACGGCATTGGCCCTGAAGGAAATATTCCTGGCTGACCAGAAAAAATGTATGCTGCTCTCTCCGAAGGTGTGGAAAAAACGCTCGGCAAAGAACAAGGTCACGGAGTCTGTGGTCCGTCTGTTGTCTCCCTTGCTTTGAAGAACGAGAAGTTCACGCTTCCGTACTGCCGGTGTTCCACAAAGTTGGGATGGTCTCCAAAACTCAGGTCCTTGCCGTGCTCCAATACGAAAAGGCCGTCTGGCTTCAGGATGTTGTGCCTGAAGATCAGGTCGGGTATTTCCGGAAGCTGGGGCAGGGCGTATGGAGGGTCTGCAAAGATGAAGTCGAATTGTTCCTGGCATTTCCCGATGTACTTGAACACGTCACCTTTAAGAGGGAAACATTTGTCTGTTTTCACCTCATTCATGATTTTCCGGATGAACGCGTGGTGCTGAGGGTCTTTCTCTACGGAAATGACCCGGTCACATCCTCGTGACACCAGCTCGATGCTGATGCTTCCCGTGCCCGAGAAAAGGTCGAGGGCGGTGATGCCCTCCTCAAAGTCGAGATAGCCGTTCAACACGTTGAAAAGGTTTTCTTTCGCAAAGTCTGTCGTAGGACGGGCCTTGAAGGTATGGGGCACATCAAAGTGCCGCCGCTTATAGATTCCGCTTATTACTCGCATGATATCAATGATAATATGTCGAACGGGACTTCATGTACACTGTTCATGGCCGTGTGTGTGAATTCCGTCCGTGGGTTGATGATATGAATGTTCTTGATATAGGTTTTCAGGAAACCGGCTGTCTCTTCCAGCGGCCGGGTCCCGTAAAGGGAGAGTCTGTCCGTGCATGGGTCGAGGTCCAACTGTTTCCATACGTCCAGCAGATAATAGTTCTTGTCGCTGCCGTCGGAAGCCCGGTAGGTGTTGACCAGTGTAAGCCGGCGATGGCTGAACACCAGAATGTCGACATGTCTGGGATGGAATATGGAGTACATCTCATTGTGTCCGGCAGACTGGCGGTTGCGGATGGTCAGATATTCGGTGATGGGGCTGATGGAGGCGAAGAACCTTGCTTTGGGAAAATGGTCGGTCAGGAGCTGATGGGTCAGCTTGTCGAGGGAGAACAGGACCGCCACATTGCTTTTGCCCAATATGTTGCAAAGAATCACTTCATTGTTCTGCCTGGGAAGGTTCTGATAGAAAAGCGTCTCGCTCTGGTCGTCCTCATACAGTTCGAAAGGCACGGAGGTGTATCTTGATGTATGGATAAGGATATTGGTTTCCCGGTAGGGACGGTCCAGCTCTTCGGTCTGTGCCAGAAACTCCTTCACGTTGGCCGCCATGGAGTGTTGGGGGTTGACGCGGAAGGTCCGGAACGATGCCTTGTCTTCCGGTGAAGAGGTGTATATGGAAAAGGAGAAGCCGTCCGCGCTCAGGCGGATGGAGAGGGTATGTCGGGTGGATTGGCTCAGGTCTGTCATCGGCTGTAGGGTTGTTGTTTGTCTTTTTTCTGCATTTTGGCAGGAGTTCTTATGTGATTGTTGATTTTTTGCTTTAAATTCGTCTCACAAAAATAGTGAAATTTTCATTTCAAAGTTATGTCAACAGATGATTTGTCGCGACTGGTCAGGAAGAATTTCCTGCACCGGCCCACTTCGGACCAGGAGAATGCCATGCAGCTTTTCAGCGGTTTCCTGATGTCGGGCGATGAGGATGCCGTGTTCCTGATGAATGGATATGCCGGGACTGGAAAGACCTCACTGCTCGGCGCATTGGTGAGAACCCTTGAGCTTCTGGGCAGGAAGTTTGTGCTGCTTGCCCCTACGGGCAGGGCGGCGAAAGTGTTCGCACGGTATTCGGGCTATCCGGCCTACACGATACACCGCCGTATCTACCGTCAGAAGTCATTCTCGAATGAGACGGACAATTTTGTCATCAATGATAATCTGCAGAAGAATACTTTGTTTATTGTGGATGAGGCGTCCATGATAGCCAACGAGGGTTTGTCGGGCGCATCGTTCGGTACGGGCAGGTTGCTGGACGACCTGATACAATATGTGTACAACGGCAACGGATGCCGCCTGATGCTGGTGGGGGATACGGCACAGCTTCCTCCGGTGGGTGAGGAGGACAGCCCGGCGCTTTCCGTGCAGGTGTTGCAGGGATACGGACTGCATGTCACCTCATGCCGGCTGACTCAGGTGGTCCGCCAGGCCGATGAGTCGGGAATCTTGTACAATGCGACTTCTCTGCGTAGGATAATCGTTTCCGGAGAGTGTTTCTCTTTTCCGACGGTGCGCGTGAACGGATTTCCGGATGTGAAGGTGATTCAGGGAGGGGATTTGATTGAGGCTATCAGTGAAAGTTATGACCATGTGGGGATGGACGAGACTATCATAGTCTGCCGCTCAAACAGGCGGGCGAATCTATACAATAAAGGTATCCGAAATTCGATCCTGTTCAGGGAAGATGAATTGAATACCGGCGATGTATTGATGGTGGCAAAGAACAACTATTATTGGGGGGACGGTTGCAAGGAGCTTGATTTCATTGCCAACGGTGATGTGGCGGTGGTAAGAAGGGTGAGGAGGGTGCGTGAGATGTACGGGTTTCGCTTTGCGGATGTGCTGCTGGCGTTCCCCGACTATCAGGACTTGGAACTGGAGGTGAAGATTCTGCTGGACACGCTTCATGGCGATGCTCCGTCTTTGAGCCGGGAGCAGAGTGACGCCTTGTTCAGCAATGTAATGGAGGACTATGCGGATATCACGATCAAAAGGGAGAGGATGAAAAAACTGAAGGGGGACCCGTATTACAATGCGCTGCAGGTGAAATATGCGTATGCGGTGACTTGCCACAAGGCGCAGGGCGGACAATGGCAGAGGGTGTTTATTGACCAGGGATACATGACGGAAGACATGCTGGCTCCCGATTATTTCCGGTGGCTTTATACGGCCTTCACCCGTGCTACGGAAAAGCTGTATCTGGTGAATTGGCCGGAAGTACAGACTGAAAAATGATTGCGTGAAAAAGAGGCTGTTTCAAAAATGAGTGGCCCCGGAAAGTTGGGCGGTGTCATATTTGACTTGTCCAACTTTCTGGGGCCACTTCATTTTTTGTCAAACAAATGTTGTCAGAATCCGGCAGATTCTATAATCTTGTCAACCGCGGCACTCAGTCCGTCCGTATTCTTTCCGCCTGCTGTCGCAAAGTGAGGCTGGCCTCCGCCACCTCCTTGAATCAGTTTGGCAGCTTCGCGTACCAGTTGGCCGGCGTTCAGTCCGCTCTTCACCAGATCGTCGCTGATCATGACGGTCAGCATCGGTTTGTTTTCGAATACACTTCCGATTGCCACGAAAAGGTTTTCGGGCACCTGGCCTTTCAGTTGGAAGGCGATGTTCTTGACAGTGTCGGCAGGCATCGGGAGCACGGCTTTGATTACCTTTACGCCATGCACCTCCTTTGCATTGTTCAGGAGTCTTGCTTTCACGTCAGCCTCTTTTTCCTTCATGAACTCTTCCACCTGTTTCTTCAGACCCGCGTTCTCGTCGATGTATTTTCTGATGGCCACTTTCAGATCCGGCGCGTTGTTGAACAACGCTTTCAAGTCGTTGAGCGTGTCCTGTATGGAATCGAGCATTTCTTCCACCTTGGCTCCTGTGACGGCCTCGATACGGCGTACTCCGGCAGCTACGGAACTTTCGGAGATGATTTTCACCATGCCGATTTTTCCGGTGGCCGACACATGCGTACCTCCACAGAACTCGATGGAAGAGCCGAACTGCACCACTCTGACCTCATCGCCATATTTCTCGCCGAAGAGGGCGATGGCTCCAAGTTCCTTGGCCTTTTCGATGGGCAGGTTGCGGTATTCTGTCAGAGGAACATTCTCGCGGATCTTGGCGTTTACCAGATGTTCCACCTCGCGCAACTGTTCCGGGGTGACTTTCTGGAAGTGTGAGAAGTCGAAGCGGAGCGAGTCGGGAGTAACCAGCGAGCCTTTCTGTTCTACATGTGTGCCGAGTACCTGACGCAACGCCTCGTCGAGCAAGTGCGTGCATGAGTGGTTGGCCGCACAGGCCGCACGGCGATCGGTGTCCACACAGGCCATCATCGGTGCGTCCAGATGTTCCGGAAGCTTCCTGGCGATATGTATGGGCAGGTTGTTCTCTTTCTTCGTGTCGATGATATCAACCGTTTCAAACTCGTTGACGAGTACGCCAGTGTCACCCACCTGTCCTCCGCTTTCCGCATAGAACGGGGTTTCGCTGAGCACAATCTGGTAGTAGGTCTGGTTTTTCTGCCTGATCTCACGGAAGCGCAGGATGCTGGTCTCGTATTCAGTATAGTCGTATCCGACAAATTGGGTTTCTCCTTCTTTCAGTACCACCCAGTCGCCGGTCTCTACAGTCGCCGCATTGCGTGCGCGCTGCTTCTGTTTCTGCATTTCGGTGTTGAACTCGTCCTCGTTTACCGTCATTCCGTTCTCGCGAAGAATCAGCTCGGTCAGGTCGAGGGGAAATCCGAATGTGTCATACAGTGTGAAGGCATCCACTCCGCTGATTTCTTTCTTTCCGGCACTTTTCGCGTCGCTCATCACTTTGTCGAGCAGACGGATACCGGTTTCGAGTGTGCGTAGGAAAGCTTCTTCCTCTTCTTTCATCACCTTCTCGATGAGTGTCTGCTGGGCTTTCAGTTCAGGGTATGCTCCGCCCATGTTTTCTATAAGGACCGGAACGAGCTTGTACATGAAGGCCTGTTTCTGTCCCAGGAAAGTATAGGCGTAGCGTGTGGCACGGCGCAGGATGCGGCGGATGACGTATCCCGCCTTAGCGTTCGACGGCAACTGTCCGTCTGTAATGGAGAAGGCGATGGTACGGATATGGTCGGCCACTACACGCATGGCTACATCCGTTTTCGGGTCTTGTCCGTAAGTAACTCCTGCCAAGTCACCTATAGCCTTGATGATGGGCTGGAACACATCAGTATCGTAGTTCGATTTCTTTCCCTGCAGTGCCATGCAGAGGCGTTCGAATCCCATACCCGTGTCGATTACTTTGGCCGGCAGCGGCTCCAGACTTCCGTCGGCTTTGCGGTTGTATTGCATGAACACCAGATTCCATATTTCGATGACCAGCGGATTATCCTTGTTCACCAGTTCACGTCCGGGCACCTTGGCTTTTTCCTCGTCCGGACGCAGGTCGATATGTATTTCCGAGCAGGGACCGCAAGGACCGGTCTCGCCCATTTCCCAGAAGTTGTCGTGCTTGTTGCCGTTGATGATGTGGTCTTCAGGCAAATATTGTGCCCAGTAGGAGGCCGCTTCGTTGTCGCGTTCCAGGCCTTCTTCGGAGCTTCCCTCAAAGACAGTGGCATACAGGATGTCCGGATTGATTTTCAATACTCCGACCAGGTATTCCCAGGCCCATCCGATCACTTCTTTCTTGAAATAGTCGCCGAAAGACCAGTTTCCCAGCATCTCAAACATGGTGTGGTGATAAGTGTCATGGCCTACTTCTTCCAAGTCATTGTGTTTTCCGCTGACACGCAGACATTTCTGCGAGTCGGTCACACGCTTGTATTTTGCGGGATGGTTTCCCAGGATGATATCCTTGAATTGGTTCATTCCTGCGTTGGTGAACATCAGTGTGGGGTCGTCCTTGATGACCATCGGCGCGGACGGTACAATCTGATGTCCTTTTGACTCGAAGAATTTTACGAACGAGTCACGGATTTCATTTGCTGTCAACATAATTGTTATATTGTCTTGTAGTTAATATTCTCAAAATCGGTTTGCAAAGATAATCGGTTTTATTATTTTTGTCTGTATGTTTGACTCAAAAACTTGATGAGGCGTGCCTTAAAAAATTTCAAAACGGTATTGAATGCGAAAAGTTTACTATATATACAATCCTAAGACACGGACTTACGACCGCATTTATCCTACAGTCAGACAACGTGTGTTAAGCTATTTGCGCCGTCTGTTTGTGGGTATGGGATTGGGGGCAGGCAGTTTCATTGTCCTGTTGTCGCTGTTCGGGTCGCCTTCCGAGAAGGATCTTCGGATGGAGAATTCGAGGTTACTGTCGCAGTACAATATCTTGTCTTCCAGACTGGATGAGGCTGAGGAGGTAATGCGCCGTCTGCAGCAGCGTGATGACAACCTGTACCGTGTCATTATGCAGGCTGATCCGGTGGCGGAGGACTTGAGGACGGCCACTTACCGGAACACGAACCGTTATGAGGAATTGATGGATATGGCAAACAGTCGGTTGGTGGTGAATACCACACGCCAGATGGATGTGCTGGCCCGTCAGATATATATCCAGTCAAAATCGTTTGATGAGGTGGTGGACTTATGCAGGCAGCATGACAAGATGTTGGAGTGCATTCCGGCCATCCAGCCTGTGGCCAACAAGAATCTGAAGCAGACGGCTTCCGGTTATGGCATGCGGATAGACCCGATTTACAAGACGGTGAAGTTTCATGCGGGAATGGATTTCTCAGCCAATATCGGCACTCCGGTGTATGTGACAGGTAACGGTACGGTAAGGCAGGCCGGTTGGGACGGGCTGTATGGAAACTGCATTATTGTGGATCATGGATTCGGTTATGTGACCCGTTATGCGCATCTGAATAAGATGAAGGTGAGGGTGGGGCAGAAGGTCGTGCGTGGAGAAGTGATCGGAGAGGTCGGTTCGACCGGCAAGAGCACAGGCCCTCATCTTCATTATGAGGTGCACGTGAAGGGTGAGATAGTGAATCCTGTCAACTATTATTTTATGGATTTAAGTGCGGACGACTATGACAGGATGGTAGAGATTGCCGCCAATCATGGAAAGGTGTTTGATTAAAAGTTGAAAATATGGCATACAATGCAAATAAAGATTTGAAGCTGTTTTATTCAATCAGTGAAGTGGCCAAGATGTTTGATGTGAATGAATCATTGTTGCGCTATTGGGAAAAGGAGTTTCCGATTATTTCCCCTAAAAAGGCCGGTCACTCCCGGCAATACCGTAAAGAGGATATAGAGAATATCCGCATGGTCTATTATCTGGTCAAGGAGAAAGGAATGACATTGGCCGGGGCCAAACAGCGTCTGAAGCAGAGTAAATCGGCCGTGGCCAGTGACAGTGAGATTGTCAGGCGGTTGAAAGTGGTCAGGGATGAGCTTGCGCGCATGCGTCAGGAACTTGACTATATAACTTGATATGAACGGAAATGCTACGGGGGACAAAACGTAATGTGAATTGGACGAAAGGCGAACGTGGCATCAAACAAGTTGATGTATAGATAGTTAAATGCGATGGCGGGAAAATTGGACGGCGCGACAAAATGTGACAATGGTTTGCTTTCATGTTGCATTTTCAAGACATTCTGAGGCGTACAGGAGACTTTCGGGCGAGACAGGGTGTCCCACATAAGGAAACAGGTAAAAAGGACACGGAAAGGCTTAAAATGCGCCGTGTGATAATTGGAGTCTGGATGATATGCCATGGCTCCTTGTTTTTTATCTTTTCATTATCCGATTATCCAATATAATTGATATTTTGTATATTTGCTGGCGAATTTATACGAAATACAGCTATGGTTAAGGTGATTCATGTGCATTTGATATTCGAGCGGAAGGACTATTACTTCGGCTCAGTGAAAGGTGTGTATAAGGTATTGGATGAAAGTCAGTTAGGGATTAAAGAGAGTTACCTGTACAAGGCTTTGGCCGCTGATGGCGACACAAAGGTCACCAGGCGGCCATAATCCGGCGATCGCATCTCATGTGACCGGAACAGGAGCCGATTATTATCAGGTTTAACGTTGTGTGAAGCCGCTTTCCGGATTATGCCGGAGGCGGCTTTTTGTGTTAATATATTGTTAAAATAAGGCACACACATGCAAACACACATGCAACACACATTCAAAATACAAAACAAAATGTTCCTAACACACATGCAACACACATTCAAATCATGATAAAAAACGATTCGAGTTTAACCCTTTAATACACGAAAAACGTGTAAAAAAGGCGGTTTTTGGCTTGAGTTTGACCCTTTAATACAGGCAAATAATGGTTTAGTGTAAATGTATATCATTTATTATCAACAAGTTACCGACGCAATCTCATCGGGAAATTCATTAAACATAACATTCAAGTCGGGAAAATCACAAAATATCCCGGCAGTTCGAGGACTGTCGGGATACTTTTTTTTCATTCGCCCGGATCGCCGAGATACTTGATGAAGGCGGCGTGCTGCAGAGGGGTCAGGCTTCGCTGGCTTTTATGGTAGTGAAGTTCCTCAAGACGGTTCTGAAGTTCGGTGTTGAGTTGTACCCAGCGGCGCAACTGGGTGACGGCACTGCGCGTATTACTCCGTGGAAAATACTGCTGCGCAAGTTCGGAAATATAAATTGCATTCATTCTTTTGTGTTTTTAGACATAAAGTTAATGATAAATCCTCAGAAAAAAGTACCCTGCAATAGTCATATAACTAATGCAGGGTAATCTGTCCACTCATGCCGGAAAGTCATGCCACCTTTCAGGGTGGGTTTATTCCGTCTGTTCCGTATCCTCCTCGCCGGTTTCCGGGTCGTTCGCTTTCTTGGAAGGCACCTTATGGAATTTCAGTACGGACGGATTAAGCACTTTTTTGATGGATGTTCCCGGCCGGAACTGCAGCCTGACCTTCTCGATCATAGCCGGAGTATACAGGTCCGGTGACTCTGCTCCGGTACCGCTGAGCTGTACCTGAAAACTGCCGAGACTTTCCAGACGCACGATTTTCCCCTCCTGAATATGGAGTTTGATGCGATTGACCAACGCACGGATGGCGTTCACCACATCACCGTCTGTCAGAGTGGTGGCGTAAGCGATCTCTTCCGCCAGCTGTTCGATACCTACCTCCCCGTTGGCTTGCGCCTTGGCGTAATACTTCACTTCGCCCGCTCCCTGAAGGGCCGGATTTCTCAGTCCGGCCACTGAATAATTGATTGCCATGTTGACGATAAAATTAAATGTTAATAAACAGGTTGTCTTGTCGCGACGGTGCAAAAGTATGGCTTGTCTTGCTAGAAATGTTGACAATTTGGCCATATGCCTGATTTTTAGTATTTTTGCGCTAAAGGTATAGGTTATGCAGCTTCAGTTAGAATTGTTTCCGGAAAACACTTTCTCCGGATCCGCAGGTCCGGTCACGGTATCCCTCTCCCGCCGCGCTTCCAACCGGCGCGAGCGGCTGGCATTGCGCAACCGTGCGCTGGTGGCGCGCAAGTATTACTGGGAGGAAATCATGCGCCGCCGGACGGACGACGTGACGGTGATCCTTGCCGAGAACGAGTTTTTCGTGGACGAGCGCACCATCCAGAACGCGCTGATGGAGTATGCCGATTTCTATACTGAGCTTTGCCGCAAGCACGTCACGGCAAAGCAGTTGCAGCGCATGTTCCCGTCATTCCGTTTCTGATCCTGTCCCGACAGCACGGCTCTCCACTACCGCCGCCTCGAAAACCAGCTCATACATCTTCAGACCGTCATCTCTTTTCCTGGGCATACAGCTGACTCGCGTGTACGGCTGCATGAATCCGTCAAAGAATCTGCCGTTGAGAGCGGCTGTGATGGACTCAAGCACATCGAAACGTTTCATCGCTGTCTCGCGCACGGGCTTCGGGGTCTTTGTGTTCAGGCTTGCGTTGTCGTGGAATGCCACCTGCAGCACCGCACGGAGCGTGCAGCGCTGCGCCACCGTGCCCATTACGGAAAGGTTGCGCGCCTCGGGCATGGCAAAATCCACCAGGCAGCAGGGGAACGCCACCGGCGGACGGTCGTCGGTATAGAAATCCAGCTGCCCTTCGTCCGCATCAATCCAGCGGAGCGAGGGCACTTCTTTCTGCAGGGTATCGAGCATCTGGCTCAGGTATTCTTTTCTCATGTTCTTACAGGTTTTAAAGTCATCTCATAACGCTTCTGAAGAGCTTTTCGGTCTCTTCCTTCAGTATCCTTTCAAGCTCGGCGCAACGCCCCATGAACTGCCTTTGGGGGATGTTCATCTTCCGGGTGTGGCTCCGCACATTGTGGATTTTCCCGTTCTTGCCGATGCGGCGGAAGGATTTCACCACCACGCTGCCGGAGAAGCCCTCGTTGTGCGCCTTGGCATACTTCACCTTCGAGTTTCCGGCTCCGATGACCACCTTCTCCTGCGAGGTGCTGACCACACGGACGCTGTTGAGCAATGCTCCGCTGCGCACCAGCAGGGTTCCGCGGGTGGGGCGGTAGTTCTTGCTGAGCGGTTTCCACGGCTTGCCGTCGAAATTCTTTTCGGCGAACCTGCGGCGGCTGTATTCGGCGGCTTCC
>DWVR01000062.1 GCA_019120125.1 Candidatus Phocaeicola excrementigallinarum | reverse complement strand
TGGGAGGTTGTGCCGAAATGACTTGAAGCACAGAGCTTATGGCTAGATTGTCATTCTGAGCGGAGCGAAGAATCCCGGTCGCGTCCGAGTGGATGTACACGAGATTCTTCGCATGGCTCAGAATGACAAGAGCTTTGTTTGATTATTTAGCAATACCTGTCAGCATAATATTATCAAGGCGATATCCTTCTGTGTTATCTGCATCAGATACAAATTCAATATAAGTAATTCCGTCAGGTAAACTTACAGTTATATTTTGGTATGTATTATTTGCAGAAAATGTTTTACTTTCGATGTTTACATTACCTTTATCTGTTCTTACCTTGATGTCTTTTTGGTCACCAGGAATTTTATTTGTGGCAATATCATAACTTAATTTTAATGATGCATAGTTTGTTACATCAAATCCAGAGATTTTTACTCCTGATGGTTTTTCTGTTGTCTCAGTGTATGCAGGTAACCAAATGTTATTATCTAAGGTAGATGTAGCTCTAACATCTGCGTTTTGGTATTCTCCTGCAAATTCATCCACAAATGTTAAAATTCCGTTATTATCCCAACCTGTATAATTGTTGATTTTATATTTGGTATTTCCGACGTTTTCTTTGCCACATGTTTCTTTAAAGATAACAGTTTCTTCGCCCGGAGTCGGTTCCGGATCCGGATCTGGGTTTGGGTCAACAGTTCCACTACCGCCATTAGCGACAACCTTTACATCCATGATTTCCCATGTAGGTGCTGTAGATGATGTACTTTTGTATATGAATGCAAATTTGATGGTTTTGCCTTTATAAGAGCTTAAATCAATATTACCGGATGATTCCTCTTTAGTCCAATTTCCCGAGCCTGTATTTTCGGGGTAATTAGGAATTGTAACAGGACTCCATGATGTACCGTTATTCTCAGTCACTTGAAGCGTAAAGTAATCTTGTGCTGCACTTCCTGAGATATGACCTAATAAATGGTTAAATGTTAAAATCACATTTGTTGCATCGCTTGGAATATTAATTTCAGGAGATACTAACCAACTTTCTGCGGCATTTGCACTTGAAGTGTATGCAGAGGCTTTCATATAGTGGTATTCTGTGTTATGTTCCCATACATAGCTTAAGCTTCCCAATTCTTTGTCTTCAATGGTGAAATTACCTGGTCCGTCAGCAAACGGTTCATCCAGCACAACAACTTCTCCACCTGTCTGTGTGCCTTCTCCGAAGTCCACGTTGATGTCGCCGCCGGGTTTGGTTGTCCAATCGTCAATGGTCGCGTTGCCCATATCTGCACTAGGCTGGCCGTTCGTCATGGAGAGTGAGGCATTGTAAGTGTATTTCGTTCCTTTGTCGAAACTGGAAACGTCAGACTGGGTGAGGTCCCAACCGAAAGACTTGCCGTCGGCAAGGGTGAACACGAGTTCCGCTCCTGTCAGGTCGGCTGTCGGGATGACAATAGCTTCTGCGGTAGTTCCTTCCGCATTCACGTTCATGTCGAAGTCGGCCTTACTGTCTGTGGAGGTTAGTGTGCCGTCGGCAAGGGCGAAGCTGGCCTGTGTGTTCATACCTTTCACCTGAATCTTCAGTCCGTTGAGGTTGGCGATTGTCTCGTCATGACTTACGTTTATGACAATCTGGCTCAGCTGGTGGGAGAAGGCGAAGTTTACCGCCTCACCGTTGCTGATACCTGTCTTGGTGGCATACAGCAGGTCGATTTTGGTCGGGTCCGACTGGTCGGATACATTTACAGCATACGTCTTGTTGCTGATAGAAGTCTGATACGGATAGTAGGCGAAGAAGTCGGCCGTGCCTTCTTCCGGATACTTCAGAGTCTTTCCTGCGGCGGTCAGTGCTCCGTCCGCGCTCGCGGTGTACTCGTAGTTCTCGAAGTCGGTGCCTCCCGCGTTCATGTAGATGCCCACTTTGTCACCGTCGCTCCATGCGCTGCCTGAGGCTCTTGATACCATGCCTTCGATGTGTGAGGTGAATACCACACCGTCGGTCATCCATTCACTGTTGTCATCATTGTCCTTACATCCTGTAAGTACAAGGGCGGATAATGCGCCCAGATAGAATAAATTACTTAGTTTCATAACTCGTGTTTATTTAGGGTTACTGTTTTTGTCAGTTTGTCACCACACTTTTGAATTGCTCTTATACTGGTCGTCAATCTGCGGAAAGAACTCGAAGCCGGTGATTTCTTCCAGCTCGTTGACGGAAAGGGCATATTGGGCATAGTTGTTGCCGCTGTACTTTTTATTATCCATCTTGAATGCGATGGTCTGGTAAGCGTTTTGGGAAGAGTTTCTTCTGGCCAATGCCTTGAAATAGTATTTGGGTACGGCCACGTTTTTCCCGTCATTGTCCTTTACATATTTGATGTTCTTGTCTGTTGCTGTGGTGGGCATGGCTCCTGTCACCACATACAGGGTGTCTGTTCCGCTGCGCCATCCTCTGACCGCTTCTTCCAGTGCAGCCCAGATGGTCTGGTTGAATCCTTGGCCGACTTGGGGGGTCATGTTGGTGTAATAGAAAGTGGTGGCGTTAAGTTCTTTTGTTCGTGTACGGTCCGCGCTCGGTATCTGGTGCCCCCGGTCGTATCCGTTGAAGCCTTTTCCCAGATTCGGTTGGAAATTCAAGCTGATGCCTGGGTCGTATCCCCAGTCGTCCGTACGTCCGCTGTTTCCCAGATAATAGTCGCACAACGGATAAGCCACCCAATAAGCGATTTTCAGTTCTTTGTCGTATAGCATACTGTAGTTCCGGATGCTTTGCGATGCCCTGCTGTCTGTATTTGCATAATGAGAAATGTACTCAATGACTTCATTTTCCATCATCGCTTTCGTGATGACAGGAGTTTCGCTCCATTTTGCGTAGTGGGAGGCTTCCGGATCGACCGTCACTTGTCCGGCATTTTTGATTTTAAAATTGCAGGTGTATTTGATTCCTGGTTCCAGTTTCGTGATTTCGGTAGTCTCTTCTACTGACTTCCCGTCCAATTCCACTTTTATTCTCAGTCTGCCGGAGAGGTTGTCTTGCGGAATCAGAATCGCTTCGGCCTGTGTGCCTTCCTCGTTGACGTGCATGGGGATGTCGGCCGTTTCCTGCATGGGCGTGATTGCTTCTGTTTCCAGATTGACGGTGGCGGTGGCCGGAACGTCCAGCACGGTCAGTCTGATGCCTTTTTGTGCCGGACTTATATTGATGACCAGTTTGGAAAGCACGTGACGGAATTGCAGGACGTTTCCTGTTTTGAGGTTTTCGAT
>DWVR01000061.1 GCA_019120125.1 Candidatus Phocaeicola excrementigallinarum | reverse complement strand
TTTTCTATTTTCTGTAAAATTTAAACATGATACCTTATGATATTAGATCGGATTAAGGAATATATAGATTATAAAAATATGACGATAGCAGCATTTGAACGTAGTATCGGTATGTCAAATGCTTCTTTCGGAAAAAGTTTGAAGAATGGTAAAGCCATTGGGACTGATAAATTAGAAAATATCCTATTAATATATACAGATATAAATCCTACATGGCTCCTCACCGGCGAAGGCAGTATGCTTCGTGAGCCGATGAAGCGCGGTGCATCGGGCGATGAAGCAGGGAGGGAAAGGAAACTCATCCCGTTCTATGACGATGTGATTACCGTAGGGGGGCGGGACACCCTTTCCGCCGCAATGGACGGACACATGCCAAACGGCGACATGATAGACGCGGGCGACTGGTTCACCGACGCTACCGCCGCCATACGCCACTACGGCGACAGCATGGAGGAATACCCCAACGGCTGCATTCTCGCCCTGAAGGAGCTTCACGACCGGCGGCAGATTATCTGGGGGCGGAACTACTGCATCGAGACCGACGAGATGCGCGTCACCAAACGCCTCCAGCCCGGGGCGGAAGATTACCTGATGGCATACTCCAGCAACACCGACACCTACCCCGACGGGCATCTGGTGCATGAGCCGTTCCGCATCTACAAGGACACCATCCGGAGAATCTTCATGGTGATAGGCTGCATCACGAAGGAGTACAGTTCTGGACCGGTGATGATAAGGAAAAACATATAAAATTAAGAGATATGAAAGACACAGACCTTTTATTGGCTGAATTTACTACAGCTTTTAACGAATTAATGGAGTGTTGGGATGTATTAAATTCAAGAAACGAAGATAAGCGTTATATACGATTGACAAAAGCTGGAATGAGTATTCTTCTTAAGGCTGCTGATGAGTGCCACTTCAAAGATAAATTCGAGGCATTTTATTCATATAGCTATGTCCTTGATGTTCAAATTAAATCTTCAAAAACAGATTCAGACTATATCTTTGGATATGATATTATAGATGGGAACCTCTATTTTCAAGCATATATACACAATCCTGAGTATATAAAAAATTTGCAAGAAAAATTTCTTGTGGAATTTTTCTCTATATGTCAACGATATGGCTTTAAATACAAGGGACAACGCAGTGGAACATCTGGAACGAGTATATTTCATAATTCCATTAAAAGTAACATGTTTCGACTTTTCAGAGATTATACAGCTGATGTATTGGGAGATCCTTTAGGACTTGATGTTTACCAACACGAGACATTGGGTTATTTTGAAAAAAAATGGGCATGCACTGAATTGAATCAGGATTCTATGAGGCAATTATATGATGAATTATGTATGGCCTTAAAATATTTTTACAAGTTCAATTACAATCTATGGAAATCAAAACAAAAATTTAAATAGTTGTAATCAATTTTTAGACAGCAATCTATAGTTGAACAAATACTGATATACATGAACATTAAATCAACAAAATAAATGATTAGCAGAAACAGGATATGGGAAGAGCTGAAGCAGGCCAAGGCAAATATTATCTGTATTGAAAAATATACGGACAGAAGACGAGGATACAATAGATATTACAATGCCTTTATCGCCATTACTGCTTCTGCTGGAGCGTTAGGTTCGCTTATTAACGAATATGTCCCACTAGCATCCTCCATGGCGATTGGTTTCGGTTCAATCGTCAAATCCGTTTTTCCAAATTTTATACAAGGGGAGAGCGAGCTTTCTTCTCTTGATGTGCTCGCTGATTTTTATAACAAGTACATGAATGAACTGGAATCCATTTGGTATCGATTCGATAAAGACATTATAACTGAAAAAGAAGCAATGGAGGAATTTTTCCAATTGAAAGAAACCGAATGTGACAAACAGTCACAAATGAACAGACTGATCCGAAACATCTCAAAAAGATTCCAGAAAGAGATTGATGAAATTGCCGAAAAATACATAAATGCCGTTTATTTTGAGAAGACAAATGAAAAGACAGAATAATAGCCGGTTTTCAAGGAATAAATCAAAATTCTTAAAGCTTACTCGGAAATTGAGTATCAGAAAATCAGCCAAGGGAAGAAAAAGAGAGGAAGGTAATATGGACAAACCTACTACTCCTCCTCTTCCTCCACCGCCAAAAAGAAACAGAAAAACGATTAAACATGTACAGCGATGTGTAAAAAAGACGTTAAGAGAGGGTCCAAAGCTCCAACTGTAACAGGAAGTACGGGTATTAAAACTAATGCACAAAGTTCTATGCCTAAAACTGTAGGTACCCCACCGCCACCTAAACCTAAAGAATAAACAATATGGGAAAAGACTATACTACAAAAGACATTCCAAGACCAATAGCGGTACCACTACCAAAGCCCAAGAAATGACTGCGCAAAGGAAGAATTGCCATTATAAAAACATTAAGTTGCTTAATAACATTAACGAATATGATGAATACACTTGAAGATATATTGACCCACAATCCATGGAGCACAGATGAGATGTATGACTTCGAGAGCGAATGTGAAAAGGCAGAATAAAAAACCAGTATATTCCCGGTAGATTCCTTAATGTTCTACCGGGAATATACCCGTCACATCGCCGGAACCTGCGGAAAAGCTCTCTGAACATCCTTTTTCCTCCGCTTCCTTACTCCTTTCAGATCTCTCACCACCGTACTAGTCATCACTTCCGAATAGATCTCCGTGGTGCGGACCGAGGTGTGACCGAGCAGCTTCTGCACAGTCGTGATCGGCACGCCCTGATGGATGAGCAGGACGGCGCAGGTGTGGCGGCTGGAGTGCCAGGTGGCGTGCTTCCTTATCCCGGCCATCGCGACCAGCTGAGAAAGCGACTTGTTGGCCTCCGGACCGGCCGGGAGGCGGAAGAAGTCCGCCGGATCATTACGCGCAAGAAGATCCATCGCCTTGCCATCGAACATAAGGTGCAACGGAAGCCGTGTCTCCACATCCGTCTTGACCGAACGGAAGTGCAGCCACACTTTCCCGTATTCGCGGACAAGGTTCGAGGCCGTAACCTGCCGGAAATCGGAGATCCGCAGGCCGGTATAGCAGCAGAACAGGAAGGCGTCGAGCACGTGGCGCAGCCTCCCGTCCTCCACATCCAGCCTCTCCAGCCGTCTCAGTTCCGCCGGGGTCAGGAACTCATGCCGGCCTTTTTCCTGCTTTATCCTGAATTTCCGGAAGGGATAAGCGTCGGCATGGATATAACCGCAGTTGATGGCCTCGTTGACCAGCGTGCGGAGCTGTCGCATGTGTTTCGCCGTGGTGTTCACGCCGCATCCCCGTCCGCGCAGGAACGCCTCGAAATCTTTCAGGAAGGTGTAGGTAATGTCGGCGAAGTCCATTCCTGGACGGAACTCCTGCAGCAGCGTAACGGTAGTCATAAGGTTGCTTTTCGTACTTTTCTTCTTGTCGGACGTTTGGATCGCGTTCCTGGCGAACATAATGAACGACACGTTTACCGGCTTGTTTTTCCGCACTGCTTCCTTCAGCAGGGACAGAGTGGCCGCGGCACCTCTTTTCCAGAACGCCAGTTCGATTTCCTGAAGGCGAAGCACAAACTCATACAGCATTGTGTTCAGATCATCAGCCTGCGGATGGCAACAGACTTGCGAAGTTCTGCAGTCCCAGCATTCAGGTTTCAGGTATAAATCCGTCTTGAAGTATATTTTACGCCCGTTCAAACGGCATTCCACCTGCACCAGTGCGGTTCCTTGTCTGTTCAGCTGCTTCTTCCTGTTGTACACAAGTCTGTATCGTATCTTCTCCATACTTTTTTAATGCTAATTTAACATGTCTCTCTGATAAATCAATGCTTGTTTACAATTCTGGGGGAACTGATGAATATAGATAGTTCATCTTTTTGCTTTAGAGGAGGAATCAATACAGATGTCACAGATGTTACAAAGTCTGGATTATATATAATTGACATTAACTCTCCAAACAATCCTTTCCCGGGATATTATTCTATAGCATGCGCGTTTGTATCAGTAAACCAATCTTATAAAGTCATAATTGCATGTAGAAATTTACCTTCATCCGTTAAAATGTGGTATAAATTCGAGTCATCTAATATTTCGGGATGGTTCAATATATATTAACTATTCATACGGCAAATTTTGGTATATAATTTCAATCTTTCTGTTAGTATCAGATGCCGTGGTAATTGTTAATTCCTGCTTATTTGCGTCTGTTATCGACAAATCCAATTCAATTCCGTAACCGGCAGGATTGCATATCAATTTTACTTGCGAAGCGGTTACGAGGTACATTAAATAACCAGAATATGAATATATACTTCTCACAAACACAACACCATTTACCGGATATAACACACATGGTGTGTTTTTATTGATATACATTGATTTAAATATAAACAGTCCGGCAGGCATGAGTCCGTTCTTGTCCGCAGTCACTGTTCCTATGAGTTCCCCCAGCAGTAATTTCGAGCTGGGGGAACTGATAGGGATAGCTGCTTCTGGAAAGGATGGCCTGATGAGTGGTAGTTATGGCCTTCTCCCTAGAATGGATATAACGGATGCAAACAATTTATACAATGGATTTGCAAAAATTAATGTAGGGTGCCTGAATATTCCTAATGGTTTTAACGGGTATCTGATAGCATTCTCGCCTGACCTGTATATAGTTGTACAAATAGCCATCAACAGCAATGGATCACAGATGTTTCTGCGGTCTAACTGGGACGGCTGGCGATCATGGCATCAGGTAGTATGATCATCTTTATATCTAAAGATTCAACTGATTGTTTTCCATCCTGACCAATTGTTAAAATGGTATCTATAATACATAAATGGTCCATCTCCACCTATAATCAATTGTGCGCGGATCCATCCGTCAACAGAGAAAGCCATCAGTATTCCATAATCTTGCGGCATGTCAGGATAATTGTTCTTTCCGCTAGCAGAAAGTATTTTAAATACCCCATTGTTCGCCTCGTTCAGATCATTAGGCGCTTCAAGACCGACATTGGATAGGAATCCATCTTTACTCATTAGGCCGTCTTTATTTTTTGTGGCTATTCCTATGAGTCCCCCCAGCAGTAATTTCGAGCTGGGGGAACTAATAGGAATAAACGACACATGGCTCAGATATAGAGGTTCGATTTCAGACGGCTCTAAAGAATCATTAGATGCCGCAAATTTAACAGGTATGTATATACATGGTGGAGGGTTATACAAAGGCAATGGATGGCATGGTATCCTTCTTGTATTCAATGCCACAAATGGATATACAGCAAAAATAGACCTGAACATGAGCAATGAAGGGTGGTCGGTGAAGATTTGGGATAACAACAGTCAAACATGGAGGTAATTTTATTTATCTTCATATCTATGTTTTTTTAGAGACATATCAAGAAACAACAGATTTCTTTCCATATGCCTATATCTGTTTCCATTCCGAAAATCCTGTTGCGTTGTCCCCACTTACTCTGTAGTACATAGTTTTCATGATAATATCTGCCGCTAATTGACAACACCAATATCCTGATCTGAATACAACCAATATACCATACATTAAGCTTGAGGGAACATCGCCAACAGAAGGATAGGTAGTTCTATTTATTGAATATGTTCCATTTTGAACGCAAGCAGAACAAGCTGTTGTTACGGCACCTTTATCACGGAGCCATGTGTCGTTTATTCCTATCAGTCCCCCCAGCAGTAATTTCGAGCTGGGGGAACTCATAGGGATAGCAACACCTTTAAAAAATGGATTGATGTCAAAAGATGGTTTTATTTTAAGGGGAGCCTTAACTCCTCCAAATTGGAATGACTTACGACTTTTTGACGATCAGATCCAATCTGGTATTCATCTGGTTGCTCCCTCAGATGGCTCATCTTGGGGGATCTTGATTGTTTTTTGCGGTAGTTTATCATACGGAGGATGTTTTCAGAATCTCTATAGAGTAGATTCCCCTCCGAATTATAGGTTTCTAATGAATAATAATGAATGGTCAGAATGGAAAGCTTTTAGTTAAAATTGCCGCCATGCTCCGACATCACCATTACTTAAGTTTAGTATTCTGGAATACTGGTTTCCTGAATAGTCTGTTACAACCTGCATTTCCGTATTTAAAGAAGAAAACCGAGTGGCAAATCCACATATATAATTCGCTCCTGATGGCGTAACGTTCTGCATGTATCCGGTTACAAACATCACCATTAATCGCTGTGTCGATGTCAGTCCATGATCCAATTCTTCCTTTCTCCCTATTGATTTAAAGACAACCGTTCCTATGAGTTCCCCCAGAACTGATGCAACCTGCTCTTTCGACATGAAACCGATCGCGTTTCCGGCGTTATTTACGGCGACGAATCCGGAGATGTCACTGATGCGCGGAAGGGTGAAACCTTGCACGTTCACGGTCTCCGCGCCGTCCACCGTTGTTGCATTCTTTACATTCTCGGCAAATTTCAGCAGGTTGTCCTGCGTTGTGCCGTCGTACTGTGAGGTGAATCTTTCTTCTGCCATGTCTGTATATGTTTTTAATTGTTGTTCAATATTTGCTCAAACCCGTCCACAAACCAGGGGATGCAGCCCTCGGCGTGCTTCTTCATGCGATTTATCTCCTCTAGAGTGAAGTCTGTATTCTCATCGCTTGCGTAGATCTTCTCCGCGAGCTTCAGGTCTGCTATTCCGGTGCCGGTCTCGTTGTATATGCGGTCGGCGAACGTCTCCCTTACGTCCACTTCCACGAATGCCGAGCGATCGACCTTCGTGTATTTCTTGAATTTTTTGAAGTTCAGTTTCATATAAGTATGTTTTTAAAGAATCATTATATATGTGAATAGTACCACGTCTCGGTTTGTGATGAATAGATCAATGTTGCAAGACGTGAATCCGTGGTTAAATCTACCTCTAACGTTGCGTTATTAGAACTGGTTATTTGGATTAGTCCTTTGATCTTAACTGTATTTGTGTATGTATAGTTCATTATATAGTAGACCATACCGTCATATAATCCGGACGTTGGAAGTGTTAATGTTACATTGGCGGCTATCACAATATAAAATACAGTGTTGATGTCAAGCGTAACGGATGAGGTCACACGTTTATATGACAGACAGAACTGACCATATACCGCAACTCCTTCAGCAACAAATGCCGGATAGTTTGCCGCATATCCTGTGTCAGGTCCTCTTCCGACTCCTAATCGTCCGTACACTTCTGCCACCCCATCCACATACAACGCACAGTCACGACTCTCAGAACGCCTCCTCTTCAGATAAAACAGCACATTCATTTGTTCTGCGCTTGGCTGACGATTGAACACGTTATAAGGCATAGGGCTTATCCATCTTGGCTGTAGTTTTAAAATGGTATTGTCGTATTCATACAAAATCCCCGGAATATAACCTTCCGTACTATCTGTGGAAATAGTAAGAGATCCTATGGAACCTTCCGCTCCATCCAGTTTCCTCACATACAGATTATCCACGTCAATGTTCGTCGCTTTGATGACCGGATTTCCGCTCTCATCATGAGTGAACACCGCGATCGCCGTTCCGGCGTTGTCCTTCACAAGGAAGTTCGGGGCGGTCACCGTAATCTGGTGCGACGAGATGTTTATGCCTGTGTCCTCTAGCCCTTGCTTCACGCCAGAAAGATCTGTGGAAAGGCTGGAGACGTTGCCGGACAGAGTATTCACGTTTCCGGATATTCCAGACACCGTCAGACTTATGCTGTCCACAGTCTGCTTGATCTCGCTCCGCAGCCCTGACGTAGCATTCTCCACCGCAAGGGTAATGCTGTCCGGAAGCACCTCGATGCTGGATTTCAGTCCGCTGATCTCACTCTCCAGATCCTGCGCTCCGAGATAGATCTTCTTCGCGCGGATCTCCAGACCGTCCTTCCGAGAATAGCTCACGTAGTTTGTCTGTCCTCGGTCGCCTGTGTAGAAGCTGCCGTAGTTGCGGATGTAGCATTCCTCGTTCACCTTGTCGTAGGCGATGGTGAACATGTCCTTGCCGGACATGCTGTAGCTGTTGATGCCTTGGTAGAAGGTGATGTAGGGTGCGCCGTCTCCGAAGGCACTCAGTTCGATGGCCGCCTGGTAATCCGGATCCTCCTTGTCGCCGAGCTGCACCACCACGTCATCCACCGCCGGAATGTCGCTTCCGGAGTCGTAATCCACCGACGACACGTCGATGTAGTCGTCGCCCACACCGACCACCAGCCGCCACCAGTAGCGGTTGGATACCCCCTCATGCACGCCGGCCTTGATGTTGAACGTCTGGCTGCGTGCGAGGTTGCCGACGTGGAAGCGGTTCTCCACCGCCTTGTCCCCGTCATCGTTCAGAAACCAGCAGCGGTATACAGGAGGCGCGTATGCTCTCTTTCCGTCCGCATAGTATTTCGCCTTGCCGTCTGCAAGGTATACCGGCTGCTCCACCAGCTCCACCTTCGTGATCTTTATGCGCGCACCGGACGAGTTGAACAGGAACGACGCGCCTGCAAGCTCCGTCTCCAGGATGGCCAGCGTGTTGAAGTAAGCCTTCTTCCTTACCAGCATCTTGTCCAGCTCCGCATACGAGGAGCCGTCGGCGTTGTTCTTCAGTGTAAAGCCCGCGCCGAACGCGCCGGTCACGAAATCGGTGCTCTCGATAAGATCCGTGACGATGCCGCCGAGGAACTTCTGCAGGAACTCCGTCTGGTCCTCACGGTCCTTGCACAGATGCGTGGACAGCGATTTCAACGCGGAGAACACGTTATAATTGCTCGGAGTCTTGCTGTCGCCGGTGCGGATGATGTCGATGAATGTCTGTTCCACCTTCCTCGCCACCTCATACTGCAGATCGCTCAGGCGGTTGTCCACCGAAGCTTTCCAGCCCGTGCCGATCTGGTCCGAGCAGGTAATGGTGGCCTGGCTGAGGTCGTTCAGACGGCGCACGCACTTCACGATGCGCGTGTCCTTGTAGCCGGCGCTGAAGTACTTGTCGGAAAGCAGGCGCACGTTCTGGCCGAGGATAAGGGACGTGCCGTTCTCCTCGATGTAGTTGCGGTCGGTGATTCCGGTGTACCGTTTCGGGTCGAAACTGTAGGCCGACAGGAAGTCGTCCACCGCCGCGGCATACTCCTGTTCCGCCGCCGTGATGTATTCCTGCGGCAGGGTGAAGTTCCAGGGAAAATAAGTGTCTCCCACGGCAGGCACGATCTGTCCTCCCGGAATCTGGGTGCTGCTGTCCGGCCAGACGTTGATGATCTCCCATTCCGAAGTATCCTCATGCCAGGCCGCCTGAAACGATCCGTCCTCGCCGTCGCCGCGTCCGGCCAGATCGCCGGTCTGGAAGGCGAGCATGAAGGTGAGGTCCGGTATCTGGTAGTCCAGCGGATTGAAGTCCATGCCGCTGTCCTTGAAATAGTACACCGTGTATTTCTTTCCGTCCTCGTCCTCCTTCTCCTCGGAGCGCACGGAAGTTACCGTGCCTGTGTATTTCGGGAATATGCCGCTGAACGCATCGGCCTCGTACCCTTCCTTTATGCCGTACAGGTCGGTGTTCCTGTCCACATACACCGCGCCGGATGGCAGCTGCAGGCGTGCGTGCCCGTACTTGGAAGCGTCGATGTTGCGCGTGGAGCCGAGGGGGAACAGACGGGTGAAGAACTTCACCTCGCCGTTGTCCTCCTGTCCCAACCGGGTGAGGCCCTGCAGGTAGCCGAGCTGCACGGTCACGCCGCGTGATGCCTTGCACAGGTTGATCACGAAGCCGTCCGCCCACATCTCTGTATCGAACGTGGCGGCGATGCCGGACGATCCGAACGCCGCGTCCCAGCAGAACATGTTGTTGTATTCGATGGTCTTGTTCTCCCCGGTGATCACCGTTCCGATAGTCCACACCGCGCTTCCGGCGATGCGGTTCATGTTGTCCACCCACAGCTGCAGGTGCGCCCTCGGGCCGCCGTCATACGAGAACTCCGACCGGATGTCCCCGTCGGCGGTGTAAAGCATCAGCGCGTCCTCCGCATCGTGTATGGGCGCATAGAACTTTACGCTGTACTCATAAGTCTGGGTGTTCTTCTGCGTAGGCCGGTAAGGCGAGCGCACCTTGTAGCGCACGCCGGACACCTCAATGTAGTCGTTCACGTCCAGCATCACGAACGCTGTATGTGTGAAGGAGGCCGACACGGCGCATTCTCCGCCAACCTCCTCGGTCACCGTTGATGATGAGTTCGGAGAGGCGGTAAGCTTCAGCGTTCCGGTCTTGTCGTATATCTTCAGTTCCATATCCTCGTTTCAAATCGTGTTCAAAAGTGTTTTAAATCTGCTCACACCTGGGGCTTCGTCTCCAGGAACTTCACGGAGAACAGCACTCCATGCAGGTTGCCGGAGAAATCGGAATGCCACTCCGGTTCCGAGGACATGTCCTGGTACACCAGGCTGTAGGTGCGGTAATCCTTCACCTCCACGGAGAGCACTCCGGAAGCGAGCAGGGTGAGCACATTCCGGTAGCGTTGCAGCCGCAGTGCGGCGGTGGGTGCCGACAGCCAGAACTGCAGCGTGCGCTCGATGCTGGAGAGCCGCACGTCCGGATCCGCCGGAAGCTCCACACCGTTGCGCTCCCGGAAGTCCACCGTGGTGATGTCCTTCGCCTTCGGCAGACGCAGCAGCGCGTCCATGTTCACGTGTCCGCCGGCCTCCGTCTCGGCAAGGAAACAGTGGTATTGTGTCCACAGGTCGGTGCCGTTTATCTTCAGGTATCCTGTCAGGTCCATATTTACTGCACTTTAATTCCGTTTATCTTCATGTCCTCCATCAGCTCGTGTATCTGCACAAGATGCGCGGTGTTCGCGGAGATCGTGGCCAGCGTCTCGTTCGCCAGCTGGGCCGAGGCACGGAGATCCGCCACATTCTTGTCCACGTTTATAAGATGTGTCTGGAGCGAACGGCCGATTCCCTCAAACCGGCTGATGCTGTCCTGACTCATGGTGGTGAGCGCGCCGGTGGTGGGAGTCTGGCCGCTTCCGGAAGCGTTGCTGCCGGCCTGCCAGCCGAACAGATCCTTCAGAGCGTCACGCTCGGCCAGCCCTTGGCTTACTATGTTTTCCCACAGCGATTCCAACTGTCCTTGCTCCTGTTTTGTCAGCCTGCCGTCCGCCATGGCTTCCGCAAAGTCCTCGTACCATCCTTTCAGCAGGCTGTCATATTTTGACGACATCATGCTCTCAATGATCGCGCTCTGCATCATCTTCTCGAAGTCAGAGGCGAACGTCTCTGTATCGGACTCCATGTCCAGCAGCATGTCACGGAAGCTGTCCTTCACCGAGTCGAAGGAGATCCCGGTAAGTTTTTCCATCCGTTCTTCCTCCAGCTGCTCCAGCTGCCGGTAATACTCTATGTATTCGTCCATGAACTGCGCCGCGTCACGTGCGCCGTCATCGGCCAGGTTCTTTATCTTCGTATAGAGATCGGTCGCCTCGTCGGCCACCAGTGCCATCTCCTCGGAGGACAGGGAGAAGAACGTTCCGGCATCGGTGACGGACTTTCCGACCAGGTCACTGATGCGCCGCCAGTCGTCCGCCGCCATTCCCTTGTTTACCCTGTATGCGGAGGAGTGCGTGCCTCCGAAGCCCAGGAATCCGTCATCGTGCACGTTCAGGTTCTCCAGCATCATCCGCCGCGTGTTCGCCATCTGCTGCTCCAGATTCGACCGCTGTCGGGAGTATACAGCGTCCACCTCCTTGGTGGCCGCTTCCTCCATTCTCTCCGTCAGCCTGTCAAGGGCCTCCGACAGGTCCTCGTTGCTTTGCCTCAGCTTCTCCGTGTCGGAATCCACGTTCCGGTTGCTCAGACCGCCGAAATCAATCAACCCGAACCATCCGGCCTCCGCCACACTGCGCAGCGCGTTGCCCAACGTCTTGTTCAGGTTTTCCGTGAATCCTTTCACTCCCTGCGTGCCCACGGCATCGAGCACGGAGAGGGCCGCGCCGACGATACCGCCGACCTTTTCCCCCATCTCGCCGAACAGGCTGCCGACTGATGATGTCAGACTTCCCAGCTCGGAGAGTGTCATTTCCGAGCTGGTTCCCAGCCGGAGGATGGCATCCGTCAGCCCGTTCACACGCTCGACCGTCCTCCTGCCGTTCTCGTTTACATTCGCCCTGGTGGTCACAACCTTTCCCTGCGCGGCGTTGAGCACTTTCCTGGCCGATTCCATCACGGCCTCGTCGTTCGACCTCAATGCCTCCTCATATTTCTTCTGCGCGTCCTCCAGTTCGGCAAGTGCGGTACGGTAATCGCTGATGGAGCTTGTCAGACCGCCGAACAGGCCGCCTTTCTCGTTTATGGCGGACTGGATGTCGGCCAGGGCCTTGTCCACCGCCTCCTTGTCGGCCAGGCCGGCATCCTTGTATTCCTGAGACTTTCTGAAAGTCTCCAGCTGTGTCCTTACCTTTTCCAGCTCTTTCTTCGTGTAGCCTGACAGATTGCCGAAGATGACCTCCCAGTTCATCGTGTCCTTGAACCGGGAGAAATCCAGTTCCGCCAGCGCCTGCTTCATCTGCCGCGCCAACGCCTGTTTCTCCCCGTCGGTCTCTGCTGAAATGATCTTGCGGGCATAGTCCTGCGCGATGGCAAGACGCTTCTCTGCGTAAGTGCCATACTGCCTGTTGTAGTCAATCAGCTCCTGTGCGGCCTGTTCATTGTATTCCTTGTCAATCTGCCGCAGCTGGAGGTTCAGCTTCTCTTTTGCCAGGATACGTGCCCGGTCTGATTCCGCGGCCACGGAGTCATACTGCGACTGCGGCACGGCGTCGCCCTTCTTCCTTGCCGCGTCCATCTCCGCGACGGTTTCCTGCTGCTGCCTGCCGATGTCGGCAACCGTCTCCTCGTATTCCTGCTTTGCCAGGGCACGGCGGCGGTCGTAGCCTTCCTGCCGGATCTGGATGCGGAGGCGTTCGGTCTCGCGCTCGGCACGGAGGCGGGCTTCAGCGAGGCGGGAAGCGTAGTCGTCCGGTTCTTTGTCTTTTGAACCGGACGGACTTCCGGTATCTTGTGTCTGTGAAAAATCCGTCACATAGTCGGACGTGTCAATGTTCTTGACTGTGCTTTCGATAATCCGGTTGTTCTCCGCTATCTGTTTGGTGTACTTGTCGATGTTGGCCATACGGCGTTCGTATTCCTCTATCAGCTTGCCGTCCGCCGTATTTTCAATGATTGCATTCCCGATGCCGCGGACGATGGAAGAGCCTTGGTCGGAGGTGTGCCGCCTTAGCCATTCCCTCCTTTCTTGGTCTCTTTTTTGGGCTTCCTCGTATGCGTCACGGTTGCGGTTGGTCCAGTTCGTATCCGCATTGATGCCCCGCTGCAATTGCCAGTTCTGTTTCGAATAATCCGCCACGATGTCTTCGGCTGCCTGTGCCTGCCCTTTGCGGATGATGGCTTTGGTCAGTTCATCGTATGCGGATGCGGCGTTCCCGGCAAGTACGGCTTCGTCTGTCAGTTTCCCGAAATAATCCGGGTACATGCGCTGCAAGGCTTCAACCGCTTTCTTGCGTTCGTCCATCGACTTCCCGGCATCTTGCGTGGCGGCATACAGGATGCGGAGCTTCGCCGATTCTTCCGCTGCGGCTTCTCCGCCTTTGCGGTGCGCCGTATTCAACGCTTCCTGTATCTTCTGTGTTTCGGTCAATTCTTTTTTTGCCTTACCCAAATTCTTCACCCAGTCTGCGATGTCGCGGGCGAACACGATGCCCAGCGAGATGAGCGCGACAAGGATGGTCTGCCACGACACGCACGCACTGAGCAGTTGCCTCCATACCGGCACGGCCTTTTTCCCCGAAGCCGCCAGCAGCTCGTTCTGCTTACGCACATCGGCAATCGCGTCCGCCAGCATGGGGAGGTTGTTCGATATTGCGAGAATGAACATCTGCGGTCCCATCGCCAGCGAGGGCAGTTCCCTCGCCACCTGGCTGAACTGGAGGCGCAGGTTGTTCGTTTTGCGTTCCACGGTTTCGGTGTCGATGTCGATGGAGGTTTTTCCCGCTTCCTCCTTCGCCTTTTTAATTTCTTTTAAAGTGTTGTTTAAGTCGTTGATTTTCCCGGTGAGTGCCTGTACCTCAGCTGCCTCTTCCGCATACGATTGCCCTGCCTTCTTGTTGGTTTTGACGATCTGAGCTTTTTCGGCACGCAGTTTCTTGAGCATACTTATCAGCCTGACAGTATTTTCCTCAGTCTCCGATATGCCTTTCTTGATAGACTCCATCGCGTTTTTTGTATAGTCCTTGATAAATATTTCCAGCTCTACAGGCAGTGCCATTTTTCTTCAGTTAATAGTTAATAATGAATAGTTAATAACGGGCAGTTGATAATGAATAGTGAATAGTTAACAGTCAATAGCGGCATCCGTTATTCATTATTAACTGTTAATTATTAATTCTTTGTCGCGTATTTAGTGAAGTACTCCAGCGGGTTCATGCCTTTGGAGGCTTGTGTTTCCCCTTCCGGCGGTGTGCCGCCCCGTTTCTTTTCCCTTTCTTCCATTTCCCTTATCCGCTCGATGAGCGACGGTTGCTGCGGCTTTACGTAATGCGGCATGTCCGCCATCATCAGCTGCAGCATCACCACGTTCACACGGTCGAGGATGTAGTTCACGCTCCAACCTGTTTCGGTGGCCAGCTGTCCGATCACGCCGAAGAGGCTATGCGAAGGCTCTGTGTGTCCCTTCCTTAACTCCTCGTCTCGCTTTCTCCTTCGTTCCGGCTCACTAAGGGCCGCATCTTGTTCATCGCCGCGGCCAATGTGATAGTAATCCCGAAAGACGTGACGGTGGTCTCATTCAGCAGCAGTCTCCAGGCTTCCATGAGGGCCACCGGGTCCATCGTCTCCCTGAGCAGCCAGGCCAGCGGACGGTTCAGTATCCGTCCCATGACCGGGCCGCGGATGACGGCGGCCGCCACGATGCGGCTCACCGCCTTGCCGTGCTCCGCGATGAACCCCACGCGCCGGTTGAAGTCGTAGTCCTCATATTCCTTCGGTGTCACGCCGATTGAGAGATAGGCCTTGCTCGCCCGGATAAAGCTGCGTGTGGAGGGAATCTTCATCGTGATCCGGAAAGGCTTTTTCCGGAACACTGTCCGTAGGGGCAGGCTGATGCCGTCGTCCATCAGCACCGCCGCTCCGAACATCTGCAGTTCTCTTGCCTCCATGGTTATCCTCCGCCTGACGTTTCATCTGCTGTTCCGTCTGCCGTATCAGGTGTCACTCCGGGAGGATAGATCCGGAATCTGCGTTCCTTGCCGTCGGCAGGTTTCAGCATGTCCACGCGGATGCCGAATCCAAGCACGTTCTGCATGTTCATGCCGTTCTGGAAGGTGGTTTTCGTGAGCCGGGCGTTGAAGATGCGGAACGAGTGCCCGGAGTGGGACTTGATGGTCAGCACTCCAGTCGCCATGAACGATGCCGGTGGCGTGTAGCTTCCGTCCGCCTCCGCCGTTCCGCCGAATATGTCCACCATATTCTGCGCCTTCAGCTGGATCAGGTTGAGGTTGAACGCGTCGCTGCCGGGGTTCTGCATGATGCTCTCCACCGCGCCGTCGAGCACCTGTGCCGCGAAGATCTCAAGGAACTGCGGTTCGGAGCCTGCCGGTTGCAGGCCGTTCTCGTCAATCCATCCGATCGTCTTTTCCTGCGATGATGCCGCGGAGCTCTTGAACTTGATTTCCGCGAGTCCGTATATAAGTCCGTTTGATGTGTCTGTGTCTGCCATACTTTTTTTCAATGAAGAATTAAGAATGAAGTATCAGTTGTCTTTCCGTCTGATGAATGCGGCGACGGCCACCGCGATGAGGAGTACCGGTATCAGGTACCACCAGCGGAAGCCGGCGGAGTTCCTTTCCTCATCCTCTTCCTCCGCGGTCTCGTCGCGGATGCGGTGGTTGTTTTCCTCCCTGTAAATGTTCACCTCACGCCCCATGCTGTCGGCTTCCGCCGTTACATTGACTCCGCCCTGGCCGTCGGACGTGAGGCTCAGGTTCATACCGTGCGTCCGGACGTTCATCCCGAACCCTTCAGGAAGGTCCAGAAGCCGCGTCATCCCCTCCGCACTCACCTTCAGGTCCGCCGTCCGCCTCGGGACCGGCGCGTAGATGGTTCGCTCGGTTACGCTCGCACTGAGGCTGTCCGAGCGGACGGCTGTTAGGCTGCTGTACCTTCTGCTGGCGCAGGAAGATAACAGCAGGACAGCGATCAGCATACCTGCAAGTATAACATTTATGAATAGCCGTCTCATGGTTGATGATTTTTTCATTCAGTTTCCTTATTTGCCTTGATAAATCCAGTGTCGTCGTGCTGAGGTCGTCGTACAGGGTCTTGTACGTGTCCTCGCGTTCCTTCTTGTTGCGGGCGTTGAACGTGCGGCGTGATGCCAGCCACGTAACCAGCCCGGACAGGAATCCGGACGGCAATGCCCACATCAGTATGTCCAATATCGT
>DWVR01000060.1 GCA_019120125.1 Candidatus Phocaeicola excrementigallinarum | reverse complement strand
TATTCGTAATTTTGTCTTGGGTAATCATATGGCATTATTTCATTAACTTGTTATTTGTCAGATATAAAGTTACGAAAAATACTTGTGATTACCTATCTTTTTTAGAACTTTATTATCCCGAACTCACGTATCACTCCAAAGACCCGTGGCAGCAGGTGTGCGGCGTTTGGTCACCACCACCTCATCCAAAGTCACAGTATCGGAAAAGGGCATCAGGCGGATGGTGTCTGCGAAGGATGTCTGTGCCATTAGGGGATGCGCGTAAAGACATCCCATCAGGATGGAAAGAGGGAAATGCTTCATTGTCACTGAAATATTACCGAAGATGCACTACCAGAGTCGTATCGCTTCGCAACGTGAAGCTGCATTTCTCGAACGAGGGAGGTCCCATCACGCCCTGCGCATCGTTGCTGAAAGCCGTCGGCTCTTGGGGAATGCCGTAGCAGCCCGAGTCCAGCGTGCCGTTTCCATTCAGGTCCTGAAAGAGGGCGATGGCATACGTGCCTTCAGGCAAGCCTTCGCAAGGAAGGGAGAGCGTCTTGTCTTTCACCTCCACGCGGAAGCCCGTGAAGGGTTTCTTCAGGAAACTGTCCGAAGAAGAATAGACGGCGACATAAAGGAAACCTTGCACGCGGTCGATGTCACGCACTTCAAGAGTCAGGCATTGGGCCTGCACCCGCGCCGCATTTCCCATCAGGAGGAGGGCGGCGAAAAGAATCATTGCTTTGGTTTTCATACGAATCAGTTTTTGATTTCGCTGCAAACTTACGCACGGATATTGAAGTGGGAAAATATCCGGGACAGACGGCAAGGATATGTGACGGATAAGGAGGAAGAGGGACGAACGGGAAGAAATTGGGACGAATGACTTAACCACTAATCACTCTCTATCAACAATTTTACACGCCTGACATACGCCCTTGACACCGGCACCTCCTCCGCACACTCCTCCAGCCGAAGGCGATACCCCTGCGAATTGCCATCCATTTTGGTTACCTGATGAAGATTGACCAGGAAAGCCCGGTGACAACGGACGATGAAAGGCGCGGAAGCCACCGCCGCCTCGGCTTGCTTCATCGTGAGACGCAGGAGCCTGGAGACAGGGCGGTTGTCCTTCGGGGAGAGGTAATGCAGGCGGACATAATTGCCCTCGGACTCGGCATAGAGGAATGAACGGGCGTCCATCACCAACGTATCTTTCGTGCCGCCCGAAAAGACAAGCGTGGCGGAAGGCATTTCCTCCGCTTCCTGTTTCTTGGACAAACGAAGATTCAGCTCCGTGGCCTCACGCAGGTTTCTTGCCAACCGGATATTGCGGTTCCACATCGCGAAGAGCACGGTGGGGAAAGCCCCCAATATCAACACCCAGAGCAGCACCGTGAAAAAAAGGCGCACGCCCGGCATCACCCCGCAGAGCCACGACACGTAGAACCACACGCACACGGTGATGCACAAGAGCAAGGCCAACGTGCCCAACACTTCCTTGCCTAACGTCCACGCCCGTTCCTCGTAATATCTGGGGAACATCCACGGAAGCACCCAAACGAACAAGGACGACACCCCTGCCGAGATGCAGGCCGACCCCAACGTGACCCACAGTTTCCCGCTTCCTATCCGTGCGATGCTGAACGGCTGCAGCAGGTAGAGCACCAGAAAGATGATGACCGCAGGAACCACTACCACCTTCCACGGACTGATAACGGATGGATATGGTTCACGCGCCCACTTGGCAAGAATGTTCTTCAGACTTTTCGGTTCAATGTGGATTGGAGACATATCGTTTATATTTTCAAAGGCCAAAGTTACCGATATTTATCATATGGTGGCAAACGATATTGCGGAATATTTATGACTGTCTTTTCAAGAAGTGGAACTTGTGTGACGGTGCCGCACTTTTCCAATATCAAAGCGGTGTACAGGAAATACAGGAAATATAAATCAAAGAGACAACGAATTTCACTACAGAGTTTTCCATCTCCACCATTTTATATACCTTTGCAGAATCAATCATTTTGCTTAATGAAAAAACCGCTTATTCTATTAACCTTGGCCCTGACATGCGGACTTATGGCATGCTCCGGCCAGAAAAAGAAAGACAATATGGAAGAAACTACCGTACGCCTGGAGACCACTATGGGAGATATTACCGTGAAATTGTATGACGAGACACCCGGGCACCGGGACAATTTCATCAAACTGGTGAAAGAGGGGATGTATGACAACACCCTATTCCACCGCGTCATCAAGAACTTCATGATCCAGGCGGGCGACCCGGAAAGCAAGACGGCATCCGACACGGCCTCATTGGGCAGCGGAGACGTGGGCTACACCATTCCGGCGGAATTCAACCCGAAATTCATCCACAAGAAAGGGGCGCTGGCCGCCGCACGGCAAGGTGATGAGGTGAACCCGAAAAAAGAATCGTCCGGATGCCAGTTCTATATCGTGACGGGACAAGTGTTCTCAGAAGAGCAGCTGCTCGACCTGGAACAAAGAATGCGTGACGCACAACTGACCGCCATCTTCAACTCATTGGCGCAAAAACGTATCAAGGATATCTACAAAATGCGCCGTGCGGGAGACAACGACGGACTGATGGCCCTTCAGGACGAACTGGAAAATCAGGCACGTGAGATTATGAAAGAAGAGACTCCCGTCGCGTTCACTCCGGAACAAGTGAAGGCATATACCACCATAGGAGGTGCCCCTCATCTGGACGGAGCGTATACTGTGTTTGGAGAAGTGACAGAGGGAATGGATGTCATCGACCGCATCCAGAAGGTAAAGACCAACAAAAAAGACCGTCCGGTGGAAAACATCCGCATCCTGAAAGCTGTGGTAGAAGAATAAAAAGGGGATAAGGAGCAGAAAAGAAATGATAGAAGTCAACCATCATACGCTGGACAACGGACTGCGCGTCGTGCATCATGAGGACAAATCAACTCAGATGGTGGCGCTTAACCTGCTCTACGATGTAGGCGCGCGCGATGAGGATCCGGATCATACAGGATTCGCCCACCTGTTCGAGCACCTCATGTTCGGAGGCTCGGTCAACGTGCCCGATTACGACACGCCCGTGCAGAACGCGGGGGGCGAAAACAACGCATGGACCAACAATGACATCACCAACTATTACATTACCCTGCCCCACCAGAACGTGGAGACCGGATTCTGGCTGGAAAGTGACCGGATGCTAAGTCTCGACTTCAACCCGAGAAGCCTGGAGGTGCAGCGCCAGGTGGTGATTGAAGAGTTCAAGCAGCGCAACCTGAACCAGCCATACGGCGATGTGTCACACCTCATAAGGGAACTGGCCTACAAGCAGCATCCTTACCGCTGGCCTACCATCGGAAAGGAGATCAACCATATCGCCAATGCCACACTTGAGGAGGTAAGGACATTCTTCTATCATTATTACGCGCCCAACAACGCCATATTGGCCGTAACGGGACATATCCCGTTTGAGGAGACCACGCGTCTGGCGGAAAAATGGTTCGGTCCGATTCCACGGCGCGAGATTCCCCCACGGAAACTTCCCAAAGAAGAGAGACAGACAGCACTGCGCCGGAAAACCGTGGAACGGAAAGTACCGGTGGATGCCATCTACATGGCTTTCCACATGTGCGACCGTCTGCATCCGGACTATCATGCCTTCGACATGATTACCGACATACTCTCGAACGGACGTTCTTCACGCTTCGTCCGCTCACTGATTCAGGACAAAAAGCTTTTCACTTCCATCGACGCATTCATTTCCGGAAGCATCGATGAAGGATTGTTGCAGATAACCGGGAAACCGGCTTCGGGAATCAGCCTGGAACAGGCGGAAGAGGCCATTTGGGATGAACTGGAACGGATAAAACGCGTGCCCGTGGACGAACATGAGCTGGAAAAAGTGAAGAACCGCTATGAAAGCGAACAGATTTTCAACAACATGAACTATCTGAATGTAGCAAACAATCTGGCCTTCTTCGAACTGACAGGAAAGGCGGAGGACATCAACGATGAAGTGAGAAAATACCGTTCGGTCACTTCCGGACAAATCCAAAACGTAGCCACACGATGCTTTGTCCCTGAAAACTGTTCCATACTTTATTATAAAGCGATCGAATGAAACCCGACCATTACCGCGCATTGATCAGACTGGGTCTTCCCATCGTCATCGGGCAGATCGGAGTGATTGTGCTGGGATTCGCCGACACGCTTATGATCGGCCACCACAGCACGGAAGGACTTGCCGCGGCAAGCTTTGTAAACAATATGTTCAATCTGGCCATCATCTTCTGCACCGGATTCTCATACGGCCTGACTCCCGTAGTAGGAAGCCTTTTCGGACAGAAAAAGACCGACGGGGTGGGCGGTATACTCAAGAACAGCCTTGCGGCCAACTCCTTGCTCGCAGTCCTCGTCTGTCTTGTCATGACGATCCTCTACTTCAATCTGGCACATCTGGGACAACCTGAAGAGCTGCTTCCTTACATGCGCCCTTACTTTCTGGTTCTTCTTGCGTCACTCCCTTTCGTGCTATGGTTCAACGCATTCAAACAATTCTCCGATGGAATTACAGACACAAAGGTGTCCATGTGGATTCTGTTGGGAGGAAACCTGCTCAACATTATCGGCAACTATATCCTGATTTACGGAAAGTTCGGTTTTCCGGAACTGGGACTGACCGGTGCAGGCATATCCACGCTGGTGTCACGCATTCTCATGGTCATCGTCTATCTCATCCTTTTCTTCGGCACCTCACGATACAGGATGTTCAGACAAGGCTTCCGGGAGGGACATGTCAACAAGACCGATTTCTCCCTGCTCAACAGGCTGGGATGGCCCATAGCCGCCCAAATGGGTATGGAGACCGCCTCGTTCAGCCTCAGTGCCATCATGATCGGATGGCTGGGAAGCACGGCACTGGCCTCGTATCAGATCATGATCGCCGTATCGCAAATCTGCTTCATGATTTATTACGGTATGGGAGCCGCCGTATCGGTACGCATCAGCAACTTCTACGGGCAGAAAGACATCGGGAACGTACGCCGCATCGCCTATGCCGGCTTTCATCTGATACTGATCATGGTGGTCTGCACATCTGTCCCCATTTTCCTGCTCCGGAACCACATAGGCGGATGGTTCACTGACAATGAGGCGGTCAGCCTGATGGTGGCACAGACCATCATCCCTTTTCTTTTGTATCAGTTCGGCGACGGCCTGCAGATCAATTTCGCCAACGCCCTCAGGGGTATCGCCGATGTGCGCCTCATCATGCTGTTCTCGTTCGTCGCCTATTTCCTTATCTCTCTCCCGGCAGGATACCTGTTTGGTTTTGTGCTCGACTGGGGAATAACAGGCATTTGGACGGCATTTCCGTTCGGGCTCACCAGCGCGGGCATCATGTATTATCTACGCTTCCGATACAAGACAAAGAAAACCTTATAGCCCATGTTCTCCACCTCCACCAAAATCATATTCGGCTACATCATAATGATAGGACTGCTCTTCGGAGCCATCCTCTACACCCTCCAACAGATGACTCTGCTGACAGAACCTACCGGACTGGAAGAGAACATCAACAACCGGCGCCACACCACACACCGCATCATCAGCCAGCTCTATGACGCGGAAATCATCGGACAGACATTACGCATGGGGAAACTGGACGAATATTCGCACTATATCAACAAGATGAAAGAGGTGAATGCCTCCATAGACACGCTGGACAGACTCCTGACAGACACCCTCCAACAGGCACGTCTTGATACGGTCAGAACATTGCTGAAAAGCAAGCAACAGAACATGTTCGCCGCCATCGAGCTCCTGCACAAGGCACCGGACGCGGACTTCTATAAGCAACAGCTCGACAGCCTGATCGCCGCCCAGGATTCCCTGCTCAAGACTCCGCACATCCACCGGAAAGTCGTGACACACCAGAACTCCTACACCATACGCCACAAAAAGAAAAGTTTCTTCAAACGGCTGGCCGAAGTATTCGCTCCAAAAGAAGACTCGACTCTGGTGAACAATGTGATACAGGAGGAATATACCGATACTGTAAGCGAAATCTATAGCCCGGCGGACACCATCTCAAACATACTGGCAGACATCCAGCACAGGATGTTTGAGACCAGACAAGAACAGACCCGAATGCTGAATGTGCGCATCGACCGGCTGAGAGCGACCGGAAACGCCCTGAGCCAACGTGTCAACCAATTGCTGGAATCCATCGACAAAGACGAACGGACAGTCTCCGGAATGAAACTGCTTCAGGAACAGGAAATCCGGCAGAAAGCCGCCCACACCATGGCAAACATCGCCATTGCCGCTCTCGCCATGGTATTGCTGTTCTCCTTCATCATCGCCAGGGACATCACCCGCGAGAAACATTACCGCAAGGAACTGGAAAAATCCAAACTTTATGCGGAAAACCTGCTCATGGCCCGCGAAAAACTGATGCTCACCATCACTCACGACATCAAGGCACCCGCCGGATCAATCATCGGCTACATCGACCTTCTGGTCCGCCTTGTGAAAGACAAAAGGCAACTGTTCTATCTGAACAACATGAAAAGCTCCGCCCAACACTTGACTGACCTGATCACTTCCCTGCTCGACTACCATCGGCTGGAAGCGGGAAAAATGGACATCCAACGTATACCGTTCAGCCCTTATGAACTGCTTGAGCGTATCTACAACGGATTCCTGCCGCTGGCTGAAAAAAAAGGCCTGAAACTTCTCCGGAATATCGGCTTCAATACGACACTGACCCTCGAAGGCGATCCGTTCCGCATCCGGCAGATCGTGGAGAACCTGCTATCAAATGCCCTGAAATTTACAGCCACAGGAGAAATATCCCTGAACGCACATTTCAGGGAAGGGACACTCACACTCAGTGTCACCGATACAGGATGCGGAATGACAAAACAAGAGCAACAACGTATCTTCCGGGAATTCACCAGACTTAGAAGCGCGCAAGGACAAGAGGGATTCGGCCTGGGACTCTCCATTACCAGAAAACTGACGGAACTGCTTGGAGGAGAAATCAAAGTGAATAGTGAACAAGGAAAAGGAAGCACTTTCCAAGTATCCTTACCCCTTCATACACTTCCTTCACAGGACACCATACAGAAAGGACTTCCAGACACGGAATCCACATGGGACAGACCGCTACATATCCTGCTGATTGACGATGACCGCATACAGATGCGACTTACCGAAGCGATGCTGTGTAATATAATCCACGGAAAAGAAAATCCATACATACAATGTTGTGAGCAACCGGAAGAAGTGTTCCGCCTGCTGAACACCCTCAAGTTCGATATCGTATTCACTGACTTGCAAATGCCAGCCATGGACGGCATTGAACTCCTGCAACGCATCAGAAATCTGAATCATCCTCAGGCGAAAACGATTCCGGTCATCGCCATCACGGCACGGGGAGATATGGAGGAAAGCGATTTCCTGGAAAAAGGCTTTTCCGGAATGCTGAAAAAACCGTTCAGCCAACATGAGCTACTAGGAATACTGAAGAATGTGCTTTCCACAGGAAACACAGAAGGAGAGATGTCTGACACCGAGACAGACTCCCCTACACCCCACAGCGGTTCCCGGTTCAATTTCGCCCCACTCACAGCATTTTCCGGAGACGACCCGAAAGCCGCGCTGGAAATCCTGAACACCTTCATCAGTGAAACGGAACAAAGTATACGACGAATAAACGAAGCATCAAAAGCACGTGACATGAAACAAGTCTGCGCCATCGCGCACAAGATGCTGCCGACTTTCATCATGATCGAAGCGAAAGAGGCGGTACCAGCCCTACAATGGCTTGAAAGCAGAAAGGGAGAAAGCACGTATGCACAAGAAACGGACAAGACAGTCCGATTGATCACAGAACAAGCGGAATACGTCATCATCGAAGCTGAAAAGGTGGCGGAAAAGATTGACTGAAATGAAAAAACATTATCTTTGTAACCAATAAAACGACACACGTATGGCTTTATCTTTATTGATTGTCGAAGATGATCTGACTTTCTCCACCATGCTCAAGACATGGCTCAAGAAGAAGGGGTTTGACGTGGAAACGGCAGGCACACACGCACGTGCCCGCAAGCTGCTCGCCACACGGAATTTCGACCTGATACTTTCGGACTTGCGCCTTCCTGACAAAGACGGAATGGAGCTGCTGTCATGGCTCCGCAAGCAGAAAGACCAGGTGCCGTTCATCATCATGACAAGCTATGCGGAAATCCAAAGCGCGGTGAAAGCCATCAAAGAGGGCGCTGCCGACTATATCGCAAAACCGGTACAACCGGACGAGCTGCTGAAGAAAATCAACGAGGCCATCCGCCACGGTAACTCTCTAAACACCATGGACGAGACTTTCACCCCACCTGAAAACTTTCTGGAAGGAGAAAGCGAGGCCGCACGCCAGCTTTACAGCTATGTATCCCTTGTAGCCCCTACACAAATGTCTGTTCTGATCAACGGGGCAAGCGGAACAGGAAAAGAATATGTGGCCCACCGCATACATCAGTTGAGCAAACGAGCCCGAAAACCGTTCATCGCCATCGATTGTGGCTCTATCCCCAAGGATCTGGCCGCCTCGGAATTCTTCGGGCATGTGAAAGGCTCCTTCACAGGAGCCTTCAATGACAAGACCGGCGCTTTCGAGGAAGCGAACGGAGGCACACTTTTCCTTGACGAAGTGGGGAATCTGGGCTATGAGGTCCAGATACAGCTTCTCCGTGCCCTACAGGAACGCCGTATCCGTCCCATAGGCTCCAACAGGGAGATTGAAGTGGACGTACGCCTGATCAGTGCCACAAACGAGAATCTGAAAGAAGCTATCGCCAAAGGGAATTTCCGAGAGGACCTGTATCACCGCATCAATGAATTCACACTTTATATGCCCGCGCTGAAAGAGCGTCAGGATGACATCCTGCTCTTCGCCAATTTCTTTCTTGACCAAGCCAACAAGGAATTGGGACGTAACCTCATCGGTTTTGACCGTGAGACTTGTGAAGCACTCCGGAGCAATTCATGGCCGGGAAATATCAGACAACTGAAAAACACGGTAAAACGGGCAACCCTCGTGGCTAAGAACGATTTCATCACGCTACATGACTTAGGTGAAGACTTCAACGGAATCTCCGCCTCAGAAGCGCAAACGACAAAAATGGAAGAGTCTTTCGCCCTGCACAATGAAGAAGGTGAAAAACAAAGGATACTGAAAGCCCTGCAACAGACCAACAACAACAAAAGCAAGGCAGCCGTATTGCTGGGTATCGACAGAAAGACATTATACAACAAACTGAAACACTACAACATTCCACAATGAAATTGTGGACAAATTCCACAACAAGAAGAGACACTTTCCACACTTTCCACAAAACCGTATGATGCCCGGAAAATTGAATGAAATATTCACAAACCTGCTTTCTTACCCATACCATTCTGAATGACAACGGAATAGAAATCCACTGAACATCCTTCAGACCAGTTGCTGCGAGAATGGCACGGTATTTGCACTCTAATAAGTAGCAATCAAGTAAGACTAAACTAGATTATACTAATCATTTACCCAACCCCATTAAGGAGATTGATTTCATCCCAAAAGGATAAAATCTCTTGATAAATGAAGATGCCTATGTGTTAAATGAAAAGAAAGGAGAACGCTGTGAAGCATTCTCCTTTTATTTTTCACTGCAAAACTGTTGAAAACATTTCCAAACGTTATCCGAAGGAAGAGGAGCCGTCAGATCAATCACCTTCTTAGAAACCGGATGTATGAAACGCACTCTCCGCGCATGCAGTGAAATTCCTCCATCAGGATTAGAGCGTGGAAAGCCATATTTCAAATCACCCTTTATCGGACATCCTATCTTCGCCAGCTGACAACGGATCTGATGATGCCGCCCTGTCATCAGATTGACTTCCAATAAGGAATAGTTCTGAGAACACCCTAACAGACGATAATGGAGAACCGCCTTCTTCGAGTTCCTCACCTCCTTATTATATGCGAACGACTTGTTCATCTTCTCGTTACGCACCAGATAATGCACCAGTTCTCCTTCTTCCTGTTCGGGACGCTGACGTACAACGGCCCAATAAGTCTTTTCCACTTCACCGTTACGGAACATCTCATTCAGGCGCGTCAACGCCTTACTGGTTTTCGCAAACACCACCAACCCACTTACAGGGCGGTCCAGACGATGCACCACACCCAGAAACACGTTGCCAGGCTTGGCATATTTTTCCTTCAAATACCGTTTGACACTTTCCGACAAAGGCTCATCGCCAGTCTTGTCACCCTGCACAATCTCAGACACCGTCTTGTTGACTACAATGATATGATTATCGTCGTAAATTACCTCCATATAATAATAACCGCAAAAAAAACGGGGACACCTTACATCATGGAATCATCATAAGACTCCCGACCAGTGTCCCCTATCCTTTAATATGAAATCTTCAAAATCACATGTTCATTCCACCATCTACCTGGATTACCTGACCTGATACATACGAAGACATATCAGAAGCGAGGAACAAGGCTATATTGGCCACGTCCTCAGGTGTTCCCCCACGCCGCAACGGAATCCGCTTGTTCCATTCAGCTTTCACTTCATCAGAGAGCTGGGCCGTCATGTCTGTGATGATGAATCCCGGAGCGATGGCATTCGCACGGATGCCGCGTGAGCCCAGCTCCTGTGCGATAGACTTGGCCAGACCGATCATACCGGCCTTAGAAGCCGAATAATTGCACTGTCCCGCATTTCCGTGAACACCTACCACTGATGCCATGTTAATGATGTTTCCATGTCTTTGGCGCATCATGATCGGAGTGCAGGCATGAATGAAATTGAACGCCGATTTCAGGTTCACCGTAAGCACGGCATCCCACTGAGCCTCACTCATGCGCATCATCAAACCGTCCTTAGTGATGCCGGCGTTATTCACCAGAATATCAATCGATCCGAAATCATTGTGAATCTGCTCAACCACCTTGGCAGTCTCCTCAAAGCTTGCCGCATTTGAGGCATAGCCTTTTGCCTTCACACCATAGGCGGCAATCTCCTTCTCCGTATTCTGTCCGTTCTCGTCAATCACCAGATCTGTAAATGCAATATTCGCCCCTTCTGAAGCAAACTTCAAGGCTATAGCCTTTCCGATACCGCGTGCGGCCCCGGTGATGACGGCCGTTTTTCCAGTCAATAATCCCATATTATTTATAATTAAACATTAAACTTCTTTTTTCGTTTTACACCCCAAGGCACCGAATACAATTTTCGAGACGTACTTCCATCCGATATCATCCTCCAGTTCCTCACCGATCTGTCCACGGATATAAGGGACCTCAATTCCTTTTACACAATAATGCAGGATGTCAGCCATTATTTCCACATTGTCCAAGTCAAAATATCCTTTCTCCTTTCCGTCCTGAAGCACTTCCCGGAAAAGGACTATCTCTTTCCGGTCAAACTCCTTACGTACAGCCTCCACTCTCCAGATGTCACGGAAAAAACTTGCACGTAAAGTACCGTTGCGATAGACCACGAACTTAATGGTATCCAGATGTGTCATGATCAGCTCCATTATCTTGACATCCGGAGAAACCGATTTCCCAGCCGCTTCTTTCATCCTGTCCGAAAGCATCTCCAGTTCAGACTCCACCACCGCCAGATAAATCTGCTCCTTGCTTTTGAAATACGTGTACAAGGTCCGCCTTCCTTTTCTTGAAGCCACGGCAATGTCGTTCATAGTGGTTTCCTCCACCCCTTTCTTGGCAAAAAGTTGGCGGGCCACGTCCACTAGCTTAGCTCTCGTTCTCTCTACGGTCATCTTTCATGTACATCTGAATAATGTAAGCAAAAGTACTGTTTTTTTTTCTAACCACCAAATATCATGAAAAAAAACGGACAGAATGCCAGACACACAAAACACAGTGAAAAACAAGCGGACACCACGCCCAGAGAGGCGGAAACCACGTTCTGACAAACAAGGACAAACATTCTTTCCCAACAAAATTATCCAGCTCCAGATTACGAAAAACAACCGCGCATAAAGTGCAAAAAAACGTCAGAAATGCATTAGAAATGCATTTACAGATCTTCTCGCAAAAAACTCAGAAAAAAGTTTGTTTATTCAGAAAAAAGGCGTACCTTTGCACCGGATTTGAGAAAAACCCGAAAAATACCGCGGAGTGGAGCAGTTGGTAGCTCGTTGGGCTCATAACCCAAAGGTCGTCTGTTCGAGTCAGGCCTCCGCAACCATCAGGGTTAAAGAATCAGAAACAGAATCAATATCGCGGAGTGGAGCAGTTGGTAGCTCGTTGGGCTCATAACCCAAAGGTCGTCTGTTCGAGTCAGGCCTCCGCAACTACGGAAAGGAATCCCCAAAGGATTCCTTTTTTTGTTTCCTATTTGCACATTCCAAGAATTCTCCGTACTTTTACACATACCACAATAAAATCCTTATGACACGAATCTATACACATCTGACAGAACTGATAGGACACACTCCACTCGTACGCCTCGACCGGACCGCCCGCGAGCATCACGCGAAGGCCACCGTCATAGCCAAAGTGGAATCGCTCAATCCGGGAGGAAGCGTAAAAGACCGAATCGCACTGGCCATGATTGAAGATGCCGAGAAGAAAGGACTCCTGAAACCCGGAGCCGTCATCATCGAACCCACAAGTGGAAACACAGGTGTAGGACTGGCGTGGATCGCATCAGTAAAAGGCTACCACACGATTCTGACCATGCCAGAGACCATGAGTCTGGAACGCCGAAGGCTCCTCCAGGCACTGGGAGCGGAAATCGTGCTCACTCCCGGAAGCGAAGGTATGAACGGCGCCATACGTGAGGCGGAAAGACTGCGCGACAAGACAACGGGATCCGTCATCCTGCAACAATTCAGAAACTCGGCAAATCCGGAAGCACACATCCAGACCACAGCTGAAGAAATCTGGAACGACACAGATGGAAACATTGACGTATTCGTAGCCGGAGCAGGCACAGGAGGAACCGTCAGCGGCACAGGAAAAGGACTGAAGCGACATAACCCACAAATCGAGATAGTAGCGGTAGAACCTGAAGGATCCCCCGTCCTGTCCGGAGGAAAAGCCGGCCCGCACAAACTGCAAGGAATAGGCGCAGGCTTTATCCCAGACACATACGACCCGATGACAGTCGACAAGATAATCCGCGTGAAAGACGAAGAGGCCATGAGCACCGCACGCGAACTGGCGCGACACGAGGGACTGCTAGTAGGCATTTCCTCCGGAGCGGCTGCGTTTGCCGCCCTCCGGCTAGCCCAAGAGGACAGTTACAAAGGAAAAAGCATCGTCGTATTGCTTCCCGACACCGGAGAACGGTACCTTTCGACTGAACTTTTCAACTTCTGACACATTAAAAGCAAAAGGATGCACTTGAAAGGTGCATCCTTTGCGTGGGCGTTGACGGATTCGAACCGCCGACCCTCTGCTTGTAAGGCAGATGCTCTGAACCAGCTGAGCTAAACGCCCGAAAGGGAAAGTTGACAATTATTGTTTTCGGAGTGGGCGTTGACGGATTCGAACCGCCGACCCTCTGCTTGTAAGGCAGATGCTCTGAACCAGCTGAGCTAAACG
>DWVR01000059.1 GCA_019120125.1 Candidatus Phocaeicola excrementigallinarum | reverse complement strand
TATTCGTAATTTTGTCTTGGGTAATCATATGGCATTATTTCATTAACTTGTTATTTGTCAGATATAAAGTTACGAAAAATACTTGTGATTACCTATCTTTTTTAGAACTTTATTATCCCGAACTCACGTATGAATATGTCTTGACACTACAATTAAAAGAAAAAGATGTACCTGTTCTTTGACCAACTCCTTACAAAAATTTTCATCATACAATAATTTTCCGTAACTTCATCGTTTCAGAAACGATAGTAGTTGCTATCAAATCCATATTGTTCAAATCATATTAAACCCACATTAAACTACAGCTTATGAAAACAATTTGCTCATTCATCCTTTTCATCCTCGCCACTACCGTAAGTTGGGGACAAAGCACCGGTCTAAGCGGTGGTGGAGACTTGAATCCTGATTTGAAAGCACCGGCCGAAGCGCAAAGCAAATGGCAAGATATGCGGATAGGCTTAAGCGTCCACTGGGGGCCATCGTCACTCGGCGGAAAAGAAATAGGATGGAGTCGGGGCGATATCATACCTGTTGAAGAATATGACACCTTTTACAAGAAATTCAACCCCTCAAAATTTGATGCAGACCAGTGGTGCCGACTGATGAAACGCTGGGGAATACGTTACGTTTCGCCTACCGCCAAACACCATGACGGATTCTCACTCTGGTTTTCAGACTATTCTCCCTATACGATGGAACATGCCGCATTACCAATAGACATAATGGCCGAACTGAAAAAGGCGTGCGACAAGCATGACATCGTTCTGGGTGCCTATTATTCCAATATCGACTGGTTCCACCCTGACTGGGCACCTTATGGGCACGGAGGTCCTGGAAAACTTTTCGAAAAACAGAATGACAGCCCAAACCTTGAGCGTTATTTCAAATACATGGAAAACCAAGTAAGTGAATTGATAACCAAATACGACTTGGCGTTCATACAGTTTGACGGTGAATGGGACCCGACTTATACCCATGAGATCGGATCGCGTATGTACCGGCGTTTCCATGAAGTGAAACCTGATATATTGCTCAGCACACGTATTGACATCGGACGGAGAATGGCAGGAGCAAACAACCATATTGAACTGGACGGAGAAAAATACGCCGGTGACTTCCAGGACCGCGAACGCCTCGTACGCCGGCAAAACAACATCACAAAATGGTGCGACCATCCGTGGCAGGCCTGGGTGACAATCGACAAACGCCAATGGTCTTACAATCCGAATCCCCAACTCATGGATGCACATGAGTTAATCAAGGATCTGGTGAATGTGGTCGGCTGCAACGGCAATTACATGATCAATCTGGGACCAAGTCCTGAAGGGGACTTCGCTCCTTCCCAAATCGCCCTGATGGATTCTTTGGGCATATGGCTTCATAAACATGCCGAAACCATTTACGGAACACGCGGAGGCCCCTATTATCCGTTTGAGGGAGGTGTCAGTACCCGCAAAGGGAAAAAGGCTTGGATATTCATTACAGACAACCGTCTTGAAACAATCACTCTGCCTGCGCTTTCCCAGAAAATCCGTTCGGCAAAAGATTTCGAGACAGGAAAGAAAATAAAAATGAACCTGAAAGACGGATGGACAACATTCACTCTGCCCAAAGCGTCAAAAACAAATCCCATACGTGTCATTCAACTGACTTTCAGAGAAAAGGTGCAGATGCAACCAGACAAGCCGGAAACACTCCAAAAACAGCAAGAGAACGAAAAGGCTGAAGGATATTATTAAGACCTGTTAGAAGCCCAAACACCACATTCACGGAAGGGAGTGTCGCGGAACCACAGTGACACTCCCTTTTATCCCGGCATTCCATCAGCTAAACAATCACTTACTTCATCAGATCCTGACATTGATTCCTCCCAGGAAGGTAGCTTTCGGCATGGGATAGCCTCTCATAACCTCATAGCGTTGGGCCAGCAGATTCTCCCCACGCACATACAGCGAAACGGAACGATACAGGCGGTAGTCCGCACGGAGATTCCACAACACGAAATCTTCCCTGATAACGGGACTGACAGACGTATAAAGCCCTTTGATATACTGTATGCCGGTAGCCACACCCCATCTTCCCCTACGGAAACCAGCGCCCGCATAGAGCTTGTGCTCCGGAGCGGAGACAACCGGATTCTCCATGTGTACCCAGCTGTAGTTGCCGTTCACATGCCAACTTGGATTGATACGGTAACTGAAACTCCCCTCCAGTCCCCAGTTCTCAATCTCACCGCTGTTCACATTCTTCGGTCGTCCGTCCACGGGGATTGTCATGATCAGGTTGTCGCCGTTGATATAGTAAAGGTTGGCTCCGTACTGCAAGGCTCCATCCAGCAGACGCTGGGTGAACGAAAGCTCATAATTCATCATCCGTTCCGGACGCAGATCCGGATTTTGAGGCGGAAACATATACATCTCCCGGATGGTCGGGTTACGGAAGCCTTTGCTTACCATCACCTTCAATCCGGCATTCTCCGGCAGGTGAAAAGCCAGTCCACCCTGGGGAACAAGCTCTGTCCCCACATGCGAATGATGGTCGACACGCAGACCCGCATCCAGCGACACCCACGAGCCGATGTCCTGACGGAAGTCCACATACCCGGCAAACTCATCCTGTCTCTTGTCCACTCCCGGCACACGGGTTCCTCCGGCTATTGCCTCGTTCCACGACTCGCCGCCGAAATGCTGGTAATCGAACCCTACGGTCAGCCGGTTCCCTTCATACAACGCCGCACTCTGATACCAGGAGATTCCCATCATCAGGTCTTTCGAATGGAAAAGCGACTCTTGCGGCCGCTCGCCTTCGCCATATCCGTCATTGATTTTATGGCGGCCCCAATTATAGAAAAAGCTCAAGGCTCCCGATGTGCGCCCGTACTGATTCTCCAACATCGCCGAAGCCATGCCCCGTGTGATGCGCGAATCGTTGTCAGACACCGGAGAAAAGACCTCACCGGGATTGGACGCGTTGAAATGCGTCACATTCACATCCCCCCACAGCTTCCAGTTATCCGCAAGATCATATCCCAGTTTGGCATATCCGCCATATTGCTCGAATCCCATATCCGCACGGTGTCCGTCGGTACGGTTATACGAAGCGGACACCACACTGCTGAACCGCCCTTTTCTCACCCGGTTCACCGCCTCTGTCTGCACGGTCCCGTACGAACCGGCACCGGCATTGACCTGTGTGCTCACTTCGTCCCTACGCATCTGCCGGGTCACGATATTGACAACACCACCCATCGCATTCGAGCCGTAAAGCACGGAGGCCGGACCGCGAAGTACTTCCACCCGCTCGGCCAGCATTGTCTGGTACGAGTCTGAGACAGGATGGCCAAACAGACCCATATACTGCGGATGGCCATCGATAAGCACCAGCATCTGGGCATTGCCCGATAGGCCGCGCAGGCTGATTCCGCCTGCAGCTCCGGCCGACACTCCGTATCCCATCACGCCCCGGCTGGTCACAAACAGTCCGGGCACCTGCTCGGCGAGTGTGGGAAGCACAGAGGGCTGATAGCGGTCCTCCAACTGTTTCCGTCCCACCACCGAAACAGTCATCGGCAAATGCCGGATATCCGTCCCGTTACGCGTTCCGGTCACCACGACCTCATCAAGTGCATACTGACGGGCCTGCAATGTATCTGCCACCTCGTCCGCCTCACCCGTCATAGGATAAAGGCAACAAGCAAGCACCGGTAAAATAAATCTATACTTCATCTTAAAAGAAACGACTATAATTTTCACTGTACAAAAGTACCCGAAGAAATCCGCATTCCCAATAGACAAAACACTGAAGATCCTACCCTGATTACAGAAAGATAACAACAATCCTGACGCCATCCCCTAAAAGTCTGTAAGAGTGGTTTGTTAATCTGTAATCCAGGTCATGGCAATATCAAAATATCCTCTTATTTTTGCAGCCGGGAAACATTGGACACAACCCGGACAAGCAACGGAATCCACAAGCCAAGACATATTATTTATAACAACAATAAACTCATAGATTTATGGAAACAACTGTAAAACTCTATTCACTGCCTTACAACGACGCGAAAACGTACCTCACCGCCCTGCTCTTCATTGCAGGCAACGTCATGTTTCCACAGCTCCTCCATCTGATTCCCCAAGGAGGCGTAATGTGGCTGCCCATCTATTTCTTCACCCTTATCGGCGCCTATAAATATGGCTGGAAAACCGGACTGCTGACCGCCATCGCATCTCCGTTGGTCAACTCATGGCTGTTCGGAATGCCTGCGCCAGCCGTTGTTCCGGCCATCCTGTTGAAATCCGTTATTCTGGCCCTGGCCGCCGGCCTTGTGGCCCACCGTTTCCAGAAAATCAGTCTGCCGCTTCTGCTGGCTGTCGTGCTCACCTATCAGATTCTCGGCACACTCGGTGAATGGGCCATGAGCGGAAGTCTCCTCTACGCCATTCAGGATTTCCGTCTCGGTATTCCAGGCATGCTTCTGCAGATACTCGGCGGATATGCCATAATCAGATATCTCATCCGAAAATGACAAGACCTGCCTGAACAAAAAAGAAGGTGTGCCACTCAAGACAGAATCCGGCGGCACACCTTTTTATTTTCAGGAACTACGGTCAAGAATGGGGCTCACATTTATTTATATCCCCCCACCTTCGCGATACGCTTCGGAATATCCGTATTGTCCATCTTTCCCATGAATTTCTCGGAACCTGCTCCTATAGCATACACCGGCACATATTCCGCCGAATGGTCACCTGTCGTCCAGCCGACCAGCGCAATCTGGCTCATCACCTTTCTCGCCACTGCCGCCAACGATTCCGAACGAGCGTAAAGAGACTCCGTAAACTCTACCTTATGCTGGACAAACGACTTCTCATACTCGTCACGTAACATACGTTCCTGTTCCCAGGTCAAAGGCAGACGGGTCCAGAATCCCATAGTCTCAGAAAGCAATGCCTTCATCTGTTCCCATGAGACATTCTCCTGCTTGCGAAGAGTCGTGATGCGGCGTGACAATTCCTCCTGCGACACTTTCTGGTTTTCCAGAGCCTTCAGGTTCATCACATATCCGCTGTATCCCATACCCAGACCACCGGTCTCATGGTCAGCTGAGATGACAATCAGCGTCTCTTTCGGATGTTTCTTGTAAAACTCATACGCCACCTTCACGGCATTATCGAAATCCACTACTTCGTTCACCACCGTACCCAAATCGTTGTTATGGCATGCCCAGTCAATTTTACCGCCTTCCGCCATCAGGAAGAAGCCTTTGTTCTTCTCTTTCATTAGAAAACCAATGGCAGCCTCAGTCATCTGGGCCAGTGTCATGTCACCCGGCTTGCGGTCTACGGCATACGGCAGACTGGACACATCGGTTCCAGGTTTCTGTATCAGCAGAATCTTATCCGCATCTTCCGCTTTCACCTTATATTCCTCCATACCGTGGGCCACCGCATAGCCGCCCTCCTCAATGACCGGTTCCAGTGAAGGAGCGTTGTCCTTTCCCGACGACCTCAGAATACCCGAACCGGCAAAGAAGTCGAATCCGCTGGTCGGCAGTTCCTCCGCAATCTCGTCATACATGTTGCGGTCCGGCTGATGGCCGTAGAATGCGGCCGGAGTGGCATGGTTGATGCCTACCGTCGACAAGACAGCCACCTTTTTTCCACTGGCCTTTGCCCGAGTCGCGACACTCTGGAGCGGCTGCTTGTCCATGTCCACTCCGATAGCACCGTTGTACGTCTTTGAACCGGTAGCCAATGCCGTACCGCCCGCCGCGGAATCAGTAATGGGGTTTGAAGCGGAATACGAAGTGGCGATGCCAGCTACAGGGAAATTACCGAATACCAGCCCTTCCGCCCCTATACGGCCCTGTATGGCCGCCAGATACATCTCGGTGGTGTTCACCTGATTCACTCCCATACCATCGCCGATAAAGAAAAACACATACTTGGCCTGCTGGGCATACACGCATACATGTACCAGCAGCAACAGAAATAAGTAAGACAATCGTTTCATAAAAACATTCGATAAATATAAATCACTTTCCGCATCAAATATAAGACCTATTATCCGATTTCAGAAATGAAAAAGTGAAAAAGAAACCGCCGCACGGAAAACAAGAGTGTTTTTCATGTCTTTCTTCAAGCAGTCTTTACATTCATGATACAGAATTGACACTTAATTATTTTACGGAAAGCATACTTATCCTTAATATAACAACATTTCAACTTATCAAAAATACCATAAACGAAGGTTACTTAGGCTTCTTAACGCCAAATCCTGGATAAAATACAACAGAACAATATTTAATCATTATCTCTTGCATAATCCTTTCATTCTTCCTACATTTGTACAATTAAGTTTATACAAAAACAAATTTATAATAATGCAGACCTGTATTGAAAAATCACTCTTATTTATGATAAATTAAACAGAAACAATAAATATGACCTTTACAGAATTAAGCAAACCAATCTTTGAACAAGCTATAAACAATTATCATAAGACGGATAATGTAGACACTCTGATGTCAAATCCTTATCCATTGAAGAGCATCGAATATTATTTGTATCTGAAATGTTGGATTGATACAGTTCAGTGGCATTTGGAAGATTTGATTCGTAATCCGGAGATAAATCCAATAGAGGCTGTCGCGTTGAAGCGTCGCATTGACAAGTCAAATCAAGACCGTACTGATCTGGTTGAACTGATTGACAGTTATTTCTTGAATAAGTATAAGAATGTGAAAGTTAATATAGATGCCACTATCAATACGGAAAGTCCTGCATGGGCTGTCGATCGTCTGTCTATTTTGGCACTGAAAATTTATCACATGCATAAGGAAGTGGAACGTACTGATACGGATGAGGTCCATAAATCGCAATGTGGCATCAAGTTAAGCATATTGTTGGAACAGCAGAAAGATTTGTCATTGGCAATCGACCAATTGATTGCAGACATTGAGGCAGGGCGAAAATACATGAAAGTGTACAAGCAGATGAAAATGTACAACGATCCAGCTTTAAATCCTGTGTTGTACGGTAAAAAATGACCATTAATGGCAAAAATCTTAGCAATACGTTTTTCTGCATTGGGCGATGTCGCGATGACAGTCCCGGTGCTTTATTCTTTTGCAAAAGCATATCCTCACCATCAGTTGATAGTGTTGACTCGTGCGGCTTATGCCCCACTTTTTGCCTATGCTCCATCTAATATTACATTTAAAGGAGTGGACCTGAAATACGATTACAAAGGATTCAAAGGTCTTTTAAATCTCTTTTCTGAATTAAGGAAAGAAAAGTTCGATGCGGTAGCCGATTTGCACGATGTACTACGCACTAAGATTTTGCGATTTTTGTTTTTCATGACAGAGGTGCATGTAGCTCATATAGACAAGGGACGGAGTGAAAAGCGGCGACTGGTTTCAGCGGACCATATGCTTGAGGTTCCCTTAAAATCATCTTTTCTCCGTTATAGGGATGTATTCAAGCTGTTAGGTTATTCATTTCCGCTTCATTTCAAATCTATATTTGAGTCAGGAAAAGTACTTCCTTCACTTCCGGGAAATATCGGAGAAAAGAAAAAAGGTTGGAAATGGATTGGAATCGCTCCGTTTGCAGCTCACAAAGGGAAAATATATCCTTTATTGTCTCAACGTGAAGTAATCCGGCAGTTGTTAGACATAAGAAATATCCGCATTTTTCTGTTCGGCGGCGGAAAACAGGAAAAAGAGGTGTTGTCTGTATGGGAGAAAGAGTTTCCTCATGTGACATCTGTGGTAGGATGTCTGAAAATGAACGAAGAATTAGCTTTGATGGCCAAATTAGATGCCATGCTGACCATGGATTCCGGCAATATGCATCTGGCTTCGCTGGTTGGCGTGCCTGTAATATCAGTATGGGGAGCCACACATCCTTTTGCCGGTTTTATGGGGTGGAATCAGAAAGTGGAAAATGCCGTTCAGATTGATTTACCTTGCCGTCCGTGTTCCGTATATGGTAACAAGCCTTGTCGATGGGGAGATTATCGTTGCTTGAATAATATCCGTCCGGAAACGATTGTCAGACGGATAAAGGAGTTAACCCAATGACTGCATGTCATGCAGGCATGCACGGATATTGACCGTGTTCCCGATGGTAGAGGAACGATGGACGATGGTAATACGTGCATTCATCAGAAGCTCCACCGCGTCATCACCTGAAATGTCAGAAGCAACCGATGATGCACCGACCATGATCCGAGATGAAACGACATGTACCATTAAACCACTTACTTCCATCATAACACTTTTTTTTATCGAAACAAAGCAGATAATCAAACATATAGAAACGGTTGTCTATCTTGCTGATATGAAACGGATGAAGGGAGAATATTATCATTGAGACCTAAAACGAATTACCGTCGCGCCAAGGAACTATCCGGATTATGACCTCACTGATTATATTCAGCTCTGCTGGAGAAAATAATCCGTCATGAATCGGTATGCCGATCTTAAGCCATAACTGCTGGAGCGGGCAAAGACGTAGAAAGACAAATATAATTCCATGGCCTCTTGATAGTTATATTGTTATTTATGGTTTGCAACGAAAAAGATTTCTCAATCTCCTTCTTATTTTCTCTAGCAAATCACCTTTCCAACTGTGGGCACATAAATGAATAGCGTAAGACACCGGAGTAACCTCATGTTTGTTTCCGGCAAAAATTTCTGAGCGGAAAATTTTTATGTTATCCCTTAAATCCTGATCAATATCTTTATAGATGAAACCATATTGTTCAGAAATGCGGGCATAAATCTGTGGCGACTGTAAGTTCATTGTCAGTGTTCCATCCGGTAAAATGAAATGCTTGTCTTGATACCAGTCGAGAATGTCTTTCAACAATGAGCAACCAGCTTGTCCTCCCATTACAGCAGCCTGAATCTGTATGCCTGAAACATAGTTATCGGCAATTCTTTTCCCATGTTCATTTATCAGCTTAAAGGAGTTATCTTTTATAATTTGTGACGGATGGTACTCCATGCTTGAGATAAAATTGTAGTGTCGAAACTCATCAAAACGTTTTAGTATCTTAACATCAGAATCTAGATAAAATCCTCCTTCCTTGTATAGTGCATATATACGAATATAATCAGCAGCGAAGGCCCATTTACGGGCTTTCACTGCTTCTTGCACATATTGGGGAGCCAAAGCGAGATCAAAGTTTTCCAAGTTCCATAGTTTCCATTCATAATCAGGCATGATTTTCTTCCATGTCTTCATACATTTCTTGATCTTAGCAGGATATGGGTCTCCGCTCAACCAACAGAAGTGAATTACTTTAGGTATCATAAGATAGTTATTTAAAAAGTTTCTTTATTTTTTGTTTACGTTCATGTCTGGCTTCCAGTCTATCCAGATAATGTGTAGCCTTATGTATGGTTTCTTCTACAGGCCATCCCCTTTTCTGGGCATATTCTGAGACCATATACTCAAACAAATCCCTTCGATGAGTCAATGTACTGAGGTTTTTAACACATACTTCTTCCGGTGGAACAGTACTATAGAATCTTGAACGGTTAATATCAATGGTTGTAAAGGAAAAATAACCGTTCTTAGTATCTTTATGAAAAAGAAAGTTTCCCAAATTAAGGTCGCTGTGTATGATTCCACGGGTATGCATATCAGCGATGAACCGTACCAGATCTTTGGCCAATTGCCGGTCGTAGTCATCTTTTAACACCAATTCCGGAAATGTAGGAGGATCCGGGCACGTGGTCGAGATAAAATATCCTGTAGTAAACAATCCGTGTTCATAATCTTCCACATAGGCGATTTCTTGTGGTGTATTTATTCCTCTTTCCCGGAAAATAGCCGCATACCGGAAAGCGCGTTCTGCCTTTGTACTTTTAAAGAACGTATAAGCAATCTGTTGAGCAATGTTGACCCGTTTGAATCTTTTAATCGTTACTGGAGTCCCTTGAAGAAAGAAATTACGGATGGAATTTCTTCCTTCGTATACAATTGTTCCTTCTCGGGAGTCAAACAATCGGGTAATGTTCTGAATATTATTGCTCAGGTATTGGTATTCAGGTGATATGATTATTTTCATTTTTTGTCTGACAATAGAGAATGATAGATATTCATTAGTTGCTTTGCCTGACTTTTTTCGGAGAAAAGCGCGGCATACCGCTTCCCTTGCTCCACCATACGTTTCCTTTGCTCCGGATGGCTCAGAAGTCGGTTCAAAGCCTCAGTCATTCCGGCCGTATCATCAGGATGGATATACAAAGAATCTGGGCCTCCAGCTTCTTCCAAACAGGAACCAGTGGCAGTTATCACAGGTACGGATGAATGGAGGGCTTCCAAAATAGGAATGCCAAAACCTTCAAAGCGTGAAGGATAGACAAAAATCTCCGCCATTTGGTAGATGGCGGGAAGATGTTTGAAAGTCACGCCATGAAGCAGATGCACTCTATGGAGCAGATTGTTTTCGGTAAGATATTGTTTTATCTTGTCTGTATAAGGAGTACACTTTCCAACGATGACTAGATGAACGTATTCAGGAATGTGTTTCATACACTTCACGACAAGCAATATATTTTTCCGTTCTTCGATGCTTCCTACATTCAGGATATAGCGTTCAGGAAGCGCATACAGCTCTTTCACTTCCTTCTTCAGGCTGTCGGGAGCGGGAGAGCAGAACGAAGGGTCACATCCTTGGTAAATGACATGTATCTTCGAGGGATCAATCCCGAAATAATGTATGACATCGCGTTTAGTGCATTCACTGATGGCAATGATAGCATCCGCATTGCGGCATGATTTTCTGTATTTGTACCGGTAGAGCCACCTATCAACAGGGTGGTAATATTGGGGATAGCGGACAAAAATCAGGTCGTGAACTGTGACTACGCTCTTTACACTTTTCCTTTTTCCGATAGGAATAGGCAGTTCGTTGCTGAGACCATGATAGATGTCTATGCGGTCATTAACCAACTGAGAGGTGATCCCGAATGTTCTCCAAAGTGGCTTAAAATATCTCCATATTCCTTGGGGATAACGGCATTCTGCAGACGGACAACTTGAGAGAAGCATATCGAATTGTCGGCTAGACCGGTGCTTAGGAGCGTATAGCAAATAGTTATTGTCAGGGAAAAACCGGCATAGGATCTCTATCAGGTAACGACTGTAGTTACCCAGTCCCGTGAAATTTTGTATGGCCCGTTTGGCATCGAATCCTATTCGCATAAGTCTTGAGTTATATCTGCAAAAATAGCAATTATTTTTGACAAATGATATTCTTGTCATTATGAAGAGATATGAAGAGCTAATCAGAAAAGTCAGAAAGGCTTAAAAAGAAATCTATATCCCCAACTTAAACAGTAAGATTGTTCGGCAAATTTTCATTTTATACTTTATGGAATTTTTGTAATGGGCTTTCGATATTAAAGCATTTATGAATAAGAATTATATTATTTGCGTAATCCCTTCATTCTTCCTACATTTGTGCAATCAAGAAAAGGAGGTCGACATGTCCCATACGGAATTAAACAAGCTGCAGTTCATCATTGCGTTAATCGCAGAATTCGCCGATTATTACCAGTTGAACAAAAAACAAGCTTTCAATTATCTGAAGCGTTTCAAAGAAATTGAGTTTTTTGAATGACACTATGATGTAATGCATACCCAATCGTTTGAAAATATGTGATAGAAGACCTGACTGCCGTATACCGAAATGGAGGAAAGCTTTCATGAGACTTTATCACAGCTCAAACATCGGAATAAACTAGTAGGATTTAATGAATTATCTTAATTGAATCATCAGGAAAATATGGAAAAGAAATATGATTATCTGATTGTGGGGGCCGGCCTGTTCGGTGCGGTATTCGCCCACGAGGCAAGACAGGCGGGAAAAACCTGCCTGGTGGTGGACAAGCGGAGCCACCGTGGCGGCAACATCTATTGCGAGGATGTGGAAGGCATCCATGTACACAAATATGGGGCGCACATCTTCCATACGGACAATAAGGAAGTATGGAATTACGTGAATTCGTTCGTAGAATTCAACCGCTACACCAACTCCCCCGTGGCCCGTTATCAGGACAAACTGTACAACCTGCCATTCAACATGAACACGTTCTATCAGTTGTGGGGTGTGACTACTCCGGCCGAGGCACAGGCCAGGATTGAGGAGCAGCGTGCGGAATATGCACACATCACCGAACCTGCCAATCTGGAGGAACAGGCACTGACGCTTTGTGGAAAAGACATCTATGAGAAGCTGATAAAGGGATATACCGAGAAACAATGGGGACGTGCGGCCACGGAACTTCCGGCGTTCATCATCCGCCGCCTGCCTTTCCGGTTCACGTTCGACAACAATTATTTCAACGATGCTTATCAAGGCATTCCCGTCGGAGGATATAACGTGTTGATTGACGCGCTGCTCGAAGGTGTGGAAGTGCGTCTGGGCACGGACTATTTCGCCCACAAGGCCGAACTGGACATGCTTGCCGGCAAGGTCCTGTTCACGGGATGCATCGATGAGTTTTTCGATTACCGTTGCGGACATCTGGAATACCGCAGCCTCCGCTTCGAGGAAAAGCGTCTGGAAGTGGAGAACTTCCAGGGTAATGCCGTAGTGAACTACACCGAGCGTGCGGTTCCCTACACCCGTGTCATTGAGCACAAGCATTTCGAGTACGGCAGGCAGCCCCATACCGTCGTCACGTATGAATACCCCGACAGTTTCGCTCCGGGAAAAGAGCCTTATTATCCGGTGAACGATGAAAAGAACGGCAAGATTTATGAGGCCTACCATCAGCTTGCCCTGAATACTCCCGACGTACTGTTCGGCGGGCGTCTGGGCAGATATACATACGCGGACATGGATGATACGGTAGCGGCAGCATTGGCTTTGTGTAGTGATGAAAAATGGCAAGTATGAGAAATTGTTATCTGTCGCGTAACTATAAGGACATAAACGGAGCTGGGAATAAGGCCAAAACAGACATTGAGCGGATAATGTCAGAATCGGGTTATGTGAATGTAGGTTTCCGGCAGACCCGTTACACAAATACAGTGCTAGCCTTTTTAGTCACATTGGCCAGTGTACTGAAAGTTCCTTTATCATTGAAGTGTGGCGACCGCCTTGTAGTACAGTATCCGCTGAAGAAATATTTTACTTTTGTATGCCGGATGGCTCATCTGCGAAAAGCGAAAGTGATCGTGGTAATACACGATCTAGGAAGTTTCCGTCGAAAGAAGCTTACAGTGAGTCAGGAAATTAAGCGGTTGAATCATGCTGATTATATTATAGCGCACAATGTGCGAATGAAAAAATGGTTGTCCGACAACGGTTGCCGTGTTCCTTTGGGAACATTGGAAATTTTTGACTATCTGTCCGAGACGAAAGCTGTTCCGCATGAATCTGTTCATAAACCATACGAGGTAGTTTATGCCGGAGCTTTGAACTTACGGAAGAATACGTTTTTGTATGAGGTGGGTGCGTATGCCCATTCTTTCCGTTTCAATCTTTACGGAAACGGTTTCGAGCTTAATAAGGCTAAAGGCAAAGAATGTTTCAACTACAAGGGGTTTGTTCGTTCGGACGAGCTTATCGCTACAGTTCAAGGTGATTTCGGACTGGTATGGGACGGTTTCTCTGTAGATGCCTGCACAGGCGACTTTGGGGAGTATCTGAAATACAACAATCCGCATAAGACTTCATTATATATACGGTGTGAACTTCCTGTCATTATCTGGGAACAGGCTGCTTTAGCCGGATTTGTCCGTGCGAATGGTATCGGAATTTGTATAGCCTCTCTATCCGACCTTGATCGAGTGTTGGAAGCGTTGACTCCTGAGCAGTATATGGTTATGAAAAAGAATGTAAGAGCTGTCAGTGAGCGTTTGTGTGCAGGAAATTATATACGGAAAGCTTTGTCAGAAGCGATGGATGTAATAGGCGTATAAAACGAAATCATTATCTTTGTTCCTGTTAAAATAAAGAATGATGTGTAGACAAGACAAATATATATGGATTTTGGCAGCGGTATGTATCGTATCGCTGTTCCTTTTTTTGGGAGAGGCTTACTTCAACACGAAAGGCGAGCCGCGTGAGGCAGTTGTGGCCCTGTCAATGCTGGAGAAGGGCAATTGGATTCTTCCCGTCAACTATGGAGTAGACATGGCCTATAAGCCGCCTTTGTTTCACTGGTGTATCGCTCTGGCCTCCGCGGTGGTCGGACAAGTCACGGAGTACACCTCACGTATGCCGTCGGCTCTTGCCTTGACAGTCATGGTACTGGCAGGCTATGCGTTCTATGCCAAGCGGTGCGGACGCGAGGTGGCTTTTCTGGCCGCTTTGCTTACGTTAACTAACTTTGAGGTACACCGTGCCGGAACGAATTGCCGGGTGGACATGCTGCTGTCCGCACTGATGGTGCTGGCTCTCTACCAGCTTTACCGTTGGGGAGAGAAACGTATGCAAGGTGTGCCGTGGACCGGGATTCTCTGTCTGAGCGGTGCTTTCCTTACGAAAGGTCCGGTGGGTATGGTGTTGCCTTGTCTGGTGGTGGCCGTATTCCTGTGGATACGCGGTGTCAGTTTCTGGAAGATTTTTGTCCGCTTCCTGGGAGTGGCACTGGCCTCGTGCGTGCTTCCGTTTGTCTGGTATGTGGCGGCATGGCGTCAGGGAGGCGACGAGTTCCTTCAACTGGTGTTGGAAGAGAACGTGTTGCGTTTCCTCGGCAAGATGAGCTATGAATCGCATGAAAATCCGGCGTGGTACAATGTGATGACTGTCGTGGCAGGATATGTGCCGTACACCTTGCTGGTGCTGATTTCCCTGTTTTGCTTGAAATATAAGAAAATACGGACGAATCCAAGCCAATGGTGGCCGCGTTTCCGCGAATACATCCGGGGGATGGATGACGCGCGCCTGTTTTCCTTGCTCAGCATCGCGATTATTTTTGTGTTTTATTGCATACCGAAGAGCAAGCGCAGTGTGTATCTGCTGCCCATTTATCCGTTTATCGCTTATTTCCTGGCGGAATACATCCTTTATCTGATACGTGTCCGTCCGGTTGCGGTCAAGATATTTGCCGGCGTAATGGCGACTTTGTCCATGCTGTTGTTGGCCGTGTTCGTGGCTCTCCGTCTTGGAGTAGTGCCTGAAACGATATTCTCGGGCCGGCACGCGGCGGAGAACATCGCTTTCATGCGTGCGCTCGAGACCGTGCCGCTTGATGTGGCCTCTACCTTGGTTGTCGGCCTGATGGTGCTTGTGTCGGTGGCATGCTTCTCCATGCTCAGGCGGACGGACTTCAGGCAAGGACATTATATGGCAATTGCCGTTGTCTTTACAGTGTTCCTGTCGCTCGACGGTTTGTTCACTCCCACGGTACTCAATGTGAAGTCCGACAAGCCGGTAGCCGACCGCATTGCGGAGATTGTTCCCGAAGGCCCGATCTACTCATACCATCAGAATCAGGTGGAAGGCAATCCGATGCGGCAGTTCACCGTCAATTTTTATCTGGGCGACCGTGTGGTACCATTTGATGCCTACATACCGACAGAAGGCTATCTGGTGGCAAGCTCCGAAGAGGCGGAAATATTCATGGCAAAGAATACGGACTATCAGCTGAATGAGGTGTTCGACAGCGGCCACCGCAGTTGTGATGACCGGAAAGTCCTCCATCTGTATCAGTTCAGAAAGGCAGAGTGATGGAACACAAACGATTGTATGGCGAGATTCTCCGTTTCGGCATTGTCGGCGTATCGGCTACGGCGTTGCATTACGGAATCTATTTTTTGTTGCAACGCCTCATCAATGTGAATGTGGCATATACGGCAGGCTATGTGCTGTCTTTTATCGCCAACTTTTATGCCACTTCTTATTTCACCTTCGGCACCTCCCCTTCGTGGAAAAAACTGTTCGGAATGGGAGCGGCGCATGGAGTGAACTATCTGCTCCATATCGTGCTGCTGAACCTGTTCTTGTGGCTGGGCGTGCCGAAGGTGTGGGCACCGTTTCCGGTGTTCGCCATCGCCATTCCCGTAAATTTCCTGCTTGTACGCTTTGTGTTCAAGCATAAAAATATGTGATGTTATGAAACTGACGATTGTGGTACCCTGTTATAACGAGGAGGCGGTGTTGCCTGAGACAACCTCGCAACTGACTCATGTGATTGGGGTGTTGAAAGAGAAAGGCAGCATTGACGAAGGGGATATTCTGTATGTGGATGACGGAAGCAAAGACCGTACATGGGAGCTGATTGAATCGTTCTCCAGACAGAACGCACATGTGACAGGAATAAAACTGGCGCATAATGTGGGTCACCAAAAAGCCCTTTGGGCCGGTCTGGAGTGGGCCTCCACCCATGCCGATGCGGCTATCTCCATTGACGCAGACCTGCAGGATGATGTGGAAGCCATCTATCCGATGGTGGACTATTTCAATAAAGGCATCGATGTGGTGTTTGGCGTGCGCAAGGAGCGGACGACCGACACGTTTTTCAAGAAGAACACAGCCCTGACTTTCTACCGCCTGATGCGTGGGTTAGGGGGTGACATCGTGTACAATCACGCCGATTTCCGCCTGATGAGCCGCCGTGCGTTGCAGGCGTTGGTCTCTTTCCCCGAGCGTAATCTGTTCCTGAGAGGGATGGTATCATCGTTGGGATTTCCTTCGGCGATGGTCTATTATGACCGGAAAGAACGGTTTGCCGGTGAATCGAAATATCCTTTCAGCAAGATGCTCAGTTTTGCGATGGACGGAATCACCTCGTTTTCGGTGCGTCCGTTGCGCTATATCGCCTATCTGGGCATGTTGTTCATGCTGATTGCCGTGCTGGCCATTGTCTATGGCATCTGCTCGTATGTCGACGGACAGGCGTTGCCGGGATGGACTTCCCTTATCGTTTCCGTGTGGTTTATCGGAGGGGCCATTTTGTTGGCTTGCGGAATCATCGGAGAATATGTCGGCAAGATTTATAAGGAAGTGAAACGCCGTCCACGTTATTTTGTGGAAAAGAGTGTGAACCTGGAAGAATAAATCACATATTAAACAGCTGTTAAAAACAATGGAGGCTGTCTCAAAATACAAATCAACTTTCATTTTGTCATCCTTCACTACGTTCAGGATGACATTGCTTTTTGATAATTGATTCTTATTGAGACAGCCTCAAATGCTTGCGGCTGCTTTGCGGAGCTTTAGTTCTTGTTGGCGCGTTTGCGCTCAGTCTCGTCAAGGATGACCTTGCGCATGCGCATGCTCTTCGGAGTCACTTCCACGTATTCATCTTCCTTGATATATTCCAGTGCCTCCTCCAACGAGAAGATAACCGGCGGAATAATACGCGCCTTCTCATCCGATCCGGAAGCACGCATGTTGGTCAGTTTCTTCGATTTGGTCACATTGATCACCAGGTCGTTCTCGTGTACATGCTCGCCTACCACCTGTCCGGCATACACTTCTTCCTGCGGATAGATGAAGAAGCGTCCGCGGTCCTGAAGCTTGTCGATGGCGTATGCGAAGGCTGTTCCGCTTTCCATGGCAATCATGGAGCCGTTGGTGCGGCGTGGGATGTCACCCTTGTAAGGCTGGTATTCCTTGAAGCGGTGAGCCATGATGGCTTCCCCCTGAGAAGCGGTCAGCACGTTGGTACGCAGACCTATGATGCCTCGTGAAGGGATATTGAACTCGATGTTCACACGGTCGCCCTGGGTTTCCATTGACACCATTTCTCCCTTGCGGCGCGTCACCATGTCAATCATTTTGCTGGCAAACTCTTCGGGCACGCTGATGGTCAGTTCTTCAATCGGCTCACATCTTTGTCCGTCGATTTCCTTGAAGATAACCTGCGGCTGGCCTACCTGAAGCTCATAGCCTTCGCGGCGCATGGTCTCGATCAGTACGGACAGGTGGAGCACACCGCGTCCGGAAACAATCCATTTTCCGTCCTCGTTCTCTGTCTTGCGCACGCGCAGGGCCAGATTCTTGTCGAGTTCCTTCATCAGACGGTCGTGTATGTGGCGTGAGGTGACATATTTGCCTTCCTTGCCGAAGAACGGAGAGTCGTTGATGGTGAACAGCATGCTCATGGTCGGCTCATCGATGGCGATTGGCGGCAGCGGTTCCGGATTCTCGAAGTCACAGATCGTGTCGCCGATCTCGAATCCTTCGATACCGATTACGGCACAGATGTCGCCGGACGATACGGATTCCACTTTCTTGCGTCCCAGTCCTTCAAACGTATGCACTTCCTTGATTTTCGACTTGATCATGCGTCCGTCACGCTTGGCCAGCGTGATGTTCATGCCTTCACTGATGGTTCCGCGGTGTACACGTCCCACGGCGATACGTCCCGTATAAGAAGAGTAGTCGAGGGAGGTGATGAGCATCTGTGGGGTTCCTTCCAGCTGCTGCGGGGCCGGGATGTATTTCACGATGGCATCAAGCAGCGGAGTGATGGTTCCTGTAGGAGTTTTCCAGTCCTCACCCATCCAGTTGTTCTTGGCCGAACCATAGATTACGGGGAAGTCGAGCTGATATTCCGTGGCGTTGAGACTGAACATCAGGTCGAACACCATTTCATACACTTCTTCCGGACGGCAGTTGGGCTTGTCCACCTTGTTGACCACCACAATCGGTTTCAGTCCGATCTGCAGGGCTTTCTGGAGCACGAAACGCGTCTGGGGCATCGGACCTTCGAAGGCATCCACCAGCAGGATACATCCGTCGGCCATGTTCAGCACGCGTTCCACCTCTCCGCCGAAGTCGGCGTGTCCCGGAGTATCGATGATGTTGATTTTCGTACCTTTGTAGTTGATCGAAACGTTTTTCGAGAGGATGGTGATACCTCTCTCGCGTTCCAGGTCGTTGTTATCCAAAACCAGTTCACCGTTGGTCTGGTCGTTGCGGAACAGATGTCCCGCGAGCATCATTTTATCCACCAGCGTTGTCTTGCCATGGTCAACGTGGGCGATGATGGCAATGTTTCTAATGTCTTGCATACTATACCTATTATTTGCGTGCAAAGTTACTACTTTTTTCGGAAAAACACATTGTTGTTTAAAAGATTATCCTTACCTTTGCAACCGCAAATCGAATTTATAAATAATTTAAAGTCAAAACTATGTATTTAGACGCAGCAAAAAAACAAGAAATCTTTGAAAAGTACGGAAAGTCTAACACTGATACTGGCTCGGCTGAAGCGCAGATAGCATTGTTTTCATACCGTATTTCTCACTTGACGGAGCACCTCAAACTCCACAAAAAAGATTATACGACTGCAAGATCTTTGACTAAGCTGGTAGGTAAGCGCCGTGCGCTTCTCAACTACCTGAAGGACCGCGATATCGAAAGATACCGTGCCATCGTAAAAGCGCTTGGTCTGCGTAAGTAATTCGTTGCTTACCGCACACGGAACAGGGCCGGGCCGTCTTCCTTGCAACAAGGAAAGACGGCCCGGCTTTTATTGGATTCACTTCTATTATTTGGAAAGAAACGGATAATTGTCCGGTCGGAAAAACACGGACTTTCTGATTACAGGTTGGGAATACATTTTTTTGTTACGATTGATTTTATCCGGGCAAGAAACTCTATACAGACAACTCCTGCCGGTCGCTCCCGTTGCCCATATATGCCGTATGTTTTTCAGAAAGTAGCTCCGAGGGGAATCGAACCCCTATCTAAAGTTTAGGAAACTCTTGTTCTATCCGTTGAACTACAGAGCCTTTTTGCAAAGGTACGTCTTTTTGCTGACATACACCTAATTTTTAGGCAAAAAAAACTTACCATGCGTCAATCTGTCATTTATTTATGAAAATATCTTGCTTTTTATTTTGTTTTCTACCGAAACTTCGCCAATTTTGTAGCCGCTTGATATTGCAAACTTTAAAAACGAAATATATTATGGCAGAAGAAAATGTAATTAAAGAGCTGGATGATGTGGTTGTCCGCTTTTCGGGTGACTCCGGCGACGGCATGCAGCTGGCCGGAAACATGTTCTCGAATATTTCGGCCACCGAGGGGAATGACATCAGTACGTTTCCGGATTATCCGGCTGACATACGTGCCCCGCAAGGGTCACTGACCGGAGTGTCCGGATTCCAGGTGCATATCGGTTCGGGCAAGGTGTACACGCCCGGTGACAAGTGTGATGTGCTGGTGGCCATGAATCCCGCCGCGCTGAAGACACAATACAAGTTCTGCAAGCCGCAGGCGGTGATTATCATCGACTCGGACTCGTTCACGAAGAAAGACCTGGAGAAGGCGAAGTTCCAGCTGGAGAACCCGTTCTCGGAACTGGGCATCAAGAACGAGGTGGTGGAGGCGGCCATCACTACCATGTGCAAGGAAAGCCTGAAAGACAGCGGGCTCGACAACAAGTCCATCTTGCGCACAAAAAACATGTTCGCATTGGGACTGGTGTGCTGGCTGTTCCATCGTGACATTGAAGTGGGCGCGAAACTTCTGCGCGAGAAGTTCGCCAAGAAACCCGCCATCGCCGAAGCGAACGTGAAGGTACTTTTCGACGGCTATAATTTTGGAGCGAACACCCACGCCTCTGTTTCCATGAGCTACAAGGTGCCCAGCAAGGAACAGAAACGTCCGGGACGCTATATGGACATCAACGGCAACAAGGCTACGGCCTATGGCCTGATGGCTGCGGCCGAGAAAGCCGGACTGCAGCTTTATCTGGGCTCTTATCCCATCACTCCGGCCACGGACATCCTGCATGAGCTGGCCAAACATAAATCATTGGGAGTAAAGACCGTGCAGTGTGAGGACGAGATTGCAGGGTGCGCGTCGGCGGTAGGTGCCTCGTTTGCGGGCGCATTGGCCGTGACCACCACTTCCGGTCCGGGCATCTGCCTGAAGAGCGAGGCCATGAATCTGGCGGTCATCACAGAACTTCCGCTGGTAATCGTGGATGTGCAGCGCGGAGGACCGTCTACCGGACTTCCGACCAAATCAGAACAGACCGACCTGCTTCAGGTGCTGTACGGACGCAACGGAGAAAGTCCGATGCCGGTCATTGCCGCTTCTTCACCGACCGACTGTTTCGACGCGGCTTTCACGGCCTGCAAGATCGCGCTGGAACACATGACTCCGGTGGTGCTTCTCACCGACGCGTATATCGCCAACGGTTCTGCCGCATGGCGTCTGCCCGACATGAACGAATATCCTGCCATCAATCCGCCGTATGTCACTCCGGACATGGCCGGCAAGTGGACACCGTTCATGCGTAATCCCGAAACCGGAGTCCGCTATTGGGCGAAGCCCGGTCAGGAAGGCTTCATGCACCGTATCGGAGGACTGGAGAAGAGCAGTGAGACGGGTGCCATCTCCACCGACCCGGAGAACCATCACCTGATGACCCGGTTGCGTGCTGAAAAAGTGGCCAGAATTGCCGATTCCATTCCGCCGCTTGAGGTGGAAGGTGAGCCGGACGCCGATCTGCTGGTTGTCGGATTCGGAGGCACTTACGGCCACCTGCATTCGGCCATGGACACGCTGAACAAGCAGGGAAAGAAAACCGCGCTGGCCCATTTCCGTTTCATCAATCCGTTGCCGAAGAATACGGCAGAGGTGTTGCGCCGCTACAAGAATATTGTGGTGGCCGAGCAGAACATGGGACAACTTGCCGGTTATCTGAGAATGAAGGTGGAAGGCATCCATCTGCATCAGTTCAATCAGGTGAAAGGACAGCCGTTCGTCGTGCAGGAACTGGTGGACGCTTTTTCCAAACTGTTTTAAATGAAGGAGGAGAATATCATGAACGAAACAAAATATACAGCAGCAGACTATAAATTCGGACAACCCCGCTGGTGTCCGGGATGTGGAGACCATGCCTTCCTGAACTCTTTCCATAAGGCATTGGCCGAAATCGGAGTTCCGCCTCATGAAATAGCGGTGATTTCCGGTATCGGCTGCTCTTCACGCCTACCTTATTATATGAACACATATGGCATGCATACCATCCACGGGCGTGCGGCCGCCATTTCCACAGGTGCGAAAGTCGCCAATCCGAATCTGACCATCTGGCAGATTTCGGGCGACGGCGACGGACTGGCCATCGGCGGCAACCATTTCATCCACGCTATCCGACGTAATGTGGACATCAACATCGTATTGCTCAACAACCGCATCTACGGCCTGACCAAAGGGCAGTATTCCCCCACTTCGGCACGTGGATTTGTCAGCAAGTCATCACCTTACGGTACGGTGGAAGACCCGTTCCGTCCGGCTGAGCTTTGTTTCGGCGCACGCGGACGCTTCTTTGCCCGTTGTGCAGCGGTCGACGGAGGCCCTTCGGTGGAAGTGCTGAAGGCCGCGGCCAAGCATAAAGGAACTTCGGTGGTGGAAGTGCTCCAGAACTGCGTCATCTTCAACGACGGCACGCACAATGCAGTAGCCAAGAAAGAGGACCGTGAGCGGAATGCCATTTATCTGGAACACGGCAAGCCGATGCTGTTCGGCCCGAACAAGGAGTACGGACTGGCTCAGGAAGGTTTCGGACTGAAGGTCGTGAAGCTGGGCGAGAACGGAGTGACCGAAAAAGACATTCTGGTGCATGACGCACATTGTGAGGACCATACGCTCCAACTGAAGCTGGCGCTGATGGAAGGTCCGGATTTCCCGATAGCTCTCGGTGTGATCCGCGACGTGGAGGCTCCCACCTATGATGAGGCGGTAGAGGCCCAAATAGAAGAGATCTCCGCGAAGAAGAACTATCATACTTTCGAGGAACTGCTCGACACGAACGACACCTGGGAAGTGAAATAAACGGGCAGACAGCCCATGCAAGAAAACAAGACTGGACACGGAGACACAGAGGAAAAAACAATTGTATACCAATAAATAACCCTGTGCCTTCGTGTCCTTGTGCCTTGTCTCCAGATCAGGATATCCCTTTCTATTCAAGCGTCATTCCTTCTCCCCATAACACAGGTCCCCTGCGTCTCCCAATCCCGGAACGATATAAGCGTGCTCATTCAGTTCCGGGTCGATGGTGGCGCACCATACAGTGGTCTTTTCATCCGGAAAAACCTTCCGGATATGCTCGACAGCCTGTTGGCTGGCAATGACCGAAGCGATATGAACATGCGCCGGCCTCCCTTTTGTCAGCAGAGCCTCATAAGCGTACTCCATCGAAGCGCCGGTGGCCAGCATGGTATCTGTAAGAATCAGCGTTTTCCCGTCGAGCCGGGGAGAGGCGATATATTCGATATGAATGTCAAAGTGCGCCTCGTCAGTATATTTCCGGTAGGCCGACACGAATGCGTTCTGGGCATGGTCGAAATAGTTCAGGAATCCCTGATGGAAGGGGATACCCGCCCTCAGAATGGTGGCGATAACCGGTTGTGCGGCCGGAACATTCTCGACGGCAGTCGATAAAGGAGTCTTTATCACGCGAGGACCGTAGACCAGCTCCTTACTGATCTCATAAGCCATAATCTCGCCGATGCGCTCAATGTTGCGGCGGAAACGCATGCTGTCGGTCTGGACACTCACGTCACGGAGCTCCGACAGGAATTGGTTCAAGATAGAATCGTGCGCCTTGAAGTTGTTTATCTTCATAAATGTTTTCAGCTAAATCGTCAATGACAGAAGGTATTTTCCGTTGCAAAGAAACGAAATAAAAATTGATTTGCCATCTACATTTGACAAATTTGTTACACAAGTATAAAACTTTGGTTTATTACGGATTTTTTTCAGTAATAAGTTCTCTGAATACAAAAATATCTGCTAATTTTGTAGCGCCAAAGGGAAAGAAAAAGATGTTCTTGAGCATCTTTCCTGAAGGCAAGAACAAAAGCGCAAAACAAACGTTTGATATAATAACCAAATTAATCAAAAGAACAATGGCAAATTTAGATTTAAGCAAGTACGGTATTACCGACGTGAAGGAAATTCTTCACAACCCGTCTTATGAAGTATTGTTCGCTGAAGAGACTAAGGAAAGTCTTGAAGGCTATGAAAAAGGTCAGGTAACTGAACTGGGCGCTGTGAACGTAATGACCGGTATCTATACAGGTCGTTCACCTAAAGACAAATTCTTTGTTTACAATGAAGCTAGCAAGGACACTGTATGGTGGACTTCTGACGAATATAAGAACGACAACAAACCTTGCTCGGAAGAAGCTTGGGCTGACTTGAAGGCAAAAGCTGTAAAACAGCTGAGCGGCAAGCGTCTGTTCGTAATGGATACTTTCTGTGGTGCTAACCCTGCTACCCGTCTGAAAGTTCGTTTCATCATGGAAGTGGCTTGGCAGGCACACTTCGTGAAGAACATGTTCATCCGTCCGACAGAAGAAGAACTGGCTAACTACGGTGAACCTGACTTCGTATCATTCAACGCTGCCAAGGCTAAGGTTGACAACTACAAGGAACTGGGTCTGAACTCTGAGACAGCTACTGTATTCAACCTGAAGACCAACGAACAGGTTATCCTGAACACTTGGTACGGCGGTGAAATGAAGAA
>DWVR01000058.1 GCA_019120125.1 Candidatus Phocaeicola excrementigallinarum | reverse complement strand
TGTGGAATACTACATCACCGACGCGCTGTTCGTGGGAGCGCAGGTGGACCCGTTCGCCTACACCTACAACCGCAGCCTCATCAAGCCCCAGGAGGGCCTGAGCAATCTGGATGCGAACAGCCACAACTATTCCATCCTGGCTGCGCCGACACTTAAAATCGGATTCAAGTTTTAATAGATACATAAAGTACTATTAAGGGGGATTGGCTCTGTCGGGAGACAGGGCCTTCTTTTTTATACAAATATACATTTCCCGAAAATGTTAAATCGTTATTTTTGTCGTGTTGATACTTAATGCGATATGATTAACCATCATTAAAGACATACTGGTATGAAAAGACTTTTCCCAAATTCTATCCTGATTGCAATGGGGCTGTTGGTGAGCCTGCTGGCTGCCTCGTGTGAAAAAGAGAACAATACGGTGCCGGAAGAAACCTCAGAACCGACCGGACTTCAGTCCATCACAATCAATGCTCCGGTTGCGGATGCCAGTCGGATTGTACATGAAGAGGCGGAAAATGGTGTGCGCGTAAAATGGACAAAGGGAGATGTGGTGCGTCTTGTCCCTAAGACGGCGACCGATGCGCAACAAGAAAACATTTATGAATATGTATATAACGGGGAAGCGGAGACAGAAAGCGCACGCTTTGACCTGTCGGCAACGGAGAAGGGAAGAGGACTGCCGGAAGGCGACTTTTATGCGTTTTTTGGAAACGAGTTGGAAATCAGATATGATTCGGAACTTCAATATGTCTTGAAGACCAGACAGGGTGTCCAAGGCAATGGCTTCGGTCTGGATGCATGGAGGGCATTCGAAGGCATGAAGGCGGAAGGTCATTGTGACGGCACTTTGGTGGAACCGCTCACCATGAGTTCGCTTATGTCTATGATTACTTTAGTGGTCACTCCTCCGGAAGGGACAGGTATATATAAGGTGGAACTTTCCGCTGCCGATGGCAACAATGCTTTTAATACCCATATTGTTTATCGCGCCTCTGACGATGCTCCGGTCAGCGCCTCGCAAGAGGTGTCGGCACTGACATATGATGCAACGAATACTACAGGAACACAGACCGTGTGTTTCCTGCTTCCTCCGCAAGACCTTACCGGAAAGCAGTTCCGGGTTATTGTGAACGATGCTTATGTGTCTGAGCCTGTCGACGGCATCAAGCTGGGTTCCGGCATAAACTATGTGCATGCAACCGAGCAGCTTACCGCTTTTGGAACGACTGGCACGGAGGAGGATCCTTGGATACTCCGTACGTTGGAGGATGTATGTGCCTTTACGGAAATGAGCGCGGCTGAGTTGAGTGGAAAATATGTTGAGCTGGGCGCTGACATTGATATGCAGAGTTATGATCGTCCGGCAGCAGGTGGAGAAGAGCTGATTTATGACTTGCATTTTGACGGGAAGGGTCACAAGATATCAAATATGGGAATCAACATGAATCCCGGTGAGACAATGGGACTTATAGGCATGATGAATGGAGGTTGGGTCAGAAATCTGACGATGGAGAATATTTTCGTCCTGAGAGGAAACTATGCCGGATGTGTGGTCGGTCAGATAATCGAGAAGGGTGAGCTTTCTGACATTACATTGGTTGACTGTACGGTGAGCGGAGACAATAGTACATATTTAGGTGGAGTGGCAGGACTTTGCATGTCAAACACAAATGAAATCTCACTGAAAAATCTTGCGATGACAGGTGAGGGGAAAATAACAAGAACCACGAATCTTTCTTATATCACCACTGGCACGAGTGGCGGAATAATAGGGTCTCTTTATGGAGTGAATCTAAGCGGTGGCTTCAATTCATCTGCCGTCATCTATAGTGAGAAGGCGGGTGGAATAGTAGGTTCGGCTTCTAACTTGAGAATCGCGGAAGGAACCGTCCTGACCAATACCGGTGTGATTTGTGGTCGTAAATGTGCAGGGGGGATTTTTGGAGAGTTGGCGGAATTATTTGAGAAACCGGGTACAACCGTGCTGAACAACAGCGGTGCTGTCACAGCAGAGTATGGCAGTGGCGATATCATTGCCGGCGGTTATGTAGGTTCCTTTTTAGGGAGTATTTACTCTCTTGATTTTCGTGCAGGAACCAATACAGGAAGAGTGGCTGCTATTGGAGGGGGAGACGATTGCTGTGCCTGGGCAGGCTGGCTTTATGGCTGCTATCAGGATGATGCCGTATTGACTCAGAAATACAACGAAGGCTATCAGGAAGATAAGCCTGAAGTGTTTGTTTCTCCTAACCAGAATGTATCCGCTTTTAAGAACGGGTACGGAATGAACACCATCACGACCGGAGGTTATACAAATACGGAGTGGTAAAGGCCTGAAAGGATCCGACAGTTTGACACCTGCAGGGTCAGCCTTTCTGCAGGAACCTGCGGATGGCTTGCGTGCACTCCATATTTGCCTTATTTTATCAAGAAGAAAATTATTATCTTTGTCAAAGATAATCTTTATGACCTATAATATTAGGGCTTATGATATTCGACAGGTTTATAGACGGGAAGAACTCGTTGGAACGGATTAAGAAAGCATTCCAACGGCAGCACTCCCTGAAACGGGAACCTGTGCACAAGGAATCCGTTCGCTATTTCCTGCCGGAAGACATTTTGAAAAGTTTCTGGATGGTGTGACAGATACGTGATTGGGAGTGCGGATTGTCTCTGCGTCCGTAGGAAAGTGGTCAGCCTTTCTGCAGGAACCTGCGGATGGCTTGCGTGAACTCCTCGCCGTAGCGTGCCTTCTTGAACTCGCCGATGCCGCTTATCTCACCGAACTCGTCGGGGGTGACCGGCTTCCGCTCACAGATCAGTCTGAGCGTTTTGTCCGACAGGACGATGTATGGCGGGATGGCCTGCTGGTCGGCCAGTCTCTTCCGTAGCAGGCGCAAGGTCTCGAACAGGTTTTCTTCGCGGGAGGCTTCGGAGAAGAGGGCCGCTTCTGTTGCCGTAGGGGATTTCGCTTTCTTCTTCTCCGTCCTGTTGCCGTGCTCTTCCCTTTTGATGACCACCAGCCAGGCACGTTCGTGCCCGAACAGTACTTTGCGGCCCGCTTCCGTAATCTTCAGGTGATTGTTCTCGTTGTAGGCAATCTCGAAATAGCCCAGGTTGAGCATCTGCAGCAGATAGTCGCGCCAGTCTTTTGTGGGCACGTCCCGTCCCGCGGCAAATGTCTTCAGGTTGTGGTAGCCTTTTTCCAGCACCTCTTGCGTGGAGAATCCTTTCAGGATGTCGATCAGCGTGTGGATTCCCACGTTTTGTTCCGTGCGCATCATGGCGCTGAGGGCTTTCTGCACGATGATGGTGCCGTCGAAGCGTTCCGGTGGATTCTTGCATACGTCGCAGTTCCCGCAGTCGTGGTCCATGGTCTCCCCGAAATAGTTCAGCAGGATTCTCCGGCGGCAGATGTCCGATTCCGCATACTGCTGCATGCGGTTCAGTTTCTCCATGTTGATCTCCTGCTGTCCGCTTTCGTCGGCGAACCGGGTGAGCAGGATGATGTCGCTGAGCGAGTAGAACAGCAGGGTTTCGCCCGGCAGTCCGTCGCGTCCGGCCCGGCCGATTTCCTGATAGAAGCTTTCGATGCTTTTCGGCAGGTTGTAGTGGATGACCCACCGCACGTTCGATTTGTCGATGCCCATGCCGAAGGCGATGGTGGCGCAGACAATCTGTATGCGGTCGTTGATGAAGTCGTCCTGTGCCTGCTCGCGTGCCGCGTTGCTCATTCCTGCATGGTAGACTGCCACGCGGAACCCCTCTTTGGAGAGCAGTTCCGCCACTTTCTCCGTCCCTTTTCTGGTCATGCAATAGATGATTCCGCTCTCGTTGCGGTGGCGCAGGATGAAACGGGAGATGGTCCGTATCTTCTCTTTCTGCTGGTAGCCTCGTCTTACCTCCAGACTCAGGTTGGGGCGGTCGAACGAGGAGATGAACACTTTCGGGTCGCGCATGTCCAGCTGCCGGATGATGTCCTTGCGTGTGATCTTGTCGGCGGTGGCGGTCAGCGCCACGATGGGCACGTCGGGGAAGAATTTGCGGAGTGACTTGAGCTGGGTGTATTCCAGCCGGAAGTCATGTCCCCACTGTGAGATGCAGTGTGCCTCGTCGATGGCGAACAGTGAGATCCTGATGTCGCGGAGCAGGAAGTTGATTTCGCCCAGCAGCCGTTCCGGCGAGATGTACAGCAGTTTCACCTTTCCCTGCAGGCAGGCCTGCTTCAGCTGCAGGTTGGTGGTCTCGTCGTTGGCGCTGTTGATGGCGTATGCCGGAATGCCGTTCGCCTGCAGTGCCTCCACCTGGTCCTTCATCAGGGAGATGAGGGGCGATATGACGATGGCCGTGCCTTCTGTCATCAGTGCCGGAAGCTGGAAGCAGATGGATTTTCCTCCTCCGGTGGGCATGAGCGCCAGCGTGTCTTTTTTCTGTAGGATGGTAGAGATGATTTCTTCCTGTAGCGGCCGGAATCCGGTGTATCCGAAATAGGTTTTCAGCGTTTTGAGCATGTTCTCGTTTGTCATTGCGTGCGGATTTGTTGCAAAGGTATGGAAAAAATGATGAAATAAGGTGCCAAAAGTTGCAGATTCAAAAAAGTTCCTCCATTTTTGTATCTGGGATTTGGCGCTTGCGGGTTTCGCTTTGACAGATTCCATCAAATGTTGAAAGGATTTTAAGGATGGTTGGAACGGAAACAGAAAACAAGGACGGGGCAGGGAAAAAGAAACTGCCATATAAGTTGAGAGAACGGAAAATCATAGACGCAGCCTACCGTGGACAGCTTCGGAAGGAGGTGGCCAATGATCTGTACGACAAGATCCTGCAGGTGTTGTTCGTGCAGAAGAAATATAAGGAGCTTGGGTTTACGGCACGGAAGCTGGCCAAGGAGCTGAACACGGATCCGCGTTATTTGTCGGCTGTGATCAACTCCCGGTTTGGCAAGAACTTCTCGTGTCTGGTGAATGAGTTCCGCATCAAGGACGCGCTCCACATGCTGGTCGACCAGCGTTATGCGGAGTACACCATCGAGGAAATCAGCGTGATGGTCGGTTTTGCCAACCGCCAGTCGTTCTATGCGGCGTTCTACAGGGTCGTGGGGGCGCCCCCGACCAGCTATCGGGAACGGAAGAAGGCTTCTGACGAGGAGCCTTTGATAATAAGGAATCTGGGAAAATGAAGGCCTCTCGTCTTTTTTTAATTCATAATGACATGTGTGATAAGGATCATTTTGAGTATACGGTCGACCGGTTTGCCGACCTTCAGTTGTTGCGTTATCGGGTGAACGGGTTTGATGACCTGTCGCTCCGGCAAAAGACATTGGTCTATTACCTGTCTGAGGCCGCGCTGGAGGGGAGGGACATTCTGTTTGACCAGAACGGGAAGTACAACCTTCGTATCCGCAGACTGCTTGAGGCGGTATATACGGGTTATCAGGGTGATAGGGCTACGGATGGGTTCCGGGCCCTGGAGGTGTATCTGAAACGGGTGTGGTTCTCGAACGGCATCCACCATCATTATGCGTGCGACAAGTTCGTGCCGGGCTTTCCGGAAACATATCTGAGGGAGCTGGTGGATTCGGTGGATGTGTCCTGTCTGCCTCTGGAAGAGGGGGAGACCGTGGAAACGATGTGCGGAAAGCTTTTTCCAGTGATTTTCGATCCTTCGGTCATGCCCAAACGTGTGAACCAGGCCGACGGAGAGGACTTGGTGGCGACATCGGCCGCCAATTATTATGAAGGGGTCACCCAGAAGGAAGCGGAGGATTTTTATGGAGAGATGAAAGCCCGGGGAGGGGACAGGCCGGTCATGTATGGCATGAATAGCCGTCTGGTGAAAGAGGACGGGATGTTGAAGGAACAAGTCTGGAAGGCTGACGGGATGTATGGCCCCGCCATCAGGAAGATTGTGGGATGGCTGGAGAAGGCTGAGACTGTGGCCGAGAATGATACCCAACGGAAAGTGATCCGGCTGTTGGTTGAGTTCTACCGTACCGGAAGCCTGAAGGTGTTTGACGAATATTCCATCGAGTGGCTGAAAGATACCGCCTCACAGGTGGATTTCGTGAACGGGTTTATCGAGAGCTACGGTGATCCGTTGGGCCTGAAGGCCAGTTGGGAATCCATTGTCAATTTCAAGGATATGGAGGCGACCCGCCGTACGGAGACCATCAGCGTCCATGCACAGTGGTTTGAGGACCATTCTCCGGTGGATGCCCGTTTCCGGAAAGAGCGGGTGAAAGGCGTGTCAGCCAAGGTGATTACGGCAGCCATGCTGGGGGGCGACCTTTATCCGAGTACGGCCATCGGCATCAATCTGCCGAACTCAAACTGGATACGCAGTGTGCATGGCTCGAAATCGGTGACTATCGGCAATCTGATCGAGGCCTATAATAAGGCGGCCCGTGGAAACGGGTTCCGCGAGGAGTTTGTGGCGGGCGAAGAGGAAAAGGTTCTGCTTGACAAATACGCCGACCTGACTGACAGCCTGCATACCGACCTGCACGAGTGTCTGGGCCATGGCTCCGGAAAACTCTTGCCGGGAGTGGACCCTGACGCGCTGAAGGCATACGGGTCGACCATAGAGGAGGCGAGGGCGGACCTGTTCGGCCTGTATTACCTGCCTGACGCCAAGTTGGTGGAATTGGAACTGACTCCGGATGCGGAGGCGTACAAGGCCGGGTATTATTCGTATATGATGAACGGACTGATGACCCAGCTGGTGCGCATCGAGCCGGGACGGGATGTGGAGGAGGCGCACATGCGCAACCGACAGCTGATTGCCCGTTGGGCCTTGGAGCACGGGGCAGCCGACAAGGTGGTGGAGCTGGTGAGACGTGACGGGAAGACCTGTGTGAGGGTGAATGACTACTCCCGCCTGCGTCACCTGTTCGGTGAGCTGCTTGCCGAGATACAGCGCATAAAGAGCGAGGGGGATCTTGAAGCCGCGCGCCAGTTGGTGGAGCGATATGGCGTGAAGGTGGATCCGAAGCTGCATAAGGAGGTGCTCGCCCGGTACAAGGCCTTGAATCTGGCTCCCTACAAAGGATTCGTCAATCCGGTTTATACGGCGGTGAGGGACGGGGAAGGCAGGATTACGGACGTGACGGTGGACTACACGGAAGAATATGCCGGACAGATGCTCCGCTACAGCCGGGATTACAGTAATCTTTAATGATGAACGAGGAACTTTTATGACTGACATACACGAGACAATCAAGGAGATAAAATCGAGACTCCGTCTTTTCATGAACGGAGTCATCTCGCAGAGCATGCGTGACAAGGGAATGGGGTATAAGCTGATATTCGGCGTGGAATATCCTCGGATCAAGGAAATTGCCGCGGACTACGGGCCGGACCATGAGCTGGCCCAGGCCTTATGGAAAGAGGATATTCGGGAGTGCAAGATCATGGCCGGTCTGTTGCAGCCGGTCGAGACCTTTTATCCGGAAATCGCGGAGATATGGATTGAGGACATGCGCTATCCTGAACTTGCCGAATATACGGCGATGAATCTTTTCCAACACCTTCCGTACGCTTCGGAAGTGGTGTTCAGATGGATGGCCGACGACAGGGAGTATTTTCAGCTTTGCGGGTTCCTGCTGATGACACGGCTGCTGGCCAAGGGCATGCAGTTGAACGAGCGTGCCGAAGCGGAATTCCTGGACCAGGCTTTCACCGCGGCTGAAGGCGGTTCCGCGTGGGTAAGAAGGGCCGCTTCCTCCTCCTTGTGCAAGTTTGCGATGCAGGGCCGCGAACAGGCCAAGATGCTGGTGCGGCAGTTGGGAGTCATGCAGAAATCCGAAAAACCGGAAGTGCGGGCTTTGGCTCAGGGAATAAAAAATGAGATAGAATATGGCCTTTGACTTTTTGGATTGAGTAAAAAAGGTTATCTTTGGACGCTGAACTGTTGAATGATGGAAGAAAACATAAAAGATAAGGTAAAGCAGATACTGACTGACTATTTGCAGAAGAACGGGCACCGCAAGACCCCCGAACGCTATGCGATATTGGATACTATCTACTCGATAAAGGGACATTTCGACATTGACGACCTGTATATCTATATGGCCGACAAGGAAAAGTTCCGGGTCAGCCGCGCCACGCTTTACAATACCATCATCCTTCTGATTGATGCCGGCCTGGTCATCAAGCACCAGTTCGGGAACACTTCACAGTATGAGCGTTCGTACAACAACGAGACCCATCATCACATGATATGCACTTCTTGCGGAAAGGTGTCGGAGTTTGAGGACGAGAATCTCAAGCAGGCCATTGCGGATACGAGGCTGAAGGGGTTCCACGCCTCACACTATTCGCTGTATATCTACGGACTCTGCAGCAAGTGCATGGGAATGAGGAAAAAGAAGAATAATACAACAAAGAATATATAAAACTGAGGAATCATGAAAGTAGATGTTTTGTTAGGTTTGCAGTGGGGCGATGAAGGCAAGGGAAAGGTGGTCGACGTGCTGACTCCCCATTACGATGTGGTGGCCCGCTTCCAGGGGGGACCGAATGCCGGCCATACGCTCGAATTTGAAGGACAGAAATATGTGCTCAGATCCATTCCTTCGGGAATCTTCCAGGGCGACAAGATAAATATCATCGGAAACGGAGTGGTGCTCGACCCTGCCTTGTTCAAGGCGGAGGCGGAGGCGCTGGAGGCAAGCGGACATCCGTTGAAGGAACGTCTGCATATCTCCAGGAAGGCGCATCTCATCCTGCCTACCCATCGTGTTCTCGATGCGGCCTACGAGGCGGCAAAAGGAGATGCCAAGGTGGGGACTACAGGTAAGGGCATCGGTCCGACCTATACCGACAAGGTGAGCCGCAACGGGTTGCGTGTGGGGGATATCCTGCACGACTTCGACAGGAAATATGCTGCCGCGAAGGCCCGTCATGAGAAGATCCTGAAAAGTCTGGACTATGAATATGACATCACTGAAATGGAAAAGCAGTGGATGGAAGGCATTGAATACTTGCGTCAGTTCCATCTGGTGGACAGCGAGCACGAAGTGAACAACCTGCTGAAGGCGGGCAAGAGCATTCTTTGTGAGGGCGCACAGGGCACGATGCTGGATGTGGACTTCGGTTCTTATCCGTTTGTCACTTCTTCCAATACCATCTGCGCGGGAGCCTGTACGGGACTGGGACTCGGTCCGAACAAGATCGGTGACGTGTATGGTATCATGAAGGCTTATTGCACCCGTGTGGGGGCCGGACCGTTCCCGACGGAACTGTTTGACGAGACCGGAAAGACCATCCGTGACCTGGGGCACGAGTATGGAGCGGTGACAGGCCGTGAACGCCGTTGCGGCTGGGTTGACTTGGTGGCTCTCCGTTATGCCATTATGGTCAACGGGGTGACAAAGCTGATCCTGATGAAGAGTGATGTGCTCGACGGGTTCGATACCGTGAAGGCATGTGTGGCTTATAAGGTGAATGGAGAGGAGGTGGACTACTTCCCGTATGACATCACCGATGTGGAGCCTGTTTATGTGGAACTGCCGGGCTGGAAGACGGACATGACCAGGATGACGAGCGAGGACGAGTTCCCGGAAGAGTTCAACGCATACCTCTCTTTTCTGGAGGAAGAGTTGGAAACACCCATCAAGATCGTTTCGGTGGGGCCTGACCGTGAGCAGACCATCGAGCGTTACGTTGATTAAGGAATTGTTTGTGTACTATTGATAGGAGGTCTCCCGCGCAGTGATTGTGTGGGAGATTTTTTGTTGACAATTCCCTGTTTCCCTGTTTATGGGTTGAAAAGCAAACGAAATGAGTTTTTTCTTTCATTTGTGGCGATATTATTATATATTTGAGCACTCGTTTCCTTGTTGGGGAAAGGGGGCGTTTTGCGATGTCCTCAGGTTTCCGGAAAGGAGAGGCTATCATGATTAACACATATAATAAATTTTACTGAGTTTATGAGAATGAGATTTTTGCCAGTCTGTACGTTGTTTCTTGCTCTTGTGGCGTGTACCACAACGAAAGAGTCTCCGGCCGAGGCTGATTATACGCAGTTCGTGAATCCGCTGATCGGTACTGATTTTACAGGAAACACCTATCCCGGTGCGCAGGTGCCGTTCGGTATGGTTCAGTTGAGCCCCGACAACGGGCTTCCCGGTTGGGACCGTATTGCAGGTTATTTCTATCCGGACAGCACAATCGCCGGTTTCAGTCACACGCATTTGTCGGGTACCGGTGCCGGTGACCTGTATGACATTTCATTTATGCCGGTGACCTTGCCGTATAAGGAAGCGGAAGCTCCTTTAGGCATCCATTCCAAATTCTCGCACGAAAATGAGACCGCTTCAGCCGGGTATTATCAGGTGAAGTTGGATGATTATGACATCAATGTGGAACTGACTGCAACTCCTCGTTGCGGTGTGCAACGGTACACTTTCCCAAAAGCTGAGTCGGCTATTCTGCTGAATCTGGAGAAAGCCATGAACTGGGATGCCACGTTGGATTCCCATATCGAGGCAGTCGATTCGGTGACGGTACGCGGTTACCGTTTCTCGGACGGTTGGGCACGCAACCAGAAGATTTATTTTTGTACACGTTTCTCACGCCCGTTCTCGAAAATGTCAGTTGATTCCACTGAAATCAAGAAGGACGGAAAACGTATAGGAAAAGGAGTGGTGGCACGCTTTGATTATCCGACTCAGGACGGTGACCAGATAACTCTTGTTACTGCCATATCGGGAGTAAGTATGGAGGGTGCGGCCAAGAATCTGCAGGCTGAGGCTCCGGATAATGATTTCGACGCTTATCTGCAGAAGGCAAAGAATTTCTGGAACAGTGAACTTTCAAGAATCAAGGTTGAGTCTGACAATAAGGATGATAAGACTGTGTTCTATACAGCCCTGTATCACAGTATGCTTGCTCCGACCATCTACAGTGATGTGGACGGAAGCTATTATGGACCGGATGGAAAGATTCATCAGACTGACGGATGGACAAACTATAGTACATTCTCTTTATGGGACACTTATCGTGCGGCACATCCGCTCTTTACGCTGGTAGATCCTGCACGCACGAACGATATGATCAAATCGTTCCTGGCTTTTTATGACCAGAACGGACGTCTTCCGGTGTGGAATTTCTATGGCGTGGAAACGGATATGATGATCGGCTATCATTCTGTTCCGGTTATCGTGGACGCTTATCTGAAAGGGATCGGTGATTTCGATGCGGAAAAGGCATTGGCCGCTTGTGTGGCGACCGCTAACCTGGATGACTATCGTGATATAGGCACCTATAAGAAGATGGGCTATATTCCTTATGATTTGCACGATCCGTCGGCAGGGGAGAACTGGTCGCTTTCGAAGACTTTGGAATACGCTTTCGATGATTATTGTATCGCGGAGATGGCCAATAAGATGGGCAAGAAAGATATAGCGGACGAGTTCTATGCCCGTTCCATGAACTATAAGAATGTGTACAATCCGGCTACTTCGTTTATGCAGCCGCGCGCCAAGAACGGTAAGTTTATTGAGAATTTCAATGCGGAAGACTATACCGCACATATCTGTGAAAGTAACGCATGGCAGTATTTCTGGTCTGTGCAGCATGATGTGGAAGGATTGATTGAACTGGTGGGAGGAAATGAGCGCTTTATTCAGAAACTCGACAGCATGTTTACGTATCATCCTACCGACAAGAGCAAGCTTCCTATTTTCAGTACAGGCATGATCGGACAATATGCGCATGGAAATGAGCCGGGACATCATGTGGCTTATCTTTATAATGCGGTGGGAGAGCCTTGGAATACTCAGAAATATGTGAGCCAGATTATGCATACCTTATATACGAATACGCCGGACGGTCTGTGCGGAAATGAGGACTGTGGCCAGATGTCTGCGTGGTATGTGTTCAGTGCGATGGGATTCTATCCTGTCAATCCGGTTTCCTTGACTTATGAGATCGGTACTCCGGTGTTCCCGAAAATGGAACTTTCCTTGTCGGATGGTAAGACGTTTACTGTAATCGCCAAGAACGTGAGCAAGGAGAACTGTTATATCCAATCGGTGAAACTGAACGGCGAGCCTTACGACAAGAGTTACATCACTCATGGACAGATTATGGAAGGGGCTACCTTAGAACTGGAAATGGGTAGTGCACCTGGACAAAAATGGTATTGAAATAACATTAACCGATTCTCCGCAAGGGAAGAAAACCATAAAAAACATCAGACGTCATGAAAAAACGATCTTTAATTTTCATTTTACTGGCTGGCCTGTTCAATCTTGTACAGGCCGTGAATTATGCTGATTATGTTAACCCGTTAGTGGGTACGCAATCAACATTTGAATTGTCGACAGGTAATACGTATCCCGCAATCTCTCGGCCGTGGGGTATGAATTTCTGGACTCCGCAAACTGGAAAGATGGGCGACGGGTGGCAATATACTTACACTGCTACCAAGATACGTGGCTTCAAGCAGACTCATCAGCCGAGTCCATGGATTAATGACTACGGACAGTTTTCCATCATGCCGATGGTCAACAAACCGGAGTTTGACGAGAATAAACGTGCCAGCTGGTTTGCCCATAAGGGAGAGACAGCCAAGGCGTATTATTATAAGGTATATTTGGCAGAATACGATATCGTAACGGAAATGAGTCCGACAGAACGTGCTGTGATGTTCCGTTTCACTTTCCCGGAAAACGAGCATTCTTACATTGCTGTAGACGCGTTCGACAATGGCTCGTATGTAAAGATTGACAAGGCTAACAACCGTATTATCGGATACTCTACCCGGAATAGCGGAGGCGTGCCTGCCAATTTCAAGAATTATTTTGTCATAGAGTTTGACAAGCCGTTTACTTATCAGGCTACAGTGGCAGACTGTGTTCTTCAGGAGAACGGAACCGAGCAGCAGGCTGATCATGCCGGAGCTATCATTGGTTTCAGCACCCGTAAGGGAGAGGTCGTTCATGCCCGGGTGGCTTCTTCATTCATCAGTTATGAACAGGCTGAGCAGAATCTGAAAGAACTGGGGAACGATTCGTTTGATGCATTGGTACAAAAAGGAAAAGACGCATGGAATGAGGTGTTGGGACGTATAGAAGTGGATGGAGGAAATCTTGACCAATACCGCACGTTCTATTCCTGTCTCTACCGTTCATTGCTCTTCCCTCGTAAGTTTTATGAAATAGATAAGAACGGCCAGGTGGTTCATTATAGCCCTTATAACGGAGAAGTGTTGCCGGGATATATGTACACCGATACGGGTTTCTGGGACACATTCCGTTGTCTGTTCCCTTTGCTGAACCTGATGTACCCTTCTGTCAACAAGGAAATTCAGGAAGGACTGATCAACACATATAAAGAAAGCGGTTTCTTCCCTGAATGGGCGAGCCCCGGTCATCGTGGCTGTATGGTCGGCAATAATTCGGCTTCCATCTTGGTCGACGCTTATCTGAAAGGTGTGAAGGTGGAAGACGTGGAGACGCTCTATAAAGGTTTGATTTATGGTACGGAACATGTGCATCCGGAAGTTTCTTCTACCGGACGTCTGGGCCATGAGTATTACAATAAGCTCGGTTATGTGCCGTACGATGTGGATATCAAGGAAAATGCAGCCCGTACATTGGAGTATGCTTACGATGACTGGTGTATCTATCAGTTGGCCAAACAGCTTGACAGACCGAAGAAAGAAGTAAAACTCTTTGCCAAGCGTGCCATGAATTACAAGAATCTTTTTGATCCGGAAAGCAAGCTGATGCGTGGAAAGAACGCTGACGGTACCTTCCAGTCACCCTTCTCGCCGTTGAAATGGGGAGATGCGTTTACTGAAGGAAACAGCTGGCATTATTCATGGTCGGTATTCCATGATCCTCAAGGATTGATTGATTTGATGGGAGGGGATGACGTGTTTGTGTCGATGATGGATTCCGTATTCTCCGTACCTCCTGTCTTTGACGACAGTTATTATGGCTTCCCGATTCATGAGATCCGTGAGATGACAGTTATGAACATGGGTAATTATGCGCATGGAAATCAGCCTGTACAGCACATGATTTATCTTTATAACTATGCCAAGCAGCCTTGGAAGGCACAATATTGGTTGCGTCAGGTAATGGACAGGATGTACACTCCGACTCCTGACGGTTATTGTGGTGACGAAGATAATGGCCAGACTTCCGCATGGTATGTGTTCTCTGCTTTGGGATTCTATCCGGTTTGCCCGGGAACAGATCAGTATGTGCTGGGGGCTCCGCTGTTCAAAAAAGCCACACTTCATTTTGAAAATGGTAAGACTCTGGTTATCGATGCTCCTGAGAACAGTGATACGAACATCTATATGGAAAACATGAAGGTAAACGGTCAGGAATACACGAAAAATTATATCACTCATTCCACTTTACAGAATGGAGGAACTGTGGAAATTTCCATGGGCAGCCAGCCTAACAAGTCGAGAGGTGTTGCTCCGGAAGATGCTCCCTATTCTTTCAGTAAGGAAGTGAAAGACTAAAGGAGACGGTTATGGCAGAGAATCAAATGCATACAACAAAAAAAAGAAGTCCTATCACATGGGTGCCCACCGCATATTTTGCGATGGGACTTCCCTTTGTGGTCTTGAATATGGTGACAGTCCTGATGTTCAAGGGACTGGGAGTGGAAGACAAGCTGATTACTTTCTGGACCTCGCTCATCCTGCTTCCATGGACATTGAAACCGTTGTGGAGTCCGTTTCTTGAACTGTTCAAGACGAAAAAGTTCTTTGTGGTAATTACACAGCTGATTACGGGTGTGACTTTCGGGCTGGTCGCTTTCTCCTTGAATCTTCCGCATTTTTTCAGCATAGCCATTGCGTTGTTGGCGGTCATCGCTTTCAGTGGTGCGACTCATGACATCGCGTGCGACGGAGTGTATATGAGCGAACTGTCTACTTCCGAACAGGCGAAATATATCGGCTGGCAGGGTGCGTTCTATAACATAGCCAAGATTGTGGCTACCGGCGGACTGGTGTATCTGGCTGGATACGCGATTGAGCAGTTTGCGGGAGGAAGCACGGATTCGGAAGTGATTCTGGGCGCCAACCGCAAGGCATGGATGCTGATTATGGCGATTATGTGCGGAGTGATGGTTTTGTTGGGTATCTACCACATCTTCATGCTTCCTTCCGGCGAGAAGCGGAAAGGCGAAGAAGGACGCACCGCCAAGCAGGTCTGGCATGAGTTGGTCCAGGTTTTGGCCGACTTTTTCCGGAAGAGCCACATCGTATATTATCTCTTTTTCATTATTCTTTATCGTTTTGCCGAGGGATTTGTGATGAAAATCGTACCTTTGTTCCTGAAAGCTGACAGGGCAATGGGAGGATTGGGACTGAGCGAGAAGGAAATCGGATTGTATTATGGTACATACGGTGCGGCGGCCTTTGTGTTAGGTTCCTTGCTGGCAGGATATTACATCTCTGCACGTGGGTTGAAGAAATCGTTGTTCTCGTTGTGTTGCATATTCAACCTGCCGTTCGTAGTATATGCGCTTCTGGCTACATTCCAGCCGGAAAGCGGCATTCTGATATGTAGCGGCATTGTGTTCGAATATTTCGGATACGGGTTCGGTTTCGTGGGCCTGACCTTGTTCATGATGCAGCAGGTGGCTCCTGGTAAGCACCAGATGGCGCATTATGCCTTTGCCTCAGGTATCATGAATCTGGGAGTGATGTTCCCCGGAATGTTGAGCGGATGGGTTTGTGAAGTATTGGGCGAGTGGTTTGACAAACCGGGCGGTTATGAGCCGTTCTTCATCTTTGTGTTGATTGCCACTATCCCGGCGTTTCTGATAACGTATTTCGTCCCGTTCAAGTATGCTCCTGACGGTAGTTTGCTGAAAGGTGAGAGAGAATAAGATAATCTTTTTATAAATAATTGATTATAAACGATTAATTTTTAAATTTGGAAAGTATGGTAGATAAAATGAAAATGCCGTGGGAAGACCGTCCGGCGGGTTGTACAGATGTGATGTGGCGTTATTCGAAGAATCCTGTAATCGGTCGTTATGACATTCCTTCTTCAAACAGCATCTTCAATAGCGCGGTCGTGCCTTTTGGCGAGGGTTTTGCCGGAGTGTTCCGTTGTGACAACAAGGCGGTGCAGATGAATATCTTTGCCGGCTTCAGTAAAGACGGTATCCATTGGGAAATCGAACATGAACCGATAAAGTTTAAGGCTGGCAATACCGACATGATTGAATCGGATTACAAGTATGACCCGCGTGTGACATGGATTGAGGACCGTTATTGGATTACTTGGTGTAACGGTTATCATGGACCTACAATCGGAATCGGCTACACATTCGATTTCAAGGAGTTTTATCAATGTGAGAACGCATTCCTTCCGTTTAACCGCAATGGCGTGCTGTTCCCTCAGAAGATCAACGGCAAGTATGCGATGCTGAGTCGTCCGAGCGACAACGGACATACGCCTTTCGGTGACATTTACATCAGTTATAGTCCGGATATGAAATATTGGGGTGAGCACCGTTGTGTGATGAAAGTGACTCCGTTTGAGGAAAGTGCATGGCAGTGCACGAAAATCGGCGCGGGTTCCGTTCCGTTCCTTACAGATGCGGGATGGCTTCTGTTCTATCATGGTGTGATCACTACCTGCAACGGATACCGTTACACGATGGGTGCGGCCATCTTGGACAAGGATAATCCGGAAAAGGCATTGTACCGTACGCGCGAGTACATCTTGGGTCCGGCCGCTCCGTATGAACTGCAGGGTGATGTACCTAATGTGGTGTTCCCGTGTGCGGCTTTGGAAGATGGAGAGCGTGTGGCCGTATATTACGGTGCCGCGGATACTGTGGTTGGAATGGCATTCGGTTACATTTCTGAGATCATTGATTTCGTGAAACGGAACTCTATCCTTTGATTTTGCGTGTGGACCGTGGAGAGTATGATATGCCGGAGAGCGATGTGCTTGTGGCATTCCGTACTCTTTGCGGTCTGTCTTTTTATTTCTATTCATTAATCTAATATCTGAAAATGCGTATGAAACGATTGTTGGCCTGTCTGGCAGGTTGTGTCGCTTTCTTTTCCCTGTCGGCACAGGAACCTGCAGATTATGTGAACCCGTTTATCGGGACCACCAATTTCGGTACCTGTAATCCGGGTGCCATTTGTCCCAACGGCATGATGTCGGTGGTTCCTTTCAATGTGATGGGGTCCGATGAGAACACTTATGACAAGGATGCCCGTTGGTGGTCGACTCCTTATGAATACACCAACAGCTTTTTCACAGGATTCGCACATGTGAATCTGAGTGGTGTGGGATGTCCGGAACTCGGCTCCCTTCTCCTGATGCCTACAACCGGCGAGTTGGATGTGGACTATCATAACTATGGAAGCAAATATGAGAAAGAAAGTGCGAATCCGGGGTATTACACGATTTCGCTGACCAAATACAATGTCGTGGCCGAGGCTACGGCTACTCCGCGTACCGGCCTGACCCGTTTCACGTTTCCCGAGGGAAAAAGCAATATCCTGCTGAACCTTGGCGAGGGTCTGACCAATGAGTCGGGGGCATATATGCGCCGGGTGAGTGATACTGAGGTGGAAGGCATGAAAGTGCTGGGTACTTTCTGCTATAATCCTCAGGCTGTGTTCCCCATTTATTTTGTGATGCGTGTCAGCAAGGCTCCGCAGGAAACCGGTTACTGGAAAAAACAGCGTCCCATGACAGGGGTAGAGGCCGAATGGGACAAGGACCAGGGTAAATACAAGCTTTATACGAAGTATAACAAAGACATTGCCGGCGATGACATCGGCGTGTGGTTCACTTTCGATACAAAAGAAGGCGAACAGATTGAGGTGGCAATGGGTGTCTCGTTTGTAAGTATCGAGAATGCCCGTGAGAACCTGGAAAAAGAACAGCATGGGCGTCATTTTGAGGCGATTCATCAGGAAGCGCGGCAGCGTTGGAACGATGACCTTGGACGCATCATGGTGGAAGGCGGCACGGATGAGCAGAAAACCGTGTTCTATACGGGCTTGTATCATGCGCTCATTCATCCGAATGTGCTGCAGGACGTTAACGGACAGTATCCGCAGATGGAAGGTGACAAGATCCTTACCGTGAAAGGAAACCGTTATACCGTATTCTCTCTCTGGGACACTTACCGTAACCTGCATCAGCTGATGACTCTGGTATTTCCCGAACGTCAGATAGATATGGTACGCACGATGATTGACATGTACCGTGAACATGGGTGGTTGCCGAAATGGGAGCTTTATGGTCGCGAGACATTGACGATGGAAGGCGATCCGAGCATTCCTGTCATCGTGGACACCTGGATGAAAGGTCTCCGCGATTTCGATATGGATGTGGCATACGAGGCCATGTACAAGTCGGCCACGACTCCGGGAAAGGACAATTTGCTGCGTCCGGACAATGACGATTATATGAGCCGCGGCTATGTTCCTCTGCGCGAGCAGTACGACAATTCCGTGTCGCATGCGTTGGAATATTATATTGCAGACTATTCTCTTTCTACTTTGGCAAAAGCGCTGGGCAAGAAGGAGGATGCCAAACTGTTCTACGACCGCTCGATGGGCTATAAGCACTATTACTCTAAGGAATACGGGACATTCCGTCCGATTCTTCCTGACGGCACGTTTTATTCTCCGTTCGACCCGAAGCAGGGCGCGAACTTCGAGCCGGTGCCCGGATTCCATGAGGGAAGCGCGTGGAACTATACCTTCTATGTGCCTCACGATGTGATGGGACTTGCCAAACTGATGGGAGGAAAGAAGAAATTCGTCGATAAACTTCAGATGGTGTTCGATGAGAAACTTTATGATCCTGCCAACGAACCGGATATCGCCTATCCGTATCTGTTCAGTTATTTCAAGGGAGAGGAATGGCGTACGCAGAAGCTGGTGAAGGAATTGCTTGCCAAGTATTTCACCACCAAACCTGACGGACTGCCCGGCAATGAGGACACCGGAACCATGTCCGGTTGGGCCATCTTCAGTATGATGGGCTTCTATCCGGACTGTCCGGGAGTGCCTGAATATACTCTGACAATGCCTACTTTCGACAAAATCACCATCAAGCTTAATCCGGAATATTATGAAAAGGACAAGCTGGTCATTGAGGTGGTGAACCCGGAAGCGAAGGGTGAGTATATCCAGAACATCCGCATGGGTGACAAGAAGTGCGGTTACCGCATCAACCATAACGATCTGGTGAAAGCAGGCTCGCTCCGTTTCGAGAAGAAAGACTGATTCGGTTGACGACAGGAAAAGTCCCGAAAGACCATGTGGAAAACGCCTTGACGTTTCAATCAAAACGTCAAGGCGTTTTAGGTAAAACGTCAGGACGTTTTGGTTAAGACGTCTTGACGTTTTTTTCTGTCTGTTGTCTGGGTGGAAATTGAAAAATCAAAGTCTTTTTAAAGCCATTTTGATAACCTTTTCCACGGGTGCGTCCGGCTCTTCTTTCAAAATAGTGGCCACCACTTTCTGTGAGGGTGCCTGTGCAAATCCCAGCATGGTAAGAGCCGCCACCGCTTCCTCATAAATCTCACTGTGTACGGTTGTGCTGAGCGTGCTGACAGGGGCCGATGAACCGATTCCCGTAGAAGCGATCTTGTCTTTCAGCTCCACAATGATACGTTGGGCCGTTTTCAATCCGATACCCTTCACGGTTTTCAGCAGCTTGTCGTTTCCGTTGCTGATCACGTTGCATAATTCAGTGGGTGACAAAGCCGAAAGAATCATCCGCGCCGTGTTTCCTCCGATTCCGGATACGGAAATGAGCATCAGGAAAAGCTCGCGTTCTTCCTTGGTGGCGAATCCGTAAAGCACATGCGCGTCCTCACGGATAGCCTCGTAGATATATAGTTTGACATTGTTTTTGCCTTGTATGGCAGAATAGGTGTTGAGCGAGATGTTTATGCCGTAACCCATTCCGTTGCACTCCACTACAGCTTGTGCCGGTGTCTCCTCCACAAGTTCTCCTTTGATATATTCAATCATGATTTTCCGGTAGATTATAAATTATGAGCAAAAATAGCCATAAAAAACTTATAAATTGTAAGTTTGCTTCAGATATTTGGAAAATCACTCCACACTTCTTTTTTGGAATGGTTCCGCTTTTGTATTTTTGTGGCTGAATCAGTGACGGAGGAAGAGTTTGTCCGTGTCTCTGTGTTCAATTCAGGAAAACAAATTCATAAACATATCAGTAAGAAAGATGAGAAAGATTAGAGCGGCCGTAGTGGGTTACGGTAACATCGGAAAGTTTACGTTGGAGGCTCTTGAAGCGGCCCCCGATTTTGAAGTGGCAGGTATCGTGCGTCGTCATGGTGCGGAGAACAAGCCTGCCGAGTTGGCCAATTATGAGGTGGTGAAAGATATAAGAGAACTGAAGGATGTGGACGTGGCTATCCTGGCTACTCCGACACGCAGTGTGGAACAATATGCGAAAGAAATTCTGGCTCTCGGAATCAATACGGTGGACAGTTTTGACATCCACACTCAGATCAGTGACCTGCGTCGTAACCTGGGCGAGGTGGCCAAAGCGAACAACACCGTTTCTGTCATTTCCGCAGGCTGGGATCCGGGAAGCGATTCGGTGGTGCGTACACTGATGGAGGCTATTGCTCCGAAAGGCATCACTTATACCAACTTCGGTCCGGGCCGCAGTATGGGACATTCTGTGGCCGTACGCGCCATCGACGGTGTGAAGGACGCATTGTCAATGACTATTCCGGTCGGTACAGGTATCCATCGCCGTATGGTATATGTGGAACTGGAGGAAGGAGCTGATTTCAAGACCGTGGAAGCAGCCATCAAGGCAGATCCGTATTTCGTGAACGATGAGACTCACGTAAAACAGGTGGCTTGCGTGGACGATCTGAATGATGTGGGCCATGGTGTGAACCTGGTGCGCAAAGGAGTGTCAGGCAAGACCCACAACCAGTTGTTCGAGTTCGACATGAAAATCAACAATCCGGCCCTTACCGCCCAGGTATTGGTTTGCGTGGCACGTGCTTCGATGCGCCAGCAGCCCGGATGTTACACCATGATTGAGATTCCGGTGGTTGACCTGCTTCCGGGCGACCGGGACGAGTGGGTAGCACACTTGGTATAAGCCTCAGGAATTGAGCGCAGAGACACGGGGACACAGAGAAGAATTTTTGCAGACCGGCAAAGTGAAGACTCTGTGTCTCCGTGTCTTTATGTCTGGTCTGAACAGACATATACGGATTTTTTAACAGAACTTCTGTCAGAGAACAGCGGCTTTTTTGTTCCTTTGCAGACGATAACGCATTTAAAAGAAGAAAATAATGAATCTGGCAAGTATCGTATGGGACGTGGATCCCGTCATGTTGCATTTAGGACCGCTTGAAGTCCGTTGGTATGGCCTGATGTGGGGCGTGGGCTTCATTCTGGCATACGAGATGGTTTCCCGTCTGTTCAAGAAGGAAGGTTATCCTGAAGGTTGGGCCGACAAACTGTTCATTTATTGCATCGTGAGCAGTGTGATAGGCGCGCGTCTCGGTCACTGTCTGTTTTATGAATGGGACTATTACGGCGCTCATCCGGCAGAAATCCTGAAAATCTGGAAAGGCGGTCTGGCCAGTCACGGCGGAGTGTTCATGCTGATACTTGCGCTGATATGGTATTCCAGGAAGGTGACAAAGAAAAGCGTGTGGTGGCTTTTCGACCGTATGATACCTGCCGTGGCGGTGGTGTGCATGTGTATTCGTTTCGGCAATCTGATGAACTCGGAGATATTCGGTTTCCCCACAACCTTGCCATGGGGATTCGAGTTCGTACGTTCCCGCGAGTGGCAGGAACTGTATAACCGTGACGGAGCGTCGTTGCCGTGTCATCCTACTCAGATCTATGAGATGCTCTATTGTCTGGTGGCTTTTGTCGTTTCGTGGGTAATGTATCATAAATACCATCTTCAGAAACGGGTCGGTCTTATCACTGGCGTGTCATTGCTGATATTTTTCGGGGCGCGTTTCGGGCTGGAGTTCATGAAAAATCCGCAGGTGGCGGAAGAAGTGGGCATGACCCTGAACATCGGGCAGTGGCTCAGCGTGCCGCTCATTCTTCTGGGGGCATGGCTGATAGCCACCAGCAAGAAGCGGAAAGAGGCTTTCTGAAAGATACTTTTATAGATTGTGTGGATTGAGACTGTCTCAAAATGAAAATTGGCTTTCGTTTTGAGGCAGCCTCGTTTTTGTTCATTATTTTTGTTGCCTATGCTTGCAATATTGTTGCAAGGAAGCATTTTTATCTGTCAATGAAACATCTTTGAAACACGTTCCTGCCCTCATGCAGTACTTTTGCATTGTTCCCAATCGGACAATCAAAAGTAAAAACGATGTATAACAATTAAAATTTAATGCGTATGGAAGGCATGAAGAAAACATTCCTTTTCGCGCTGTTCCTTATCGGACTATGCGCGACAGTCCACGCCCAGACCTTGCAGGTGAGCGGGACAGTGATTGCCAAGGCAGACGGACTGCCCGTAATCGGAGCTTCCGTGGTTGAGGCGGGAAACACGTCCAACGGTATCATTACCGATTTCGACGGAAACTTTGTTCTGACGGTGAAAGAAGGGGCCGAGATCACCGTTTCTTATGTAGGCTGCAAGACTCAGACTCTGAAAGCGCAGAGCGTAATGAAAGTGGTTCTGGAAGAAGACTCCGAGGTGCTTGATGAAGTGGTGGTGACGGGTTATCAGAGCCAGCGTAAGGCGGATCTGACCGGGTCGGTGGCTGTGGTCTCTACCGATGAGATGAAGACAGCCCCTGATATGGACCCCATGAAGGCTTTGCAGGGTAAGGTGCCGGGTATGACAATCACATCGACCGGTTCTCCTATGGGTACGGGAACGGTGCGTATCCGTGGTATCGGTTCTTTCAATTCCTCACAGGATCCGTTGTATGTCATTGACGGGGTGCCGACAAATCAGGCATTGAACTCTCTGAACGCGAATGATATCGAAAGTATGCAAGTGTTGAAGGATGCGGCTTCCGCTTCCATTTACGGTTCTCGTGCCTCCAACGGTGTGATTATCATTACTACGAAGAAAGGAAAGAAAGGGGATAAGATCAAAGTGGACTTTTCTACCAACCTGACTGCCCAGTTCTATACTTCTCAGTCGTTGATGAAGTTGTCTAACTCGGCTGAGTATGCTACGGCGATGGCACAGGCGGCTTTGAATGACGGGTTGAATCCTGCAGATTACGCGGCCAATTATGGATTGAACCTGAATGCGGCCAGCGGTACGCCGATTACGGTATGGAATCCGGCTACAGGCAGTTATGTGAACTATACGGTGAATGGTCTTTATGACGGTTATATCAACAGCAGGAAAACGATGAGATATTCTGATACGGATTGGCTGGATGAGATTTCGCGTACAGGTTTCGCACAGACATACGACTTGTCTTTGTCGCATGCCACCGACAAGCATTCCACAATGTTCTCTCTGGGTTACAAGAAAAACAACGGTATTCTGAAATATACTGATTTCCAGAATATCTCCGCGCGTATGAACTCTTCATACAATATCAACAAGTATATAACCATAGGTGAGAATTTCACGCTGACTTATTCGAAGCAGGTGGATTGCGCTCCGATGGAGAACGCGCTGAAGATGGCCCCGACAGTGCCGGTATATGAAGAGGACGGAAAGACATTCGCCGGACCGGTAGGAGGTATGAGCGACCGTCAGAACCCTGCCCGCGAACAATATGACAACCGTAACAACCATTTGGATTACTGGCGTCTGTTCGGTAACGCGTATGTGGAAATCAAGCCGATAAAAGGATTGACCTTGCGATCTAATTTCGGTATTGACACTTATCTGTCGTTCATCAACTCGATGACTCCGACTTTCCATTCGGATATTGTCAACAATGACATCGCGAAGACCACTTTGTCGCACAACAACCAGACCAACTGGACATGGTCGAATACGGCCAACTATAATTTCAAGGTGGCGGACAAACATGACATCACCGTATTGGTCGGTGCTGAAATGTCAAAACAGAGTGTAATTGACTTCTCCGCTTATTCCGAAGGATATGCTCTGGAAGATGTGGACTATATGTGGCCGAACGCGGCGACAGGTGCCATGCGCAATACCGGTGCGAAGGTGGGTTACCGGCTGGCTTCTTTCTTCGGAAAGGCCGATTATAACTATGATGACCTGATTCTGGCTTCGTTCACTATCCGTCGTGACGGTTCATCCCGTTTCGGACGTGACAACCGTTGGGGTACTTTCCCGGCAGCTACATTGGGTTTCCGTATTTCCAAATTGTTGGACAAGGACTGGATGGATGACTGGAAAATCCGTCTCTCCTGGGGTGAGACCGGTAACCAGGCCATCGACAACAATGCCCAGTTCGGTCTTTATGTGGTGGACTACGGTCTGGACCGTGTCACTTCAACCGCATACGACCTTTATTTGCAAGGTTCGGGCACATTCCCTTCCGGTTACCGTGCCACTCAGCTTGCCAACCCGAATCTGAAATGGGAGTCCGCCACTCAATATAACATCGGTACTGATTTCACTTTCCTTCAGGGCAGCTTGTATGGAACAATCGACGGATATATCAAGGATGTGGACGATATGCTGATCACTCCGGCTTATCTGGGTGCTCTCGGTGAGGGCGGCGCTTCTTGGCTGAACGGTCCGTCGCTGAGGAACTGGGGTATGGAATTCTCACTCGGTTATCGTAAGAATCTTGCCTGTGGACTGGGACTGGATATCAGTGCCAATGCAGACTTCTTCAGAAACAAGGTGACTTATCTGCCTTCTACCACTACCGGTTCGTACGCGCACACTTCTACCGAGAACCTTGTACAGTCGGGAATGCCTTACGGTTCCATAGTTGGATATGTGGTTACAGGACTTTATCAGAATCAGGCGGAGGTGGAGGCTTCCGGACAACCTAACGCGCGTGTCGGCGGACTGAAATATGCGGATCTGGACGGAAACGGCGTGATCAACGCTGATGACCAGGACTGGATATACAATCCCGTTCCGAAGTTCTCTTACGGTCTGAACATCGCGTTGAACTACAAGAATTTCGACCTCAGCATGTTCTGGCAGGGCGTGTGCGACAAGGATGTCTACAACAACCAGAAATTCCAGACTGACTTCTGGAGTGTGACGGATGCCGGATCGAATAAAGGAAACCGTCTGTTGGGTGCCTGGAATACCAATAATACCGGTTCCACGATACCTATGCTGACCACATCGAACACGGCAGATGAGGGACGTGCTTCAAGTTATTTTGTAGAGAACGGTTCATACCTGAAACTGCGTACCTTGCAGCTCGGTTACAATGTGCCGTCATCATTCCTCTCAAAATTCAAGATGTCGAACGCACGTATCTACGTTTCCGGTCAGAACCTGCTGACGATCAAAAGCAAGAGCCTGACATGTCCGGATCCGGAGAACCCTGACTGGAATTATCCGCTGGCTACTTCAGTTTCATTTGGCTTGCAAATAGGTTTTTAATCATATAAATAAAAGACTGTCATGAAAAAACTATATACATTCTTTCTGGCCTGTACATTAGGATTGGGTTTTACGGGCTGTAACGATTTTCTGGACTATACACCGACTGCGGTGGTGGATGAGGACAAGGCTTTTTCCGAACCGGAATCCATGGTCAATGCGGCATACGCCATGTTGGGTGACTGTTGGTACACCTATCCGTTCAATCTTTTTCCGTACGGTGACATCACTTCTGACGATTGTCTGAAAGGCGGTTCCGGACCGAACGATACCGGTTACCATGCGTTTGACATTTGGACTACGTTGACTCCGACCACACCAGGTGAGATGGACGAGCTTTGGTACCGTCTGTTTTGTGCGGTTTCCCGATGCAACCGTGCCTTGGTTTCTTTGGAACAGAACGGGACTTCTGTCTTGGGAGAAGAGACGACCCGTCAGCGGGTGGCTGAAGTGAAGTTCCTGCGCGCTCATTTCTATTATAAATTGCTGACCGTGTTCCGTCAGGTTCCCTGGATTGATGAGGAAGTCTACAAGAACAGTACTTATGAGGAAGTCCGCAACGATGCGTTGAGCTACGAGGAACTTTTCCAGAAAGTGATCGATGATTTCCAGGAAGCGTACGATGTGTTGCCGGCGAAAGGTCCGGGTGAGGACGGACGTGCCAACAAGATTGCGGCCGCCGCATATCTGGCGAAATGTTATCTGAATCTGGCATGGGGCGACGGTTATGAGGCTACCACAGGTGTGGCTCACATCAATAACGAGTACATGCAGAAGGTAGTGGATTATACGGAGGATGTGGTAAACTCACAATATGGCTATATGGAGGACTTCGGCGACATATTCCTTCCGGAATATAAGAACAGCAAGGAATCCGTGTTTGCCGTACAGACTTCCGATTATGAGGATGACAACACGACATACGGACGGGCCAATTGGTCGAACACATTGAACGGTTGCTGGCAGATGTGGTCTTGCGGATGGGATTTCCACAAGCCTTCGCAGAATCTGGTGAACGCGTTTAAGACGAAGGACGGTCTGCCTATGTTCGATGATTTCAATGACAAGACAGACTATCCGATAAACGGGCAGCCCACCGCACAGAAGTGGGATCCGCGTCTGTTCCATACCGTAGGGATGCCGACCTTCCCTTACAAATATGAGGCTCAGTATACAATGACTACCGCCAACTCGCGTACACCGAATGAGTACGGATTCTACACCTCGCTGAAAGAAGTGCCGCAGCGTTCACAGGGAGAAACATTCAACGGTTCCTGGCAGGCTTTTGCGATGAACGATTATGTGTTCCGTTACACGGATGTGATGCTGATGCGTGCGGAAGCTCTCATTGAACTGAACCGTCTTGACGAGGCGGAAGAGATTGTGAACGACATCCGTAACCGTGCAGCCAACTCTGTGGGCAAACATATCGCATACGCTGCAGACCAGTGTGAGATTGCCCTTTATCCTGCAGGTTATTTCAGCGACAAGGAGACTGCCCGCAAGTGTCTGCGCTGGGAGCGTCGTCTGGAGATGGCTATGGAGAACGGCCGTTATTTCGACCTGCGCCGTTGGGGAATTGCCTCACAGACTTTGAACGCTTATTTTGCCAGTGAACAGAAATCCGTATACACTTACGTGAATGAAGCAGGCGAGACCGTGGAGCAGACTTACGGATTGTATTACAGGGACGCGCATTATACGCCCGGAAAGAACGAGTTCTTCCCGATACCTTATAATCAGATGTTCTACATACCTGGACTGTATTCTCAGAACAAGGGATATGAATAATGACAGATGACTGGATGCGGCCTGATTCCGGGAAGGGATTCAATAGGTGTAAGGATATAAATGATTCATTTGGTGTGTCAGTAACAGAAGTGCCAGTAAATGCAACTTTTCTGATATATGGAATCAGGTCGTTTTCCTACTTTTACAGATAGAAAATTTTAAATGTTTGTCTTCTAAAAACCTTAAAGATATGATTTCATTAAAGAAACAAGGCATCGCCGGTACCATGAAAACGGCTTGTATGTGTACTTTGATCGGTCTGGCATCGATGGCGAATGCGGCGGAACCGTCCGTCTCCGTGCGACATCTGGCCAGCGAACAGAATATTCTTCTGGTGAAGGATGCGAAACGGTATTTGTTGCTTCCCGTGCAGGACAACGCACCGGAAGGAAAGCTTTACATTGTGGTCAACAACCAATATGAGGGCAGCGTCATCAATGTGCGTCTGGCACGCGAGAAGGTGGATTATTATGTACCCCTGGATTTGTCGGCATACGTCGGGCAGGACATCTCAATCGATGTGCAGGGAATGCCGGAGTCGGCTGTGTGCTGGAAAAAGATAAGTCTGTCGGACACGTTTGATACGACCAACCGTGAGAAGTTTCGTCCGGTGTACCACCACACTCCCGCATACGGCTGGATGAACGATCCGAACGGGATGTTCTACAAGGACGGTGTGTGGCATCTGTATTTCCAGCATAACCCGTACGGTTCCACATGGGGAAATATGACATGGGGGCACTCGACGACTACAGACCTTGTGAACTGGAAGTTTGAGGGGGATGCCATCTTGCCGGACGCGTGGGGGAGCATCTTCAGCGGTTCCTCAGTGGTGGACCATGACAATACGGCCGGCTTCGGCGAGGGAGCGGTGGTGGCCTTTTACACTTCGGCCAAACCGAGCCCTTGGGGAGACGTGCAGATGCAGAGCATGGCATACAGTACGGACAACGGGAAGACATTCACCAAATACACGGGCAATCCGGTGGTCACTTCCGCGAAACGTGATTTCCGTGATCCGAAAGTGTTCTGGTATGCACCCGGCAAACATTGGGTGATGATTCTGGCAGGCGGGCAGGAGATGGATATCTATTCGTCGAAGAATTTGAAAGACTGGAAGTATGAGAGCAGTTTCGGCGCGAAACAGGGTGCTCACGGAGGCGTATGGGAATGTCCCGACTTGGTGGAACTTCCGGTGGAAGGTACGAAAGAAAAGAAATGGGTGCTGATCTGCAACATCAATCCCGGAGGACCGTTCGGTGGAAATGCCGCACAGTATTTTGTGGGTACGTTCGACGGAAAGAAGTTTGTCAACGAATCGCCGACACAGACCAAATGGATGGACTGGGGAAAGGACCATTATGCGACGGTCACTTTCAGCAACGCGCCCGACGGACGTTGTGTGGCATTGGGATGGATGAGCAACTGGCAGTATCAGGGTGTGTTGCCCACCTTGCAGTTCCGTGGCTCGAACACCATCGCCCGCGACTTGAGCCTTTATCGTAAGGACGGAGAGCTGCTGTTGCGTTGCGCTCCTTCTCCTGAGATGGAAAAGGCAAGGAAAGAGCAGGTTCTGGTGCCTCCTTTCAAGGTAAGCGACACGTATGAGATTCCAAGTCTGTTTGAGGGGAATGAAGGCGCATACGAGATTGTCATGACCATCAAGAACTCCGGGGCCTCGCGCATTGCGTTTACTTTGTCGAACAGCAAGGGTGAGAAAGTGGACATGTATTATGATGTGCCACGGGAACAGTTCGTGATGGACCGGAGCGAGAGCGGAAAGGTGGATTTCAGCGCGGATTTCCCGGCTGTGACAGTCGCTCCCGTATCCGCTACAGACAACATCAGTCTGCGCTTGTTCATAGACCGTTCAAGCATCGAGGCTTTCGGCGACGGTGGCAAGTTTGTAATGACCAATCAGGTGTTCCCTTCCGAGCCTTACAACAAGATGTCGTTCGTTTCCGGACGCGGAAGCTATACCGTAAAGTCGATTACGGTGTACAAGCTTTAGGAAGGTCCATATGTTAACTATTAATTATTAACTATTAATTAAGTCTCATGACAACCGATGATAAAATGAAATATGGAAAGCTGATTCCCGTGATGCTCTGCTTCTTTGCGATGGGCTTTGTCGACCTGGTGGGAATCGCTTCAAATTATGTGAAGGCCGACTTGGGCTTGAGCGACTCGCAGGCCAACATCTTCCCTTCACTGGTGTTTTTCTGGTTCCTGATTTTCTCGGTGCCTACCGGAATCCTGATGAACCGGATAGGACGTAAGAATACGGTATTGCTCAGTCTGGCGGTGACTGCCCTTTCGCTGCTGATTCCGATATTCGGTGACAGTTATGGAGTGATGCTTTGTTCGTTCTCTCTGCTGGGCATCGGCAATGCTTTGATGCAGACTTCGCTCAATCCGTTGTTGAGCAACATTATCGCGGGCGATCGTCTGGCCAGTACGCTGACTTTCGGACAGTTTGTGAAGGCCATCGCTTCTTTCCTGGCACCTTATATTGCCATGTGGGGCGCGTTGCAGGCTATTCCGACTTTCGGGCTCGGCTGGAGGGTGCTTTTCCCGATTTATATGGTGATTGCGGTGTTTGCCATCCTGTTTCTTGCCTCCACTCCCATTGAAGAGGAGGAGCCCGATGCCGCTTCCGGTTTCGGAGCTTGTTTGAAATTGCTCGGCAAGCCGTTTATCCTGCTCTCTTTCCTTGGCATCATGTGCCACGTGGGGATTGATGTGGGTACCAACACCACTGCCCCGAAAATCCTGATGGAGCGTGTGGGGATGACGTTGACCGAAGCCGGATTCGCCACGAGCCTTTACTTCATCTTCCGTACGCTGGGCTGCCTTTCGGGAGCGTTTATCCTTCGGGTGGCGTCGTCCCGGTCGTTTTTCCTCATCAGTGTGTGCTGCATGTTGCTGGCCATGGCGGGACTGTTCGCTTTCGATTCGCTGGCGGTGATTTACATCTGCATCGCGCTGATCGGTTTCGGCAACTCCAACGTGTTCTCCATCGTGTTTGCCCAAGCATTGCTGGCCCGGCCAGACAAGAAGAACGAAGTGTCCGGCCTGATGGTGATGGGCTTGTTCGGAGGTACGGTGTTCCCGTTGCTGATGGGGTTTGCCGGTGACGCAATGGGACAGGACGGTGCCATAGCCGTAATGACCGTCGGAGTAGTTTATCTTTTACTTTATACGTTGAAAATCAAACATTAAAACATATTATCATGAACAACACATTTGTAGTAGGAATGGGCGAGGCATTGTGGGACATGCTGCCCGAAGGAAAGAAGATAGGTGGGGCACCTGCCAATTTTGCGTACCATATATCCCAGTTTGGACTCGACAGCCGTGTGGTGAGTGCGGTGGGCGATGACGAGCTGGGGGCGGAGATCATGGACAATTTCCGCGAAAAGAAACTGAACTGCATGATAGAGACCGTCCCTTATCCTACGGGTACGGTGCTGGTGCAGCTTGACCGTAACGGAGTTCCGTGTTACGATATCCGCGAAGGAGTGGCGTGGGACAACATTCCTTATACTCCGGCATTGGAAGGGCTGGCACGCCAGACGCGTGCGGTCTGCTTCGGCTCGTTGGCGCAGAGAAGTGTGGTTTCGCGCGAGACCATCAACCGCTTCCTTGATGCGATGCCCGACGGGGAAGGACAGTATAAGATCTTCGACATTAACCTGCGTCAGGGCTTTTATACGAAGGAAATCCTGTGTAATTCCATGTGTAAGTGCAATATATTGAAGATCAATGATGAGGAACTTGTAACCATCAGCCGTATGTTCGGATATCCGGGCATTGACCTGCAGGACAAGTGCTGGATCCTTCTGGCCAAATATAATCTGAAGATGCTGATTCTGACGTGCGGAGTGAACGGAAGCTACGTGTTTACGCCGGGTAACGTCTCGTTTGTGGAGACTCCGAAGGTGGAGGTGGCGGATACGGTAGGTGCGGGCGATTCGTTTACGGCCTCGTTCGTGTCGGCCATTCTGAAAGGAAAGTCTGTGCCTGAGGCCCATAAGCTGGCTGTGGACGTGTCCGGATTCGTATGCACGCAGAACGGCGCGATGCCCGTGCTTCCGGATTACTTGAAGGAAAGACTGGGATGACAAGTGTTTAAGTGCTGGTATTGAGATTGGTGGAACCGCCCCGGGGGTTACGGCTTGCGGGGCGGTATTTTTTTGTGTGGGCGGGCCATGAAATGTATGTTTCCGAAGAAATAAATTGAAAACGTCAGTCTGTTTTCTATAGTCCAGCCCGTGAACCGTACGGTTCACGCTGGCGGTCTGTATAGTCCACCGATATGAACCGTACGGTCCACGGGCCGGACTATAGTTTTCGTCAAGAGGTTTCCGGAAAGATTTTTTGGAGGTTCCGGAAAGGGGTCAGTCTGTCAGTTCATGATTCTCTCCGTGACTTCCTCGTTGCCGGAGAGAGTCACTCCATGAAGCTCCACATAGTCTACGCCAAGAGGGTTGTGGTCGCTTACTTTCACGTACAGATACTTCAGCACGGACGGTTTGCCGTTGATGACGGCCCGGCAGATGTAGTGTGAGCCTTGCTGGCAGATTTCCAGTTTGCGGCCTGAATAGGCGGTGAGGGTGACCGTGCTGGAGCCGTTTCCTTTTGCCACCACCTTGTATCCGTAGGCCATTTTCCGTTGGAAGAAGCTTAGTCCGTTTTTCTCGCCCATACGTTCCTCGCGGTTCACCCAATATACGTTCAGCGGCTTTTCGGTGTCCAGTTTCCCGTTGACCAGATTGGCGTCATAGCATACCAGATTCTTGTTGATGCTTCTGGAGATATGGAAAAGACGTTGTGGGGTCAGGTAAAGGTTTCCTTGGGGAGTGTCCGCCTGCAGTCTGCAGAAGGATAAAAGCATGAAAAACAGGAGGAATGTAAAGAACTTGTCTTGTCTCATTGTTGATGTGTTTTTGAATTGTCGGTGCAAATATACTGAATTTTTCTTCTTCCCGTATCATGGCTCTTTCATTTGGCAGGCTGTGTTTCCGTATCCGTTGCGAGGTTCCGATAATATTTATAACTTTGCGGATATAATTTATTTGGAAATTTCGATGCAGAGTACTTTTTCTATACAGTTTTCTCCCTTGCAGGGATATACCGACGCAATATACCGCCGGGCGCACGCGCTTCTTTTCGGGGGTGTGGACTGTTATTATTCTCCTTTTGTGAGAATAGAGCATGGCGAGATACGCCGCAAGGATGTGCGTGACATAGATCCGGACAACAATGCCGGAGTGAGACTGATCCCCCAGCTGATAGCTTCCGGGCAGGACAAGGCGGAACGGATAATGGAACATTTCGCGGAGAAAGGCTATCGTGAGGCGGACCTGAATCTGGGCTGTCCTTTTCCGATGCTGGCGAAAAGACATAACGGGGCAGGGATGCTGCCTTTTCCCGAGGAGGTGGAGGAGGTGCTGACGGATCTGGTGGAACGTTTTCCGCAGATAGCCGTATCAGTAAAACTGAGGTTGGGATGGGATGACCCTCAGGAATGTCTCCGGCTCCTTCCCTTGCTCAACCGACTGCCTTTGTCGCACATCGTGTTGCATCCCCGGTTGGGGAAACAGCAATATAAGGGGGAGACCGACATGGACGCTTTCTCTGCCTTTTATGAAGCATGTGAGAAGCCGCTTTTTTATAACGGTGACCTGATGACTGTGGCTGACATAGAGGAGATCCGTATCCGTTTTCCCCGTCTGTCGGGCGTGGTGGTCGGGCGTGGCTTGTTGGGGAATCCCGCGCTGGCCGTAGAATATTTTCAGGGGCATCCGTTGGAGGAGGGCGACAAGATGGAACGAGTCCGGAAGTTGCATGAGATGGTTTTTGATGCCTACTCCAAGCAACTGCAGGGCGGTGACGCGCAATTGTTGCTGAAGATGAAGGCTTTTTGGGAATATCTTCTGCCCGACGCTGACCGTAAGGCGCGGAAGGCAATCCATAAGGCCACAAAGCTGGATACCTATCGGACGGCTGTGGCCAGTCTGCTGAGGGGCTAGGGCGGGTGGTCCTGTTTGGGAATTTCCCGTTTATTTTATAGTTTTGCGCTTTAAAATCAGATACCATGAAAACCGTTTTTACCTTGATATTGTCATTGCTGGTTCTTTCGGCCTGTTCCAGCAGTGAAAAAAAAGTGGTGGTCGGCGTATCCCAGTGCAGTGATGACGAATGGCGTGCGCAGATGAACAAGGAGATTCTTCGGGAGGCCTTGTTTTATCCGGGAACCACGGTCAGCATACGTACTGCCAAGGATGACAACGACCGTCAGATAGAGGACATTGAAGCGTTTATCAGGCAGAAGGTCGACGCGCTGGTGGTGTCGCCCAATGAGGCCGACGCGATCGCTCCGGTTATCGGGAAAGCGTATGATGCCGGAATCCCTGTCATATTGGTCGACCGCAAGATCCATTCGGACAAATATACGGCTTATGTAGGGGCGGACAATTATGATATCGGACGGCGGGCGGGCACATACATAGTCAACCGTCTGCACGGCAAGGGAAATGTGGTGGAAATCACCGGTCTGCGCAGGTCTACTTCCGCGGTGGAGAGGCATAGGGGATTCATTGACGCCTTGTCCTCGTCGCCCGGCATCCGGGTTTTGGCCTCGGCCGACGCGGGTTTTTTCCAGGAAGTGGCGGAGAATGTGCTCGACACGATATTCAGGAATCATCAGCATATCGACGTGGTGTTCGCGCAGAACGACCGTATGGCCATCGGTGCTTACCGTTCGGCCGTGAGACACGGGCGGGAAAAGGAAATGTTGTTTGTGGGCATTGATGCCGTGTCGGGCGAAGGATATGGGGTGGAAAGCGTGGCGGACGGTGAGCTGGAGGCCACTTTCATTTATCCGACCTCGGGCGACAAGGTGATGCAGGTGGTGATGAATATTCTGGAGGGAAAGCCGTACAGCCGGGAAACGAGACTGAACACGGCTTTGGTCGACAAGTCGAATGCCCGCGTGATGAAGATGCAGACGGAGCATATTTTCGAGCTGGATCGGAAGATAGAGTATCTGAACAAGAAGCTGGACATCTATTTCCTGCGCTATTCCGCCCAAAGAATGTTTCTGTATGCCTGTGTCGTTATCCTGTTGCTGGTGGCTCTGCTGCTGGTGTTTGTGGTGAGGGCTTTCTGGACCAAGAACCGTTTGAATGCGGAACTTTCGGCCCAGAAAACGAAACTGGAGGAACAGCGTGACCAGCTGATTGACCTTTCGCACAAGCTGGAGGAGGCCACGCATGCCAAGCTGGCGTTCTTTACGAACGTGTCGCACGATTTCCGTACACCGCTTACATTGATTGCCGATCCGGTGAACCAGCTGATGGAGAGCCGCAATCTGGACGAGCGTGAGCGCTCGTTGCTTCATATCGTGCATAAGAATGTGGTGGTGCTTCTGCGTCTCATCAACCAGATATTGGATTTCCGCAAGTTCGAGAACGGCAAGTTGGGTCTCCATCTTTCGGAATTTGACATCCGGAAGGAGATGGAAGAGTGGACCGAAGCTTTCCGTACCTTGTCGTTCCGCAAGCATATTCATTTTGAAGTGGTGGCGGACGATGCGCCGCAGGGGTATGTCATGATAGCCGATGCGGAAAAGCTGGAACGCATTACCTATAATCTGCTTTCGAACGCTTTCAAGTTCACGCCTGAGAATGGAAAGATAAAGGTGGACTTGTCGCGTTTTACCCGTAATCAGGATGATTGGTTGCGCCTGCAGGTCTCGGATACAGGCATCGGGATGTCGGCCGAACATGTGCGGCACATCTTTGAGCGTTTCTATCAGATTGACGTGCATCATGCCGGTTCGGGAATCGGCCTGGCCTTGGTGAAGGCTTTCGTGGAGATGCATCATGGGGAAATCCGTGTGGAAAGCGGTGAGAAGAAAGGTACGGCCTTTATCATTGAAATGCCGATGAGGCAGGCCGGGACATTGGCCGAGGGGCTGGAACGGAATGCGATCCTGACGAACCTGCAAGAGGGAGCGGTGCTTGACGCGGATCTGGAGACGGTGAGTCAGGCGGAGGAAAAAGTGGAAAAGGAGAATAAGGAAACTGTGCTGGTCATTGATGACAATCAGGCCATCAGGGATTATGTGCGGATGTTGCTCCAGCAGCAATACACGGTGGTTGAGGCGGTCAACGGGCAGGAGGGGCTGAAGCAGGCCATGAAGTATGTGCCCGATGCCATTGTCTGCGACGTGATGATGCCCGTGATGGACGGAATGGAATGTTGCCGGAGGCTGAAGAGCGAGATGCAGACCTCACATATCCCGGTGATGATGCTGACCGCATATGCGATGGACGAGCAGAAAATAAAGGGGTATGAATGTGGGGCGGATTCTTATCTGACAAAGCCTTTCAGCGCGAAACTGCTTCAGACCCGTCTGCGCAATCTGATAGACAATCACAAGCGTCTGAAGTCGTTTTTCAGTGACCGTGCTTCTACCGTGCAGGACGTTCCGTTGGGAAAGGTGGACAAGGGGTTTGTCGACAAGCTTCATGAGTTGATTGAGGCGAGAATGGGCGATTCGGAACTGAGCGTGGAGGACCTGGGCACCGAAATGGGCTTGGGGCGCGTGCAGCTTTACCGGAAGACCAAGGCGCTGACCGGATATTCCCCGAATGAGCTGCTCCGTATCGCACGCCTGAAGAAGGCCTCTTCACTGTTGGCTTCTACTGAAAAGACCGTGGCCGAAATCACGTATGAAGTGGGATTCAGCTCGCCTTCATATTTTACCCGTTGTTATAAGGACTATTTTGGGGAAAGTCCTACCGATTTTCTGAAACGGAAAAACGGGAAATGATGGGGGTTGTTCGGCAAATAGTTGTATCTTTGGCCTGTCTTTAATGGAGAATTTATGAAACGCATTTTGGGAATCATGATCGCGCTGTGCTGTTGGATGGCGGTGCAGGCTCAAGATATGAAGTCTTTGTTTGTGGCTTTGCCCGATTCATTGTCGCCGTTGCTGACGGAAGTGAACCGGGCCGATTTCGGGGACTTCTTGGCAAGTGGCATGAAGGCGGAGGTGAAGAACCGCTTTGGAAAGCAGTCTGAGATGACAGAACTGACAGATGATTATCTGTTTGTGAGACTGTCTTCCGCAAGTACGTTGGAGATGAAGCTTCTGCCCGTGAACGACTCAACGAAAGTGGTTTGTGTGGTGCATACCTATTCGGCACCGGTGGCGGACAGCTCAATCTCTTTTTATACGACCGACTGGAAAAGGCTGTCCACGGACAAGTTTCTGGACTGGCCTGAGGAGTCGGCGTTCTATGTCGTGCCGGAAACCGATGTGCGGGCGGATTCTTTGAAGAATGTGCGTGTGTATGCGGATATGTATCTGTTGAAGGCGGAACTGTCGGCAAGGGAAAGGGCCTTGTCGTTTGTCTATACGACACCTGACTATATGGATAAGGAAACGGCCGGTAAGATGAAGCCTTTTTTGCTTCCTCATCCGCTTTGTTACATCTGGAAGAATGGAAGGTTTGTCCTTGTCAGTGAAGAGGACGGTGCGACTTCCGGAAAGTGACGGGATCTGTAAAATGTTCAGTGAAAATACATGTTGTTGGACATATAAAGGCGGAATGTTGAATGTTTTCCGTTGAAAATACATGAAAAATAGTTAATTGAAGGATGATTTCAGAAAGAAAAATGCTATCTTTGGAACGTTTTGTTGAGAATGACGAGGGACTTTTGGAGTGAAAAGGTGGAAATCTTCGTCTGGGAAATAGAATTGTGTAAACTGGTAGTGGTATTCTGGATACGTTCGGACCGGGAGGTCGGCCGACGGATACTTGCTGAAAAAATATTATAATGTAATGATTTTAAAATGTATTAGGACAGTGACAATGGCGGCTTTGGCCTTGGTGAGCGTGAATGTCTGCGGACAGGACCTGTTGGCCAGACAAGCCCCTATCGACAGAAAATTGAAAGCGGTTGATTCGCTGGCGTTGATCCGTCAGATCAAGGCAGAACAGGCTGTTTATCCCGCTTACAGCCTTTATCCGAACTGGAGTCATGATCGCGTTCATGCTTACGGAAATACCGTACAGATTCCGGATAGTTTCCGCATAGACCTTACCGGTTTCTGCATGCCGACAACCCATACGAAAATCACTTCAAAATGTGGCCCCCGTTGGCGCCGTATGCACAACGGACTTGACATCAAGGTATATATCGGCGATACTATCCGTGCGGCTTTCGACGGTCGTGTCCGTATGGTGAAATATGAGCGTCGCGGATATGGAAAGTATGTGGTGATCCGTCATGATAATGGACTTGAGACGATTTACGGACATTTGTCCAAGCAGATTGTGGCCGAGGACCAGTATGTGAAGGCGGGCGATCCGATTGGACTGGGAGGAAATACGGGACGTTCCACGGGCTCGCATCTGCACTTTGAAACCCGTTTCTTGGGCGAAGTGATCAATCCTGAGTTCATGTTTGATTTCCCCAATCAGGATATTGTGGCGGACAGTTATCTGTTTATCCGTGGCGCGAACAGATACGCTTACCAGCGTACTCGTGCTCTGGCGGCCGTGAAGGAAGGAAAATCCGGTGCAGTGGAAGCCGAAAAGGCGGCGATCCGTTATCATAAGATCCGTAAGGGGGATACCTTGGGGCGTATCTCGCGCATCTATCATGTGTCTATCGACCGTCTGTGTAAGTTGAACGGTATCAGACGGACTACAGTCCTGCGCATTGGTCAGGTATTGAGATGCTCTTGATTTTATGGATATTATAGAATTGATATAGCTTTTCCGTCATCCTGGATGAAGTGGTTTTTCATGACTTCATTCAGGATGATTCTTTTTGTGGGAGGATTTTGTTGTAAGCTCAGCGAAAAATCTGTAACTTTGTTGCGTTGATAAACGTGTATAGGTGATTTGGATTTTGACAGATAAACATTTACATAAAGCGGTTGTTGTTTGGGCAAATGTCTGCCGTTTCGTATTGGCGGCTGTTTTTCTGTTCTCCGGATTTGTCAAGGCAAATGATCCGATGGGCACGGTTTTCAAGGTGCGGGATTATTTGGAGGCATGGGGGCTGTTTGATCTGACGGATGGTCCGGTGCCCTATTTGACGGCATTGCTCTGTGGCGTTTTTGAGTTTACGATAGGTGGATATTTCCTTTTCGGCATCCGTAGATGGGCGTCTTCAATGCTTGTGCTTTTGTTCATGCTGGTGATGACTCCATTGACGTTGTGGCTGGCCATAGCCGATCCGATTTCAGACTGCGGATGCTTCGGGGATGCCATATTGCTGACTAATTGGGAGACTTTTTTCAAGAATGTGGCGTTGCTGGTGTTGGCAGTCAGTTTCTTCAAATGGCGGCGTTTCGTTTTCAAGATTGTTTCGTCCAAGGTGGATTGGCTGGTTGCGCTATACATTATCGCCTTTATCCTTTTCTTTTCCGTGTTCAGTTTCCGCTATCTTCCTTTGTTTGATTTCAGACCTTATCATGTCGGGGCTGATATCCGGAAAGGAATGGAAATACCGGAGGGAGTCAGGCTTCCGGTATATGAAACGGTATTCACATATGAGAGAGACGGTGAGCGGAAGGATTTTAGGTTGGAGGATATTCCTGAAGACTCCTTGTGGAAATTTGTCGATTCAAGGACGATATTGAAGGAAGAAGGCTATGTGCCGCCGATACAGGACTTTTCTTTATCTTCGTATGAAGATGGAGTTGATCTGACGGAAGAGGTATTGTCTGACAGTTCATATACTTTCCTTCTGGTCTCTCCGTGGCTGGACAAGGCGGATGACAGTTCGATGGATCTGATCAATGAGATTTATGACTATAGTGTGGAGCACGGTTATCGTTTCCTGTGTGTTACGGCCTCGACGGATGAGGCTATTCAGGCATGGCAGGAGAATACGGGGGCTGAATACCCGTTCGCTTTGGCTGACGAGATTGTGTTGAAGACGATGGTCCGTTCCAATCCGGGGCTGATGTTGCTGAAGAAGGGTGTCGTGGTGAGGAAATGGAGCGGAAGTGACCTGCCGGATGAATATGAGTTGAAAGGGCCGCTTGACCGTTTGCCGTTGGGACGGCCGGACCCGAAAACGACTTTACATAAGCTGTCGCTTGTGTTGGGATGGTTCTGGGGGCCGTTGTTGCTGTTGACCGTCACCGACCTGATATGGATGAGGTTGCGCAACGGTAAGGAGAGGCGAAGGAGGGCTGTGCGGGATAATGACGGCATGGCGGACGCCGCTTCTGGGACGTAAAGAAAAACAAGAATTTAAAACGGATATATTAACCCTTTAAATTTTAAATAAAATGAGAAAGAACATTGTAGCAGGAAACTGGAAAATGAACAAGAACCTGCAAGAAGGAATTGCTTTGGCAAAAGAACTGAATGAAGTCTTGACTGCAGACAAACCTAACTGTGAGGTGATTATCTGCACACCGTTTATCCATCTGGCTTCTGTAACTCCGATTGTTGACAGCTCAATTATCGGTGTAGGTGCAGAAAACTGCGCGGACAAGGTGTCGGGCGCATACACAGGTGAAGTTTCTGCCGAAATGGTGGCTTCTACAGGTGCACAGTATGTGATTCTGGGTCACTCAGAACGCCGTGCTTATTATCATGAAACAGTGGAAATCCTGGCGGAAAAGGTGAAACTGGCTTTGGCAAACAACCTGAAACCTATCTTCTGCATCGGTGAGGTATTGGCAGAACGTGAAGCGAACAAGCAGAATGAGGTTGTTGAGGCTCAGTTGGCTTCTGTATTCTCTTTGTCAGCGGAAGACTTCAGCAAGGTCATTCTGGCTTATGAACCGGTTTGGGCTATCGGTACAGGCAAGACTGCTACTCCGGAACAGGCTCAGGAAATCCATGCCCATATCCGTTCTTTGGTTGCCGCTAAATATGGAAATGAAGTGGCTGAGAATACTTCAATCCTGTATGGTGGCAGCTGCAAACCTTCGAATGCAAGGGAACTGTTTGCGAAACCGGATGTAGACGGTGGTCTGATTGGCGGAGCCGCATTGAAGGCCGCTGATTTCAAGGGTATCATCGACGCTTTCAAATAAGACCGGAGCGCGGATTCCTTTTTGACTGAATCATTTTAATCTTTTTACGCAGGGGAACAGGGAGATTCTTCTTTCAAGGTTACTCTTTGTTCCTCTGTGTTTCACTTTATAAACCGGTAAACAAGATGAAATTTCTTTTATCAGTTGTCGCTTTTCTGCTTTTTCCCATAGTGGGGGTGAATGCCCAGCGGAATATTGTCGAGAGTCTGCAGGCCAACAACGCGGGCGAAGGAACGGTGACGGTCCATCAGGATGCACAAATCACGAAGATGATAGGAGAACGTTATGTGCATTCCGGAACCGGACAAGAGAAAATATTGAAGATGCGTGGATTCAGAGTGCAGGTGTACGCCGGAAACAATTCGCGCCAGGCACGTTCCGAGGCGCACAATGTACAGCTGAAGGTGCAGGAAAAATTTCCTGACATGCCGGTGTATACTTATTTCCAGCCACCCCGCTGGCTGTGTCGTGTGGGCGACTATAAAACAATTGAGGAAGCGCATTCAGCTATGCGTATGCTGAAGGCTACCGGCGTATTCAAGGAAGTGTCCATTGTACGTGAACAAATTAACATACCGATAGAATAATGATTGATAACAGTTCGATGATCTGGCCTGAGGAGAAGATAGAAAGGCTGAAGGGTCATTATGCAGAGATATTGTCCTTACTGGGGGAGGACCCTACCCGTGAGGGATTGTTGAAAACCCCGGAAAGAGTGGCCAAGGCCATGCTGACGTTGACAAGGGGATATGAGATGGATCCGAAAGAGGTGCTGAACGCGGCGAAGTTCAAGGAACCGTACAGTCAGATGGTCATTGTGAAAGACATTGATTTCTTTTCCATGTGCGAGCATCACATGCTGCCGTTTTACGGGAAAGCTCATGTGGCGTATATACCCAACGGATATATTACGGGATTGAGCAAGATTGCCCGGGTGGTGGATATTTTCTCCCATCGTCTGCAGGTGCAGGAGCGCATGACCTTACAGATAAAGGAGTGCATTCAGGAGACTCTGAACCCGTTGGGTGTCATGGTGGTGGTGGAGGCCAAGCACATGTGCATGCAGATGAGAGGAGTGGAAAAGCAGAATTCGGTCACTACCACTTCTGATTTTACCGGAGCGTTCAATCAGGCCAAGACCCGTGAGGAATTCATGAATCTTATCCGCAGCAAATATTGATGCGGACTTTCAACTGATCAGAATGCGGTCGCCCGCTTTTTTTGACATCATGCTCTGAATCTCATGCAGGTCTTTATAACGTTTCATGAGCGGGATGCATTGTTCCGGGGCGTTGGCGATCTCCGGTTTGCCCAACATTTTCAGAGTATGATCCATTTCTTCTTCCACAATTGACAGTTTGAAGTCTATTATCAGACGGGGAATCAGTTCGTAGAGCCGCTCCTCGTCTGTGATTATCTTTTGTCCTCTCGAATGGTATTTGCTGAGCTGGTAGCGGTCGCTCGACAGGTCGGCCGCAAGTTTGCTTACTTCCGGGTCGGGATGGTTGACGAAGTGCCGTTCGGCCACGAAGTTCTCGTCGTACAGATGTTCCGCGGCTTCTTTCAGTATTTTCCGATGAAGCGCGTCATGGAAATGAAGCCCGTCTTCTTTCAGGCTGTCAATGATGTATTCGGTAACGGTCAGCGGTTTTTCCTCTCCGTTCTCGTCTTCTACATAACACATTACTTTTTCTCCGTAGCGGATAATCATGCGTACCAGCAGTTCTTCTTTTATGAAAAAGAGTTTCTGTTCGTTGCCTTCTTCCGGAAGGAACGGGAAGAAGTTGTCTTCAGGTGAGGAAGGTGGCACTGGCGTTTCTTCCGGCTCTTTTTCCGGTTGGCGGGAGTTGTCTATGACGGACTGTACATCAGCCGTTTGCCGGGTGACGGATTCTTGCGGGGTCTCCGTCTTGACCGTTTGCCGGGCATTGCGTTGTTCCCGTTGTCTTTTACGCTCTTCTTCCTTGAATCTTGCTTCTTTTGCCTGACTGATCAGTCTGGAGGTGGCCTCTACCAGTATCTTTTCGTCCATGTCCAGCAGTTGTGCGCACTCGCGGATATAGACTGAACGTACTATTTCCTCTGGTATGACCGATATGCTTCTGACAATGCTGGAGATGAGTGAGGCCCGTTTGATGGGGTCTTTACCGGCCTCTTCCAACAGCAGGCTGGTCTTGAAACGGATGAAGTCCACCTCATGTCCGTTGATATAAGCCTGGTATTCCGTGGCGTTGTGTTTTTTGGCAAAGCTGTCGGGGTCGTCTCCGTCCGGCAGCAGGCATACTTTCACGTTCATGCCTTCTTCCAGCAGCATGTCGATACCCCGGATACTGGCCTTGATACCCGCTCCGTCGCCGTCATAAAGCACGGTGATGTTGTTGGTGAAACGGTGTATCAGTCTGATCTGGTCGGGGGTAAGGGCTGTTCCTGACGAGGCCACCACATTCTCGATACCGCTCTGGTGCATGGAAATCACATCCGTGTATCCTTCTACCAGAAAGCATCTGTCCTGTCTGACGATGGCTTGTTTGGCAAAATGGATGCCATAGAGTTCCCTGCTTTTATGATAGATTTCCGATTCCGGTGAGTTGACATATTTCATCTGCACGTTTTTGGTGGCGGCGTTCAGTACACGTCCTCCAAATGCCACGACTTTTCCCGACAGGGTATGTACAGGGAAGATGACACGTCCCCAGAACCGGTCGTGCAGGGTGCCGTCGTCTTTTCGGTAACAGAGTCCGGTCTTTACCAGAAAATCTTCCTTGAAACCTTTCTTCAGTGCGGTTTGTGCGAACGCGTCGCGCGAGTCCGTGCAGTAGCCTAATTGGAATTTCCGGATGATGTCGTCGCGGAATCCCCGTCCGCGCAGATAGGTCATGCCGATTCGTTGGCCGTCGAGGCTGTTGTGAAGTATATCCTGGAAATAGTCGCAGGCGAACTGGTTGACCACAAACAGGCTCTCGCGCAGGTTCTGTGCCTGCCTTTCCTCATCGGTCAGCTCTCGTTCTTTGACTTCTATGTTGTATTTTCTGGCCAGCCATTTGAGGGCTTCGTAATACGAGAGCTGCTCGTGTTCCATGATGAAGTGCACCACGTTGCCTCCTTTTCCACAGCTGAAACATTTGCATACACCCTTGCTCGGCGAGACACTGAAGGAGGGGGTCTTTTCGTTGTGGAACGGACACAGCCCGATGTAGTTCACTCCCCGCTTGCGGAGCGTGACGAACTCGGACACCACGTCGACAATCTGCGCGGCGTCCATGATACGGTCTATGGTGGCTTGATCTATCATTGCTTAAAGTACCTGCGGACGGATTCCGTACCCGTTTCTTTTCTCAGGATGCAAAGTTATAAAATTTGCCGGGTTATTTCTCGGGAGAAAGGTTGCCGGATGGTGAAAAGAATGTAATTTTGCGGAGAATTAAGCGATGCTGACAAAAACTTTTATTGACTTGACGTGAGACGACTGACGATTCTTGTGTTTTGTTCCTTTATCCTGTCTTTCCTGAAATCCCAGCCGCGTGTGTTGCGGGAAATTTCTGGAATTACGGAGGGGGACTGGAATATGACGGAAGGGAGAGTGGAGTGGGTGAACTGCCTGGAGGCCGGTTTGGGTGTCGTTTTGTGGAAAGGGGCCATGTTTGAGGGGACGGCCATCGCCACTTATTCTACGGCCGACCCTGTGAGTGATGATTTGCTTGGTTTCTCGAACATCTATACCGGCGACAACAAGCCCTTCCGTCTGATGCAGGCTTCTTTGGGGCAGCGGTTCGGCAAACGGGTATATGTTTCCGCTGGATTGAGGAACATTGACATCGATTATTTCACAAGCCCTGCCACCAGCCTTTTTACCGCTCCTGCCGATGCTGATTTTCCCATCATTTCCAATAATTATTCCGTGGCCACTTTTCCCATGTCCGCCTTGGGCGTTCATCTGGAGATATATCCTTTTCGTGGATTTACGGTGAAGTCGAGTCTGTATAACGATGTGGCGGACGACACCTTCAAACGCCAGTTCCGTTTCAGGCCCGGCAGGGACGGGCTTTTCTCGATAGGAAGCCTTTCTTATGAATGGGAGGTTTTCAAAGAGGCGGATGCCACGTATGCCTTCGGATATGTGGCGGGCAAGGTTCCCGACGGGGAGGTCTCCGGTGTGTTCTACCGGAAAACGGGTATCTGGGGGCTGGTGGAGCAGCCTTTTTTGAGGTGGGGGACCACGCGCTGGTGTCTGCTCCTTCAGGGAGCGATGATGACACGTTACCGGCAGGACACGCATGGATATTGGGGAACCGGACTTACCGTGAGCGGGATTTCCGGGAGGAACATCGAGGCCGGAGTGGCCGTGAACCGGATGCATGACCTGGCCTCCGGAAACGAGATTGACGCTGAGGTCACTTGCGTGGTGCCGTTTTCAGACTGGCTTTCCGTGCAACCCGCGGTGCATGTCATTCGTTCGCGCCACCGCGAGATGGTGGTGGGACTGCTTCGTCTGAATGTGACTTTCGGCAATAGGTAAGCCCTGCATCGTACATTTCTGCTGCATCGGTAGAATGCCGGAGTGTCTTTACCTGAAATGTTTCGACGTTTTCCGGCATATGTTGGGGCGTTTTAGGTTTAAAGTTCCTGTTTATCCATCATCAGAATTCAACTGTTAATATTTCTCGTTCCAAGCGGTAAGCCGTTCAGTATAACTGAAGCGTTTCCTTGCCTTTCGACTTGTATTTTTATCTGTGAAGAATCCAAATAGAAACGCAACGTTTCGTTAGCAAACAGGATAAAGCCTCATCGGTCGGGGAACGCCGCGCGGCAAGGGACGGGACCACCCGTCCCGACGAGCGCATCCGCACGTTTGGTTTCATC